>JAFYSB010000023.1 GCA_017546705.1 Paludibacteraceae bacterium
ACATTCTTTAGCTAAAAGTTTTTTGTTAGCAGCAATTTCTTCTGTATCTCGTTGATATACAATCCATCCGCGCAAACGAGCTTGCCTATTGCCTCGTGTAACAGATCTATATCCCATACTACCCATGAGTACTCCTAAACGACCTAATGCCATCGGCTTCTTGATGTTCCCATATGTCACCAATCGCTCACTGATCTGTGCCGTCGTCATAAACTCGCCTCTGCCCTCGGCAGGCACATCAAAGAGTATCGGCAACAACTGCTCCTCGTTACTCTCATCCCTAAAATGCTGATTATGCTCCTCCAGCACCTCTATCTCGTCGAGGTCAAACCAATAACTGAACAGTGGATCTTGAGCCAGTGCCCATGCTTGCGCATACAATTGGTCGTAAGGCAAAATAGTATGAAACGGATTCAGTATGCTCTCTACCTCGAATGGTAGCCATCGGCGGTTGCCGGTGATGTCGGTGAGGAAATCCCGTCTGTTGCCGCTAGCGCAGAAGCTCGCCAGTCGAATGCGTCGTTCTTTGGTGTAGGCATAAGCGGCACGCTCGTTGATATCTGTGGCTGTGATGATGGATTTGAGTTGGTTGAGTTCTCGGTTGTTCATCGAGTCAATCTCATCAAGGGAGATAAGCCCAAACTCCGCAATACGCAGCCGTTCATCTTTGTTCAGATCGTTGCTATTCGCCAACTTACACGCATACGCACGCAGATGTGGCGGGATGAGATGCTCTAGCCATGTGGTCTTGTAGATGCCTTGGCGCCCGATGAGCACGAGCACCTGATGGTTGACTACCTCATCTTTCATCCACGATGCTACCATAGCTACGAACCACTTTTTGAAGCAGCCGCGCCAGAGGCGGTCAGCAGAGCTGATGTTTGGAAGTTCAGACGCTTTGCTGTTCAGATGTTTAGAAGTCACTCCTGAACTCCTAAACTCCTGAACTCCTGAACCCGCATTGTCCGCTGTGCGGACCTGCGAGGCGACGAAGTCTATCCAATCAGGCTGCTCTTCTGTCCATTCTCCACACGACAACACATACTCCCTCAGCGGGTGTACATCGGGTATTAGATCCGATTGCAGAGCAGTCATCACTTCGCGTGAGGTGATATTCGCATCATACTCCTGCGCACAACGACACACAATAGAGTTAATGTCATGCTTCGTCATCTCCCGCCACATCTCCTTGCCTCTAAACTGTAGCCCCTCTGGGGCGTTCTGTAGCGGGGTCCCCGAAAAATCTACTGATTTTTGGGGTGCTCTTAGCGAAGCGTTCTCTAAACTATCCGCTATGCGGATTTGCAACTTGTCTGCAATCACATCGTGTCTCAAACGATTGTTTTGTAGATAGTTATCTTCGATGTATTTGATGACGGCTTCTTGTTTGGTCATGTTTCTATTTTCTGATTTGGGTTAAAAATTTGATTACTTGTTTGTATATATTGAACGAAGGTATTCGTATGGAGATATGTATCGTGTTATTCGGGTCGTCTATACGGAAAATACTATCCGTTTCGGTCATTAATGCGATGCGGTCTATTTCGAAGAAAGCAGCGAAATCGTCGATGAGATATGCGGGAAGAATGGCTTCTCCGTGTAGGATTTTGTTGAGTTGTGAGTGATCTCTATTGATACCTGTTGCCAGTTGTCGAACACTAATACAGCGTTCGTTGAGAAGTTGTTTGACATGCTTGCAAACGAGGTCGTCTAAAGGTGTTTTCTGTTGATGTTTCATAACTTTGTTTTTCGCTGCAAAATTACTGCTTTTGTGGCACATAAGTGTAGCGTATTTCTCCACATTTGCACCTCCGTGTGGTGAATTTCTCCACACAAAGCCAGTTTATTGCTGTAGAAGAGGCTCTACTCCTGTTTTATTCTGCTTCTATCGCTTCTATTTTCTCTATTTCGCCTATATGCTCCTGCAGTCGATTTAGTGCTCGCGGATTTCCCCGCGAATAAATATTCTTCCATTGCCTCGACTTGTAGTCGAGTATTCCCTGCCTCTAACCTCTAAACTGTAGCCGCTCCGCGGCGTCCTCTAAACTGCGAGCTTACTCGCCACACTCTACACCTAAGACACTCCCTAAAAGTGTAAAAAACTAGTTTTTACTCTTTTCCCTTGCTCAGTCCACTTTTTTTTCGTACCTTTGCACCGCAATCCAGTCCACGCCTTGGGGTTATGTCATTAAGGGGTGGGCAATTACAAGACATAATAAAGGCGTCATAAGCGCTATGTTTTGGCTAATTGGAATCTCAGGACCTCAAGGTATGGGCAAGGAATTGTTCATGGTGTCTAAACTTAATAAGAACCAACAAGAACCAAAGGACGTCTTGTTTGTAAAAAACTAAAGCAGTACCTTTGCATACCCAATAAAGTAAGATATGAACGTACATCAAAAAGATAAAAGTGAATTGGATAGCATTATAGATGAGTTCCATAATGAGACATCAGCAACTCAACGTTATGCCTCTTTTGATTTTTGTTATGGATATTTCCAAACTCATCGCCATCATTTGGCAGAAAATATGGAGTTGTCCTGTTTGCATTTATGGGGTTATTTGGCAAGTTGGGGAATGTTACGTGGTAGTAGTAAATTGTTGCAAGAATGCAGTATGAAGTCGCTTTCGGAGGTCGTAAAGTATATAGATAAACTCCCAGAGATGGTATGGAATATTGATGTGCCAGATTATGCGAACGAAGAAACTCAAGATAAAATTATCAAGATTTATTCAGATTTAAAAGAACGAATAGCAGATATAAAATTTGATGAAGACAATAATGGCGTTTCTCCTACAAAAACGTTAATCACAAAGATTATGCTAGGGACGTTAGGAGTTGTCCCTGCCTTTGATAATAATTTTATAAAAGCATTCAAGAATGAATTTTCTAATGCATATCAATGCCCAAAATGTAATAGAAAAATGTCTCCAAAGTGTGCCTTCTCCGATTTGAATAAAGTAGCACTGAAATGCATATATTGTTTCTATCATGATAACAAGCAAATACTGGAAAATCGCCATTATCCAGTAATAGGTTTTAATGGAAAACAAACAATGAACCTTACATATAAAATAGCCAAACTAATAGATATGTACGGTTTTTCTAAGGGTGCAAAGATGTGAAAAATAATTTAATATTATGAAAAGGCTAATTAATGTTTGTATTTTGTTGTTCACTTTGTCGTTGCTGTCAGCGCAAGAAGTAACAACTAAGTTTAGCGGTATTACCGCAGATGGTCACTATTGTTTGTTGGATAGTGTCCGGGTGGAAAACTTGACTCGCGAATGGAGTACAACAATTGATTGTTTGACAGACACGGCACTCCGCGTCTCCGTACAATCAGGCTCGGCAACGGGTATTGATAACGTTCAAGCATCAAATGTTGGAAATGGTGTTTCTCTATCTAACTATGAGAATCATATTTTGTTCCACTCTTTTGTGTTGAATGTTACAAAACCGGGTCTTGTGTCCATTGATATATGGGATGTGTTGGGAAGGAATGTGCTCTCTGTGCGGGAAAACCTCTGTGAAGGGATATATCTATATCAAGCACATTTGAGTCATCCGGCAGCGTTCTTTTTGACAGCCCGAACTCCATCCGGTATGGCATCGTTAAAGATGCTTAACATGGTAAGTGCAGGTAGCAATGAACTATATTCTGCCACATGTGGTTCTCCAATGTTATTGCCTTATCGCGCTCCCCTACATATTGCTTCAAGGGAATATCAAAGTAATGTTGGAGATCAGATGCGTTATACAGGCTATATGTGTCGCCAAGGTCAAGTAGAAGCAAGTACACCGGAAGTAATACCTCAAGAGGATGCAGATGCATTGGTTACTTTACAATTCTCCAGCGCTCAATATAGTCAGGAGGGAATATATGTTGGTTTGATGGGCTTTAATAATCAGCTGTATTCTTCTCCTTTCCGATTAATATCCAGCAGTAATTTAAGTACATTCAATTCTTTTGTTAATGGTCTCAGTACTGCTAATGGAACGATTTTGTACCATGCGGTATATAATGCATTGGATAGTATTAATCGTGCACCTATTCCGAGTAAATTGGCAAATGTGACATTGGTTACCTTCACTGACGGCTTGGATGTGGGATCATTTCGTCTAAATCCGCTATTCAAGAATGGCCAAGAGTATTTAGATGCTGTAATTGAAAAAATAAATAGATCTTATATAAATGGGACAAAACTTGTTGCATCGTCATTAGGTATATTGGGGAGTGATGTTAGTGATGAAACTCGCTTTTATAGTGACTTGCAGAAGTTAGCGACAGAACCTGCTAATGTATATACGGTAACAGACATGAGTGGTGTTAGTCGAAAATTTAAAGATATAGCAGCAAACATTTCTCAAACTAATGTTTCGCATTCCCTTACTCTCAATATTCCAGCACCCGATCCGGGAAGTAAAATACGTTTAACGTTTGATGCCGTCAGTGATGCCTCGCAATCGGAATATTATTTGGAAGGAGATTATGACTTTGGAGACTATGGAGTGCTGAATAATGTGACTTATAGTGGCATAAAGTGTTCTAATGGTTCAACTTTGGTTTCTGTGCCTGATGGATTATTTGATGTGTTTACAATCAATAATCTCGAAAATAATCTTGGGGAACAGTTGTCTCTCACAAATTTACGACAATGGTATTATGTACCAAGCACTAATCAATGGCAACTTAATAGTGAGTTTAGTCCGGAGGGCAATACGACTACAACGGAAGAAAGAAGCAGTGCATTAGTGATGTTAGTGTTAGATTGCTCATCGTCTTTAGGTGATAACTTTACCTCTATGAAAGATGCTGCAAAAGAATTTTTAAAAATTCTTGCAGGAAGTAGCACTACAAATTATTCAGTCCCATCAATTTCTGGTGAGTCTTGTCTGTTAGGTAATCTTCAAGTTACTTGTGTCGCTTCTGCAAACAGTGTGTTGTCAATACTTGACCGCGGTATATGCATTAGTGAACATGCTAATATGGATAATGCTGTGTATTATTCTGCAGGAGGGGGCGATGGACAATTTGAGTGTGTGGTTAGTAATTTGGAGGCTGGGAAAACATATTATTATCATTCTTATGCAAGGAACAGCATAGGCGTGAAATATGGAATTTTGCGTTCGTTTGTTGCAAAAAACATGTCTCTTCCGAGTGTAAATACAGTTGGTGCTTCGGATATCTCATATACAGGGGCAACGATAGCGGGTTTAATTGTATCGGATGGTAATGGAGATATATTTGCGAAAGGAATCTGTTATTCCTTGGATACTCTTCCAACGATAGAGTCTGGAATAAAAATCACATCTTCTGCATCAACAAATAATTATTCAGTAACAATAAATAATTTGCAACAAGGTGTTACATATCATGTCCGCGCATATGCTCAAAACGCGATGGGAATTGCATATGGTGAAGATGTTTCTTTTACAACAAAAGCTTACTCTGTTCCCGTCGTGACAACAACTGCTGGTTCAAGTATAACATATAAGACTTTTACATCAGGAGGTAAAATCGTAGATACAGGAGGCCAGAGTGTAACAACTCAAGGAATATGTTATTCTCCGTTCCCCAATCCGACTATAGATAATACAACAAAAACAGGATCGAAAAAATCGGATGGAAGTTTTACCTGCTCATTAACAGGGTTGGAAATAGGAACTGTTTATTATGTGCGTGCTTACGCAAAAAATGCAGTTGGAGTAGCTTATGGAGAGGAAGTGCAAATATCTACTAAAAATTTCTTCCCAATTTCAGTAAGTTCCAATAAGAAAGTTCAATTTTCAAAGGGGAATTTGACAGCTTCGTTAACTATCGCAAGTACTCAGTATTACATGTCAGAAACAAATACAGATTGGTTCACAGGTAAGCCAGTTACTCTAATGGGCTGGGGCACTGGTGATAACCCGACCAATACATCTGCTTATCCTTCTAGAGATTATCCTTATACAGAATGGGGAAGTAAAGTGAAAGGAGATGTAGACGGGTTGTCGTGGACCACTTTAAGTATATCTGAATGGACTTATATATTCCAAGGGCGAGAAAATGCTGGTTCTTTATATGGCATGGGAAAGATTGATGGTAAATTTGGCTTATTTATTTTACCTGATAATTGGGTATGTCCTCAAGGAATCAATTTCTCCGCAGGTGGCACAAATAACAATTATACTCTTGCTAATTGGCAAAAAATGGAGGAGGCCGGTGCAATTTTCTTGCCCGCTGCAGGTTATAGATTTTACAAAAATCAAGAATGGTGGGTGCAAAATGTTGGAACAGCGGGCTACTATTGGTCTTCAACAAGAGGAAGTATTAGTTCTGGAGCCAATGCTTTCTGTCTCCGTTTTAGCGCCTCGGATGGAGTGGTTACTACGGGAGAGTGGTCAAAATGTAATGGATTCGCAGTTAGAGTAGTGCATGTCATTACAGAGTTTTGATAAACTTGATTAACTTTCAAAGACCTCTTGCCGGAAGGTAGGGGGTCTTTGAAATAATGCTAATCTAGCGTAAGGTCTTCGCTTCGCTCAGGGCTTGTATTAAAAGAAATCTCCCCCCCCCCCCTTTTTTTAATAAGGTGTTCACTATCGTTCACGGCTTGCGGTCGTCTCTACGTTCCGACATTTTATTTTTGTAGCGTAGCCAGACATAAAAAAAGCTCCCCATGTCATAAGACACAGGGGGCTTCAAAATGGCGGCTACCTCCCCTCCCCCGATGCATTTCCGCAGTCCCATCGGCGATGCTGGGTGTGTGCGCTGCTGCCCTCTCCGCGCCACGCGCGCGTTAGCGCACACCCCTCGCGCCCCGCGCCTCTGTACGGAATGGACTGAATTTTCCCAACCCTTTCCAACGCAATACCACCCATATCAACCTCTATCTACAACACATGGACGCAAACCGAACTTTATCTCGTAGTTGGGATTGATGAGATAGTGAGTATGCTGCAAAACCTTGTATTGTTCCTTATGTATAATTTGCTCAAATCGGTGTAAACTGATACCAGTTGCCTTGATCTCCAAAAGGGCTTTGATGGTACTATCCGACTCTCCGCCCCATTGCAATACTTTACTATATAACCAATTGGGCAGCAAATGCAACCAAGGCGTATGCGATAGCCATTTGTTTCTGCATATCTGATGATGACCTCCGAAAGGATTACACCATACAGGAAAACCAAAGAAAACGATCGTATCATTATGCATAAAGTCCTTAAGATAATGCATAAACTGCTCTTGATTGGGTATATGCTCTATCACATCGCGGAGCATGATAATATCAAATTTGCCTATTTCATCTGGTGTAACTGTGTAAATATCGCGTGCAATAAGGGTAAGTTTCTCATTGTGAGAATAATCAGAGAGATATTGCTTGGCTTTTTCTAATTGTGCCACATCAATATCCACACCCACGCATTGGCACCCAAGTTCTAAGAATGGTTTGAGATTGCCGCCTTCGCCACACCCAATCTCCAGAATGCGAAGATTGGGCGTAACGGGTAATACTTGCTCGATATAAGGGATTACGTATTTTCGAGTGCATTCTGATTGCTCTTGAAAATATATCATCCTATCTCGGTGACGTTGTTGCATAATTTACTTTTTACTGCAAAATTACAATAAATCGAAGATTTGCGCAATACTTTAAACCGACCTATAAAAAGAGAAATAAATAACACGCTGATTAGCAGTTTATTTTTATGAAAAGCAATAAAATACAGGAACCAGTATTGTCTCTCTAAAATGGCAAATGCACACCAATCATATATGCTAGTATAATATACATAAAGAACATGCACATATGTGCGTGTTCAAACATTAAAGATAACTATGTATTAACAATGTATAATGAAAAAGAGATAAAGTTATGTTGTTTGCTTAAGGCGAATTTTTCGACGAAGGAGATCAACATGCTCACTCGCCAAAGTCTTCAAACGATCTACCAGCGTAAGACTCAAATCCGTCAAAAACTCTCCATCCCCGAAGCCGACGACATCCTCCTCCACCTTTTATGAAATTCTTATGTCATATTGTAAATAAGAAAAATACTCTCTTAAAGCTCGACCATTAAGACTAGTTAGGAAACTATTCATTGTGATTAATCCTATACGTCCACCAATACGAAGATTTTCAGTTGCTATTTGAAAAAATGGGATATATAAATCAGGATTTCCTGATTTGCAGACACTCCATCTCTTCATCAATATTTTACTTTTTTCTTCCATATTACGCGCGCAGACGTAAGGTGGATTACCTACAATTATGTCTATAGGTCCGATTAAGTTAAAATCAAATTCTAATGTATCTGCTTGCCATAAGTTAAAGCAAAAATCGGCGTCCTCTCCATTTTTTAAGGCTACTAAAGATAATAATAATTTCGTTCTTGTTATTGAATAGGAATGAATATCTATTCCTAATATATTATTATAAATTTCGTGAAATCGTTTACCAACGCGCTCGTGAAGCATTACTGCGACATCGATTAAGAAGCTACCACACCCACATGCTATATCTGTGAACTTATAATTAGAAAGCTCTCTCATCGTTATTCCTGACAAACGATAATATTTTTTTTGCATAAATGCAAATAAAATAATTTTTTAGCAGCAAAATACACAACTATTATATCACAAACAGGTCATCCATTGTTATTTGCGCATTGATGCCATTTGACCAATTGTTGCGCTTCAAACCATATGAGGTAATCATAACAATGCTCATTCCTTTTCGTGTTTTGGTTTTAGCTTGGAATGTTCCTATTTTATTTCGTAATTCCAAATCATATTTCTCAGTTAGTTCATACTCACCTTGTGAAAACTTCATTTCGCATAGATTGATGATGTTATCATCTCTATCTATCAGCATATCTATCTGCGTTCCCTTTTCTTCAGGACTTTTCGGAGCATATACCCACGAATATACATTACTGATTACACCCGATATGCCCAATGAGTGTTTAATCTGATCTATATGTTGAAAACAAACACGTTCAAAAGCCAAACCACTCCATGTGTTATACACAGGTTTGGATATGATACGTGACCAATAGTCTTTCGCATTGATTGTGCCATCGGCCATAAACTTGAAGTAGAACAATGTGAAATTGTCAATCAGCTGGTAAACAGTTTCTTT
The DNA here is from genome assembly GCA_017546705.1 of Paludibacteraceae bacterium. Lineage (GTDB taxonomy): Bacteria > Bacteroidota > Bacteroidia > Bacteroidales > Paludibacteraceae > Colicola. Next base: position 9,132 of record JAFYSB010000023.1, read on the forward strand.
CTTGGCTTTCCCAATAGAATTGTATGAACGAATAAAATCACATTGCTCTAATTCTCGTAGTGTCTTCGTCAATGTGCCACCGCTATCTCCGCGAAGAGCAGCCATAATCTCATTGCGTGTCATTCCAATCTTTTTTGTTGCAAGGACAGAAACGACATCAATATATGATTTAGGGCATCGAAACAGCGATTTGTACAACGCATCAAACTCATTTCGCATTTTAGCATTTGGATGAAAAAACATGCGATCAATATTCTGTGCCCACGATAAGTCCTTACGCAACATATCCCAATAAAATGGGATGCCACCAAGCACCATATATGTTTCCAAAATATTTCGGCGACTCATACCTAAATTCTTTTCTAAAGCATATTGTTCGCATTCACGCAATGTGAATGGGCGCAAATATATTTGTTCTGTTAAACGATTATGTAACCCACCATAATTCATGACCACTTTGTCTATAATCCAGGAGGTGGCACTACCGCATACAACTAAAACAATATCTTTACGAGCTGTAGCCCAACCATTCCAAAAATGATCAAGAGCAGCCACGAATTTTGAGTTAGGTGTATCTAACCATGGAAGCTCATCAATAAAGATAACCTTTTTATTTGGTATAGTACTGAGGTGTTGTCCTAACATAAAGAACGCTTGCGACCAGTTCTTTGGTCGTTTCACTTTCTTCATGCCTGCCATGATTAAAGAATTCGCAAATTCTTCTAGCTGCTCGTGTATGCTTCCTCCTTGTAATCCTGTATGTTGAAATGCGAACTTATAGTTGAAAGTTTCGCGCACTAAATAAGTCTTGCCGACACGACGACGACCATAAATAGCCACAAACTCAGATTTATCACTTTCAAGTAGCGATAATAGTACTCGTTTTTCTTCTTCTCTGCCAAGCATAATTGGTATTATTTCTTATTTTGCGCTGCAAAGGTACAAAAAAGAACTGACACTTGCAACCAAATCTCACATTTTTTTTGAGATTTGGCTTAAAAACACATATTTTTTATTCAAACACTCAGCCAAATGTATGTATTTTATCACACATTTGGAGCAAGGTATTGTCTTTTTTCTTTCTTTTTCATGGAATTTCTCCCCCATTTTTTCAAGGGATTATAGAAAGCACACATGACTATAACACGCGCGTGTACGCGTGTTATTCATTTATCATATGCTTTCTATCTTTCTATTTCCAAAGCCCGCTTACGCGTTGGGTGAGATTATTATCTCGCTATCCTTAACCTAATCTTTAATCTAATCCTTAACCTAATCCTTTTTGGAATTACATATCCAGCATTGAGAGTGCAAGCAGTTCTTGTTGGTAAGTCGCTAATTGAGGATACAATGATAAAAAGTATTCCGCTTTTTCTTGCAACACATGTTGCTCTATATTCTTTGCTTGGCGTTTTACCTCGCCTATGCGGAGTAACTTATCTTGCTCATTGACAAGGATAATATCTATTTCGTGTTCACCTTTCTTATCCCAGAAATTACCGATCGTAGTATATTTGCCTTCCTCTTTGGCTCTTTGGCGGAAATATCGCTCTAACATAAGCCCAGAAATTGTTGGATAATCACGTACAACAATATCCTTCAACTGCGCAAAGTTACCAGACTCGATATAGCTATTGTATTTATAAAAGAAACGGAACCAAATAGTCAAGAAATTGTCTGCAATAGCATATTTTACAGATTTGGATGCTGGCTTGCTATATATTGGACGATGCTGGGTAATAATACCAAATTCTTTATCTAACTTACTTAGATAGCCACCTATCTCTTTTACTCCTATCGCATTTTCTATCTCGCCACGCGTATTGATACCGCGTGCTATACATTCCAATATGGAAAAATAAATACCATATTCTTTCCCAACTTCTTCGATCAACAAGTTTTTGCCTTCATTGATGAATAGCGACTGCTCTCGAAAAATGGTGTCAATCATTTTCTTACATGACCACGCCTTAGCAGTCATCAATAATTCTACATACCAAGCTACACCACCCGTGAATGTGTAAAGAGCCAACAAATCCTCACTGGTATAGTTTGGATTATAATCATGGAGAATCTCTTTTAGAGTGTTAGTGCCAAACGCTTGCAAATGAATGATATGACTCGCACGAGAAAACAATGGCTCCTTCTCATCCTCAAAGATATGGCGCATCATTGAATAGATACTACCACTCAATAACAAATTAATGTGACTGCGGTCTTTATTCAAATCCCATACACGTTGAATATCTCCAATAATAGAGCGATCTATATTTTCCAACTCCTGAAACTCGTCTATAATCAGCGTAAAAGGCTGAATTAATGAAATGCGCATTAAGTGTTCTAACAGCGAGGCTATATGCGTGTACTGACCAATAGGGATATTTAATGCCCTTTCAGCCTCTTCTACAAATTGTTGACAAAGAATAGCTTCACTCTTGCGCGATACAAATAGGTACACCGCAGGCTTATCCTCTATGAATTTTAACAACAACTTTGTCTTGCCTATTCGACGACGACCTACCAACACTGTCATTTGCGAATAATCGCGAGATGTTGCCTCGATTTCTTGCAGCAGTTGCAATTCCTTTTCTCTATTGTAGAACTTCATAATATTATAGTTTTTTACGCAATCGTAACGTATGTTACCGTAACGTGCATTACTATTGCGCTGCAAAAGTACAAAAAAAAACACATACAAACAAACATTTTGTTAAAAAATCACTTTTTATGCTAATTTTTCTGCAAATTTATTATATTCACTACTTATTTTCATTGAATATGTAAATAAACTTTCTCTTCTTTTTCAAGGAATTTCTCCCCCAATTTTAAGTGTGCGTTCGTTTCACTCACGTCTTTTACAAGGGGTATGAAGCAAAATCTCGCATTTCTTTTTTTTACTGGAGAATGGGGACTCTTTCTTGCCATCGGATAGACAGTATACACTTCAGAGGAGCTACTTTGTACCTCCTCTTTTCTCCTCTTTTATACATCAGTCAACACATAGCTTGCTCCTTTTTTCTTTCCCAAAACACCAAAACTCCCACAAAAAAAGGAGCAAGTCAATCCCCGGCCTCTACACCTAAAATAAAATGCATTTTTTTTGCATTTTCTTTGACATACTGACAAGTTTTAGCAGTTTGATGTAGTACCTTTGCAGCAGATTTCTTATTTCGCATTAAAAATACTCAAACGATAATTTCAAAAAAACAAGTAAATGTTTAACTAATAAAGACTAGCAATTATGGCAAAGCAAGTACCTAATGAATTGATTACAACCAAAGAGCAAAGTACCGACAATCAATTTCTGCAAATCGAACCTCTTATTCGCACTATTCGTGGGCAACAAGTACTATTAGATAGCGACCTTGCTATCTTGTATGGAGTAGAAACTAAGCGTTTGAACGAGCAAGTTAAACGCAATATTGAGCGTTTCCCAGATGATTTTATGTTTCAACTAACTAAAGTGGAACTCATTAACTTGAAGTCGCAAATTGCGACCTCAAGTGCAATAGAGAATTCTCCAAGGTCACAAATTGCAACCTCAAGTCAAGAAGTAAGTTTGAAATCACAAATTGTGACATCATGTCATGGAGGCGTGCGCTATCTTCCTTATGCCTTTACAGAAAATGGAATTGCTATGCTCAGTAGTGTTCTGCGTTCGCCAATAGCTATTCAAGTCAACATCCGTATCATGCGTGCCTTTACCGCCATGCGCCAGTTCATAGCTTCCAATGCACAAATATTCCAACGTCTGGATGTGATGGAGCAGAACCAACTGGCACTTGCTGCTCATCAAACAGAAACTGACCACAAACTTGAAGAGGTCTTCCGTCGTTTGGATAGCGGTAATGTGCAACCCCACCAAGGTATCTTCTACGACGGACAAATATTCGATGCCTACACCTTCATCAACGATCGCATACGCGAAGCCACCACACGCATCATCCTCATTGACAACTATATCGACGATAGCGTGCTAACCATACTATCCAAACGAGCAGATAAGGTAGCTGCTACCATCTATACCAAAAAACCAACCGCACAACTGCAATTGGATATTCAGAAACACAACGCGCAATATCCTCCGATAGAAATTATTACCTTCGACCGCTCTCACGACCGCTTCCTCTGCATCGACGAGACAGTCTATCACCTCGGTGCCAGCATCAAAGACCTTGGCAAAAAGTGGTTCGCCTTCAACCGCATGGAGATGTCCACTACTGAACTACTCGACAACATATAAAGTTTGTACACACATCTTGGCCTACAAAATAGGAGGTTAACACAGATTATCTCCACAAACCCCGCCAAATCTCACTTTTTTTGCATATTTTTCCCCTTCTACTTCCCCTTCAACACCTCCATAGGGGGGCGGATAGTTTGTCAAGAGATAGCCAGCATAGCCAATACATTTGGCTGATACCTCAATTTCCGTATGGAAAGAAACAACTCCTTGAAAAAGTCACCTTTAAGGCATAACAACCTCGCCTATTTTACACATAGGCTATAAAAACTTGTATTCCGTTTGAGAGAAATATATTTCTCCTGGTCGCAATATGGCAGAAGGGAAGGAAGGATGATTGGGAGCGTCTGGGTAGTTCTGCGTTTCAAGGCAGATTGCATTTTGTGGGTGGTACATTGTGCCACTCTTACCGATATTATTTTCTACGAAATTAGCTGTATAGACCTGTAATCCAGGCTGGGTGGTGAACACTTGCATTGTGCGTCCTGCGGCAGATAATGTAGCTGCCAATGACAACCGTTGTTCAGATGAAGGACGATGAAGCACCCAATTGGCATCTATTCCCCGAGTACGGGCAAAGCAATCATGATCTATACGGTCGCCGATGCGTGTTGGCTGGCGAAAATCCATGGCAGTATCCTCCACCGAGAGTATCTTACCAGTGGGACAATTGGTATCATCCATCTCGGTGAATGCATCCGCATTAATCTGCAATATATGGTCGCGAATAGACTCCGCCTGTTCACCCTCAAGATTAAAATATGCATGCTGAGTGAGGTTAATCACGGTAGGTGCCGATGTTTTGGCTTCGTAGGTGATTCGCAAGGCGTTGTCTTTCGTGATTTGATAGGTGACATACACATCTACTGTTCCCGGAAACCCTTGCTCGCTATCCATGGATCGATAGTGCAGGGATACGCTATATGCCGATTGACCCACGACATCCCATATCTGCTGCTGAAAGCCTAGCAAGCCACCATGTAGCGTGTTGCCTGCGCAATTGATGGGCAGTTGATATGTCTGTCCATCAATTGTGAAGCAACCGTTTTTGATGCGATTGGCATAGCGACCAATGACAGCATTAAATGATGGTTCGAGCATCTGCCATTCTTCCATCGAAGAGAAACCCAGCAAGACATCTACCTTTTCTCCATCACGATTGGGTACTAAGAGACTTAGAATCTTAGCACCATAATTGGTAATAGATACTTGTAAGCCTCCCGTACCTGTGATGGTTATAGTAGAAATTTTCTTCATAGATTATTGTTGCAATGCATCTAGACCTGCGGTGAGGGCAAAGAGGGTAACATTCCAGTTGATAGTTACCTCGTTGGACGCATAGCTAGGCTGAAAATCCAAGTAACTCTCATCGGCTGACACATTCTTAGGATAGCGTACACCATCAGTTTCAGCATCTTGTCGCATACGATTAGGTCCGCCAGCCAGGAATCCTGGCAAAGTACCTTTGGGATGGCTGTAGGAGAGACGATGGTGAGGATCTTTGGTTGGACGCGTACCAAAACCTGTCACATAGCAGAAGCCTGTCGCATTTTGACCAAGAACATGGTTGAGGCAACGTTCTGCATTTACCAAATATTTCTCCTCGCCTGTTAAGCGATATGCATAGAGACACTCTACACCGCGCCAGCAACATCCCTCGGAGTTGCACCCCCAGAAGAAATCCTCTTCTCTATTGCCATATGGCGAACGGTGAACAGAGATGGTTTCTGCTTCTTCTATATAAGGCATCAAATGTGCCAATAATGCAGTTTTTTTCTCTGCAGCGAATTCCTCTACACCTTGAGGATGTAGCATCCATTCAATCGAAGCCAACTCGGTAACATCTCCCCAAGTAGCTGGGGTAAATACTGCAGGACAATAGGCCAATGCAGCTTCGCGATATACATTATTCTGAGTAAGGAGATAAAGCTCCGTAGCAGCCCAATAGAACTCTCCTTGTACATCATAGTCATCATATGCACCAGTAATGATAGCAGGAGTATACTGCTCGTTCATGGCATTCTGGTCGTAATAAATAGCAGGATGTGCCAATGCCCAATCCCATGCTTGCAAAGCGGCTGTCGTTGCTTCTGCTACAAAGCTAGGATATACATCCTCATAAGGCGCATATACGCGTGCTGCTAATGCCATTGTGGCTGCGAAATCAAGTGCCGCTGCGGTAGTCTTGAGCACCACATAACGAGGTTTTTGACATTCGTCAGGACGAATGAAACTCTCAAACTCGGGGTTGGTAAGTTTGTGATACACGCCTCCGTCAGTGTCTTGCATAGTGAGCATCCAGCGGATGTTATACATCGCTTCTGCCAACATATCAGGTACGCGCAGTCCTGATTCTGGGATATTGAGCGACAGGGTATCATAGTAAGCCGACAGCTGCTCATATGCCATAAGGAACACTCCCATCGTATAACCGCTATTGACAATATACTTATTATAATCTCCTGCGTCGTACCAGCCGCCTGGTGACGCGATCACAGTGTTCGCAGGGCGCTCGTCAGTAGCTGCTGATGGGTGTACGAGTACATGGTCATCAGGGTGACCAGCAGGACGTGCATATCCCTCTGCGAAAGGTTCCTCAATAGGCATAGCTGTGCGTTGGTGATAGAAAGCCCGCAATGCTTGGCGGGTGAGTGAGCGATAAGGGCGCTCTGCGATAATCATTTGGGCTGATTGCTCAAGCACATGCAAGGTGTAGGTGCCAGGGGTGGTGAGAGCTGAGAAGTCCACCAGTTGGCGTGGTTTACCCGAGATAGGATTGAGCATTGTGGTTGAAGCCGTACCAGTCCAGACCGTATCGCCACTTGCCGAAAGGATAGACACGGAGCATGGCGCAGCATCTGCTGTGCATACATCAATCGTGGCTGTCTTCTCTTGCAAAGGACGAAAACCAACTTGATTGAGACGAATCTCCAGAGAAGACGAAGTGTGCTTACACCCAGTGAGGAGGGCGCAAGCACACGCGAGAAGAAAATAGGATCGTTTCATTATTATTTCTTAATAGGAAATTTATAGGCTAATATACCCATGATGAGTGCGATTGCCGCAGGGAAGAGCGAGAAGAGCGACCAAACCATGGTGCGCACAGATTCCTCATTGGTGATCGTGACAATCGTCTCACCCGTTAGCACATTGGTCTCAGATACTAATCCTGCCATACCCAATAGTAGGGCTATCAAACTACCTGATATAGCTCCACCCAACTTCTGCGCCATCGTACCGGAAGAGAAGATTAACCCCGTAGAGCTAGTACCATTCTTTTCGGTGGCATAATCAGCCACATCGGCATACATGGACCATAGTAGTGGGGAATACAATCCCGCACCAATAGAGGTGAGGATGGATATAGCCACCATGAGCCAAATATAGGCGGGGCTCATTGGTATGAAGAAATAGCCTACAGAGAACACGCAGCAAATAACCGATGCCCATACAAAGGCCATACGCTTGGAGCCAATCCAGCGTGTGAAGACAGGACTGATGGCACCAAAGATCATACAGGTGACTTCGCTAAAGGCCATAAAGACGGTATAGTTGATAATCAGTTTTCCTACTGTGACATCTCCACCAAGGCAATAGGTAAGCATATAGCCAGCCGCAGCATAGCGGAAGCCGTTGAAGAAATTGGTACATACTGCTACCAATGTCATATACACCCAAGGACGATTGCGGAAGAGGTCGCCATATTGGCGAAAACTGAATTTCTCTGCACGCACAGGCTTGCAGCGCTCTTGCGTGAGCAAACCACAAGCGAGGGTCATAGCAGCAGCCACGAGTCCAAAGAGGGCGCCAAGTACGGCATATTGGTGTTGAGCGGTACCACCAATCAATTTTTGCAGATATGGGAAAGAGAGCAATGTGATGAATCCCATCGCGTACGCACCCACCATGCGATATGCCGAAAATTGGTTTTTCTCATTATCATCCTCGGTCATCACACCAAGGAGTGAGCCGTAAGGTACATTAACCATCGTATATACCGCCATCATGAGCAGATAGAGGGTGTATGCCCATATGCGCTTGCCCGTCATACCCAATTCGGGTGTGAAAAATAGCAGGGCGAAGATGAGTCCAAACGGTATAGCACCAAAGATGAGCCATGGGCGGTAGGTGCCCCAGCGTGATTGGGTGCGATCAGCAATGCTTCCCATCAATGGATCGGTCACCACATCGAAGAGGCGTGCGAGCAGCATCAGCGCCGCAGTGTCTGCGAAGGTGAGACCGAACACATTGGTGAAGAACAAGGGAAAAGCGATGGACATGATTTTCCAAGTGATGCCGCCAGCAGCGGCATCACCTAGAGCATATCCGATTTTTTCCTTAATAGTAGCCATTATTTAAAGGTAATCTTAGTTACGGTCAAACCAAATCCCACTACAGACATTGCGCCGGTACGATCAACGGCCTCTTTGCCCGCAGCCTCGTATGTGAAGCTATATGGATTAGGTTGATTTTCCATACCATCTACTTGTGGTAGGAAGTCGTAATCCCACCATGGTGTGGTAACGCGCATAGCGTGGTAATCCGCCGCAGGTACTTCGTAGTACACATAGATAGTAGCACCCACAGGCACAGCAGCCATTGCACTAGCATCTACCTTCACGAGGTCAGCATTCCAGTCGATGGTAACAGCCCCAGTCCAGATAGTAGTCTCGGATGGAACAAGGGTCTTAACCTGCTCAACGGCACCTTCGTTGGTGATGAAGAGCACAGCAGAGCCATCCTCGTTGTACATAGCAAGGGTATATTCGCCCACTTCTACGGCAGGAGCAGTAAGGGTAACTGAAGTTTCAGTGACTTGCAATTCTGTAATTTCAGTATCATTAACTTTTACCTTTGCCACATGTTGCAAGTTGACACCAGTGATTACCCATGTGTTACCCGCAGGCATTTCTTGGAAGCCAGCCAATGCTACAGCACCATTATGTACATCTATATTATCCGCGCCATAGATTTTGCCTTCAGCATCTTGCAGAAGGAGGAAATAACTACCATCGTTTGTCTCTGGAAGGATGAATTTGAGGAATCCATCCTCTTGGTAGGTTGGGGTAATAGTATGTACTACCTTGCCGCCAAAAAGGTCGTTGGAGATAATGACATTCTTAGCTTTGCTGAGGTTTTGTCCATCGATTTGTGTCTCCACACCAGGAGCTAGGTGACGACCAGCAGCAGGAGCTGCGGAGTATGGGTCATAGTCGTATGGATGCACGGTAACGGTACCCGTACGCTCAGTACGCAAACCAGCATCTGTTACAGCTTCTATAGTGAGGTTATAATTACCTGCAGGGAAACACATATCAATCTTAATACCCGTATAAACCAATTGTTTATCAAGATACCAGTTAATAGTAGTATATTTAGATGGAGTAACAGTCACCGAGTCATACAGTGGTGTATCTGGATTCAACAAATCATAGGTAAATGTACCCGTACCCGATTCGTTGTAAGGGGTCAGGATGATAGGAGCGTCATTGGGAGACTGGGTGTCAAATGGCGCTTCTGGCTGACATCCTGTGAGGATAGTTGCAGCTGCTAAAGCAATAAGCAGCAATATATTTTTCGTTTTCATAACTAGAAATATTAGTGATTAAATTACTATACTACTCCGTTATTTCACATCCCACCATAGGCGAGCATGCCATGAATAGTTGCCCACGCGATGTACAGCCGCATCGTAAGCCTCCTTGCTATAAGTTTGCTCTTTGAGCGGATAGCAAAGGCGTACAGGGATTTCAGCGCCATCAATGAGTGGGTTCTTGGAATTAGGAGCTTTGAGCTTTGGCCAGTCAGAGCGACGAAGATTGGACCAGCACTCGGCTGGGTTGTGGAAGTGGAGAATCCATGCTTGGGTATTGATTTGGCTCTTCTGTTGCTCTTGTACAGCACCAAAAGCGATAGCTGGTTGAGCGATATAGTCAGCAAACTCGGCATCGGTGATAGCTGTACAACCGTAGTAAGTAGCCAGCATGTCCATAGCAGCACGGATACCTGCTTCGTACATTGCTTTCGCATCATCAGCAGTCCATCCTAGTACAGCCGCCTCTGCGCGCAGGAAGCATACTTCGGCGTAGGTCATGATCACGCCAGGGTTGTCCGAGCGGAGGAAGTTATTAGCGAGTTTAGGCATCAACCAGCGTGGATTGCTGCCTGGATTGTAGTCAGGATGTGCAGCTTGGATACTTGCTACTTGCTCCGCCAATGGGCTACCTGGTAGTTCTGGATAGGTAGGCCAGTTGTCCCAAGAGAACTCACCAGGAGCAATCATGTGCACCACTTTCGTACCAGGATTAGCGGCTTGAGTAGCCATGACAGCTTCTGTCATATCAATACGACCATCTGCTGATGAGAGCGACATAAAGTCGTCGATAAAGAAGCGGCAAAGGCGCAAGGTACGAGGGTCATTATTGTTGTAGAGTTGCTCCCAAAGCGTTTGGCAGATATAGGATGGGTTGTTAGCAGGGTCGTTGCCGTAGAAGAACTTGGACATAGCGTTGCCGCGGAAGTCAGAGTAGGACTCTTGTCCGAAGCTGTAACTAACATTCAAATGCTTCACGCATGCATCTTGTGCAGCGCTAGTCATCACACCAGCAGCCAATGCTGCGGTAAACTCCTCTTTAGCCAAATCTGGCAATATATCAGAAATACGCATCGCGTAGCGCAAGCGCAACGAGTTAGCAAATGCTCTCCATGCATCGATATTGCCACCAAACATAGGATCGCTGCTGATAGGAGTAGCATTGATGTTCATTTGAGCAGCAGCATCTTTGAGCTCCGTAAAGAACGCGCGATAGAGATCCTCTTGCGTGTCATAAGCAGGTTTGGAGTTGCCAGTAATATAACCGAGACCTGCCTCGGCAAAAGGTACATCACCATAGAAATCAGCGAGCAGCGCACCTGTATAGACGCGGAAGATACGCAGTGCAGCATTGATATTCACTTGTTCGAGATCGTCTTTGGTATTCTCAATCGCATCGGTAAGGTTGCGAATAGCACCAGGATAGAGGTTGTTCCAAGGACGTGACATCTCGTTGTCATCCATACGGTGTTGTCCGCCGTAGTTGGTGGTGTTCCAACAACCCATGAGCTGTTGCGTGAACGCATAGGTATAGAGTCGATGCACATCGACATAGTTCATATCACCAAACATTTGAAGCTCAGCATAGGTGAGCTGCGATGCTGGATTGACATAGGCAGCCTTAGTAGGATCGGTATTGATCTCCTCGTACACCTTGTCGGAACAAGATGCAAGAACGGCAGCCACAGCGAACATTATAAAAAGTTTCTTAATCATAATCGTAAAGGTTTTCTGTGTTAGAACTTAAGGTTAACATTTAGACCATAACTACGACGGCTTGGCAATGAGCCATACTCCAATCCAAGACCAGAGGTGTTATATTGAGCGTCAGGATCGATATCCTTGATATTCTTCCAAATGATGAATGGGTTACGAGCTACCACGCTAATACCTACATGCTTGAGTACACCCTTCTTGTCGAGCCACTCTTTAGGGAAGTCAAGACTGAGAGTGAGTTCGCGGCACTTGATATAGGAGTTGTCGTAGATAAAGAGCTCAGGAGAATTACGGGATACCTCCATCCAGTAGTCTTCTGGATTGATGTAGATGTCGTTCTCGCGGTATGTGCCATCGCCATTATCAATCACACCGTCCACTAGGTAACCGCCTGTAGCTACCCAACCACTGGTTACACCAGCTGCACGGCGCTCCTCTTCTGATTGATACCACTCGGCACGACCTTCAAGGGTCTCAAGGGCTTTACCCGTTTCGAAAGAAGAACGTTGTGACATAGAGAAGATATCTGCACCTACCTTCACGTCGAAGAGGGCAGTCAGGCTGACCATCTTGTAGCGCAAGGTAGTGAGCACACCACCAGTCCAATCCCATTGTGCGTTGCCGAGCACTTTGTTTTCGCTAGTATAGGTAGGCAAACCTGTCTCACCATTAACGATTACGCGACCATCCTCGGTGCGAGCCAATGCAGGACCACAGATAGCACCGTATTCTTCGCCTTCGCGAGCAGATACATATACGTTACACCAAGTAGCCTTTGCGAGTTCCAACTCACTAGTACCCTCGGTGAGCGAAAGCACCTTGTTGTTGTTCTTAGACCAGTTGATATTCAAATCCCAGCTGAAGTCCTTGGTTTGGACTAAGCGAGAGCCGAAAGTAACTTCAAAACCTTGGTTGAGAATTTCACCAGCATTGATCATTCGTGAGTTGTATCCACTGGTAGGAGAAATAGCCATACCAATGATTTGGTCACGGGACTTCTGATGATAGAAAGTGAAGTCAAGACTGATACGTTGGTTGAGCCACTTGGTCTCAAAACCAGTTTCGATAGAGCGAGTGCGAGTAGGTTTGAGGTCGGCATTAGGAATCGTGTTTCCATATACATGACCAATGGTGTAACCTGAATAGCCAAATTGTGATTTGGTATAGCGCAAACTCAATTGATATGGGTCGGTATCGCTACCTACCTCAGCCCAACTGATACGTACCTTACCATAAGGTAATACCTTGCGATTGGACTTGATGAGCTCAGAGAATACCCACGAACCACTCACAGATGGATATACATACAAGTTGCTACCGCTAGCCAAGGTAGAAGACTTGTCACCACGAACAGTAGCATCCAAATACAACATATGACGCCATCCGAAGTTGACAGAACCGAATACAGATACGATACGCTTGTTGTATGTAGCTTCTTCTATAGATTGATCCTCGAAACTACCCATCGCAATCACCTCGCGAATACCCATGTTGGTACCTGTGTTGATGGTTGTACTGTTGTGTACATTATAGAGGTTAGCACCCGCAGTAGCAGTGAGGTCGAAGTCGCCCCAACTGTCGTTGTAGATAGCCAGCAATTCGGCATTGATCATGCGATTGTTGAAATAGCTATTTTGCAAGCGACCAGCTTCATAACCAGGAGTGGTAGGATATTTGAAATCGGAGAATTCAAAGCGATTCAACTCAGCACCTACAGTGGCTTGCACCTTGAGTTGAGGGATGATATTGTAAACTATCTTACCATTCATACGCACAAGATCCTTGTATGATTGGTTCTTGTTCTTATTGATATCCCAGTATGGGTTCACATTGTATGGGTCCATACCATTCCAGTTTTGATACTCACCTGCTGCGGTCTCATAGTTCTTGAGCCATGATTGGTCATAGGTGGTGGAGAGTGTCATCAGGTTCTTACCTACATTGGACTTGTCGTCACCCAATGCAGGACGATTCTTCACATCTTCGTGGGTATAGTTGACGGTGAAATCCAGATCAACAGGTCCGATGGATGTGTTGGCGCGTAGGTTCAAGGTGTTACGACTCATGCCTGAGTTAGGCAGAATGTCCTTGTTGCGCATATCGGTATAGGTGAAGCGAATACCTGTCTTACCCGTATTGGTAGATACGATGGCGGTATTCGTGGCAGTAAGACCAGTTTCAAAGAAATTAGCGGTGTTGTTAGGAATAATCAAGAACGGATGCTCCTGACCATCGAAATAGCGAAGCATCAATCCGCCGTCAGCTTTTGGTCCCCAAGACTTGTTGGTATTGCTTACAGCATCCACGTTGTATTGGCCATCAGCTCCCATACCATATACTTGTTGTACATTATCCCACTTGCTGAGTTGGGATTCCATGGTATAAGTACCATTGTACTCTACCGCCCATTTAGAGTCGCCCGTGTCGGCCTTCTTGGTGGTGATAAGAATCACACCATGACTTGCACGGCTGCCATACAATGCGGCAGCAGCAGGACCTTTGAGTACGGACATTGATTCGATGTCATCAGGGTTGATGGATGATATTCCATCACCGAGGTCGTAGCCACCTTCCGTGCCAGCAGAACCAAAATTGGTGTTGTCCATAGGTACACCGTCAATCACGTAGAGTGGTTGGTTGTTACCAGTCATCTCGGTCGTACCACGTAGCATGACGCGGGTTGAACCTGATGCACCAGAAGCGGTACCTTCTACCACCAAACCTGCCACACGACCAGCCAATGAGTTGACTACATTCGTTTCTTTGGCTTTGGTCAGTTCGGTGCCTTTTACCTCGCCTACTTCATAGCCCAGCGCCTTACGATCGCGCTTGATACCCATAGCAGTAACTACCACTTCGGAGAGCACCTCAGTGTCCTCTTTCATAGTTACATTCAGGGTATTGCCAATCACTTTAAGAGTCTGAGTTGTATAACCTACATACGAGAACTCAAGTTCGTCGCCTAGGTTGGCCTCGATAGAATACTGACCATCCATATCGGTAATAGTACCGTTGGTGGTTCCTTTCACGTGTACACTTGCACCCATCAATGGACCATCTTTGTCCACAATCGTACCAGTTACGATGTTCTGTGCAAATGCCAAACTCGTAGTACCTAAGAATAGGGCTACGAGACACAGCATGTGTCTAAAATAGGACTTCATGTGAATTAGATTTTGGTTAATAATTAGTGTTATAAAAGTTCCTAATTGCCAGTTTAACTGGCAATTAGGACATTGGATTCGATCAATTAGCGAACGATCATCTTGCGACCGTTGAGGATGATGATACCTTTGTAACTCTCATCCACTATTTGACCCATCAGGTTGTAGCGAATGCCATCGTTCTTAATAGCCACATTTTCTACCTTGGTAGGAAGAATCTCAATAGGAGAAAGACTCACTTTCTTTACATTGAAACCATGACCATGGATAGCGAATCCGCGCTCTGCCACAATAGTTTTAATATCTTGAGTAAGTACCAAAGTTGCTACAGTGTCGGTGGTAAAATCCACTTGTCCTGGAGTTCCAGGAAGGGTATTCCACCAGCCATCGTCAAACTTATATGCAGAATATGCGTTGTCCTCAGTAGGAGCTGGCTCAAATTGGAAGTACAATGTTGTTTCTACTTCAAGTTGTGCGAAAGTCGCTTGACTGAGGAATTTCCACTCTCTGTAAGCTGCGTTTTCTGTATCGCTTTCAGCAATGTGCCATGATACAAAATGGTCGCCCTCCCAAAGCACGTCACCTTGTGGTTGTGGTTCTTCACCCGCTTCGTCAGTCAAAGTAGCTTTCACTACATTGAAACCATGACCATGGATCGCAAAACCGCCCTCTGCAATAGCGTCCTTCACCTCTTGAGTGATAGGCAATTTAGCTACGATATTTCCAGAAAAGTCTGTACCAGATTGTCCTGGCAATAGTACCCAACTCCAGTTGTCGATTTGATATTTAGCATATTCTGCACCTACTGCTTGCTCCATGTAGAAGCAAACGGTACTCCCCACTTCATATGCAGCAAAATCTGCTTGACCAAGGTGTTTCCATTCACGGTGCTCACTACCTTCTGGCTCTTCCCAAGATACATACCAACTGCCTTCCCAAAGAACTGTTTCTGCAGCAAAAATGCTAGTCATAGCCATGATGCTAAGTACTAAAAATGTAAAAATCTTTTTCATAATTCGTTCAATTTTAATAGTTAATAAATATGTTTACTTTGAATATGTTATTTTCTACTTGATTGTGGTGCCGTACCAGCCACCCATTGTAGCGTGTAGTTAGGGTCATTGTTCTCCCACGACTCCACCATGGCTCGTACTACTTGTTCGCCATTGCCGATATACTTACCCGTGGCATGATTGATGATGCCAAAGCCGTCATCACCACTCTTGATGTTGCCATTATCCCAATAGATGGCTGACATCTTTCTCTCGCGCATAGCTTTGCATATATAACGTAGGTAGTATAGGCGGAAAGCTTCGTCTTGTTGGCTTACGCGGCGGACGCAACCAAACTCGCCAAAATATACAGGTATACCACGACGGATATACATGTTATATAGGCGGTTGAGCATGTTCACATATTGTGTTTCTCCACTACCTGGTACAACATCTTTTCCTGTGTGTCCCCATTCGTTGTATTTGGCTGTTCCTGCAAAATCCCATGGGTCGTAGCTATGTACAGCCACCATCAATCGGTTAGGGGTCTCATCCTCTGGCAATACCAAGTTCTCTACGGTTAGATCAGGGTTGCATACATAACCTGGTACACCGATATAGCGAGTCTTGTTCTCTCCGCCCGCAGCGCGGATAGCATCTACACATACTTGATTCCACTCGTTGAGCACACGATATTGCGCCCCACCATCGGTTCGGTTGGCACCAGCACCCCACTGACCATCTTGTATCTCGTTCATGGTTTCGAAGACCAAGTATTCGCCTTCGTTTTGAAACCGTTGACCGATCTGCAGCCACATCATAGTAAGTTGCTGCTTGATTTGAATATTCTTCTCTTCACTAGCTACAGCAGCTGGTAGATCCAACCAGTGGTAACCACGACGAATGGCATCGGTTTCTGCGCCAAAACCATCGTGGTGGATATTAATGATGGCAATCAGCCCTGCTTTCTTAGCCATCAATACAAGTTCTTCCACGCGATCTAACCATGCACGCTCAATCGTGTAGGTTGGCGCGGGACCAATGTGTCCCATCCATGTCACAGGGATACGCACCGATCGAAAACCAGCTTTCTTCACATTATTGAAGGTTTGTTGGGTGGCTTCTTGATTACCCCAGAAGGTCTCACCAGATACACCATTGATATGGGCATCTAATTGGTTGCCTAAGTTCCAACCGATACCCATTGACATACCAAAATCTATGGCTGATTTCTCTGGTATTGGAGGCGGAATTGGAGTCTGTCCGTTGCAACTAATGAAGTTGCACATCAGTACGATAAATAATATAGATAACTTCTTCATGCTAGTATATATTATAAGGTGATTATTATTTCGTGTTTTCCAACTGCATAAGGCAAGATAGTAGGCTTATCTGCATGTTGTTTGCCATTAGGATTTTGGATAGTGATCACATACTCTGCATCGCGCCATTTGCGTTTGATGGTATATTGCTTTAAATCTGCTGGGATACATGGGTCAATCAGTAAGCCCTGGTAGGTAGGACGAATGCCTAAGATATGTTGGGTGATAGCCAGCCAATTCCATGCAGCAGTACCTGTTAGCCACGAGTTCTTACCTTCACCAGGTTTTGCAGCCTCTTTACCAGCTACCATTTGGCAATATACATAAGGTTCAACCTTATGCAAGTGCTGGTCCTCGATCCATGCTGGTGCAATTTTGCGATACAAGTCCCATGCCTCGTTGCCGCGTCTTGCTTCGGTCTGAGCGATAATTACCCATGGATTGTTGTGGCAGAATATTCCGCCATTCTCCTTATATCCCGCGGGATAGGTGGACTGCTCACCCATTTCCAAGTGATAGCGTGTATATGCGGGATAGTTCAGTACCATTCCATGCTCGCTATCAAGCCATTTGACAGCGCTATCCAACGCCTTTTCTGGCATTTGCTTGTCGGCGCCAATACGCGCCATAGCGCACCAACCTTGGCTCTCAATGAATATTTTGCCTTCTTCGTTAGCTGCAGAACCAATCTTATTGCCATCGAAGTCGTATGCGCGCAAATACCATTCGCCATCCCAACCATACTGCTCTACCGCCTGACACATCGCGTCTATGTGTTGGCTAGCGCGCTCAGCCTCATCAGCCATTCCTCTCGCGCGACAAAGTTCCACATATTGACGACCACAATAGACGAATAATCCAGCTATCATCAGTGACTCTGCCTTGCTGCCCTCGGTCTTGTTGCCCGTTGTTTGGAACGACTCGTTGGGATCCATCGAAAAGCAGTTGAGGTTCATGCAATCATTCCAATCCGCACGACCAATCAATGGCAATCCGTGAGGTCCTACATTATTGACCACATGGTCAAAACTAATACGCAGGTGTTCCATCATGGTCACCTCGCTACCTGCTCGATTATCCCAAGGAACCATCTCGTCCAAGATGCTCATATCACCTGTCTCACGGATATAAGCTGTAGTGCCAAAAATGAGCCACATGGGGTCATCGTTGAATCCTCCGCCAATATCGTTATTACCACGCTTGGTAAGAGGCTGATATTGGTGATAGCAACCTCCGTCCGGGAATTGTGTAGAAGCGATATCAATAATGCGTTGGCGTGCACGTGATGGTATCTGATGTACAAATCCCACAAGGTCTTGGTTCGAGTCGCGGAAACCCATACCACGACCTATGCCACTTTCAAAGAAGGATGCCGAACGACTCATGCAGAAGGTAACCATACATTGGTACTGGTTCCAAATGTTTACCATACGGTTCAAACGCTCATCCGAACTCTCTACTTGATACTTACCGAGCAGGTCATCCCACAAAGCTTTCAACTCAGAAAAAGCAGCATCAACCGCCTCTATGGTCCCAAAACGACGAATCACTTCGTGCGCGCGTACCTTATTAATGATGTGATGATCACGTTCTCCTAAACTGGTAATCTCCCCATTGGACGCAACAAACTTCTCCTCTTGTGGATTTTCTTCGTAGCCCAATACAAATATCAAATCACGACTCTCGCCAGGGGCAAGGTGAATCTCAATATGGTGACTAGCAATAGGACTCCATCCGTGAGCAAGAGTATTCGTAGCTTGTCCGTTGAGTACTGCTTCTGGCTCGGAAAAATCATTATATAGTCCAATAAACGACTCTCGGTCGGTATCGTATCCATCTGCAGGGCAGTTTACTGCATAGTATGCGTAATGATTACGACGTTCCTTGTATTCGGTCTTGTGATAAAGAGCCGTGAAAGCAGCATTTTTCTCAATCTCCACCTCACCTGTAGAGAGATTGCGTTGGAAATTCTCACCGTCTGTAGCAGCATTCCATAGACACCATTCGGTGTAACTAAAGAGCTTGAGTTGTTTTTTCTCTGCAGAGAAATTGGTGATAGTCATGCGCTGAATCTCTGCTTTTACACCTATAGGTACAAAATAAAGCACACTAGCGCGCACACCATCCTTTTCGCCTGTAATACGAGTATAGTTAAGACCATGACGACATTCGTAGGTATCTAGTGGAGTTTTACAAGGTTTCCATCCCGGATTCCACACTACATCGCCATCTTTCAAATAGAAATAGCGACCACCATTATCCATCGGTACACTATTGTAACGATAGCGTGTGATACGTCGAAACTTGGCATCCTTATAGAATGTGTAGCCACCTGCTGTATTACTAATTAGACCGAAAAAGTCTTCATTACCCAAATAGTTAATCCAAGGAAAAGGTGTCTTGGGGTTGGTGATGACATATTCACGATGTGCGTCATCAAAGTGTCCATATTGTACTTTTGCCATGGTATTGTGATTTAAAACGCTGCAAAGGTACTGCTTTTTTTTATAGACCACTAATACTTTTTTGACCGATTTTGTGCGTTTTTTGCAAAAAATGTCATTTAGAGTTTGCCTTATTAATTTTTTTTATTACTTTTGCAGTGTCAATAACAATATCATGAATACATGAGAGAAGTTTTCAAAGAAATTACTCATCTCGAGCCATTAGATGTCTTCTATGTAGGTGAACGCTGCAAGACCATTTTTGACTATCCTGCTCATTGCCATGAGGAGTACGAACTCAATTTTGTGGAGAATGCTGCGGGAGTGGTACGAACTATCGGAGATAGTCGTGAGAAGATTGGCAACCTAGATTTAGTTTTGATGACGGGTAGTAAACTAGTGCATGTATGGGATCAAGCCGATTGTCCTCAGCATGATATGTATGAAATTACTATACACATTGCACCAGATACTTTTCATGGCACACTGATGGATAAGAGTGCTCTGGTGTCTATCCGGCATATGTTAGAGAGGGCGCAGCGTGGATTAGCTTTTCCTGAAGCTGCCATACAGATTGTGCGCGAAGACATTGTTAATCTAGCGCATAGCACTGATAGTTTTGCGTCCGTTATTCGCTTACTCAACTTGCTGTATCGTCTCTCGCTGGTGAAGGATGCGAGAGAACTATCTTCCTCCTCTTTTATTGATGCAGAGGAGAGCAACGAAGATGATCGTATTCGCCAAATTAAGGATTATGTGGCTCAGCATTATATGCATGATATCCACTTGCAGGATTTGGCCAACATGGTATGTATGTCTGCCGAGTCTTTCTCGCGCTTTTTCCGCCATCGTACAGGTCGCACGCCCAATCGCTATATCATTGACTATCGTTTAGGCGTGGCAGCGCGCATGTTGCTCAATACCAAACTATCGGTGTCGGAGATTGGTTTCTCATGTGGGTTTAATACGCTTAGCCACTTCAATCGCCTATTCCGTGAATCGAAAGGCTGCACACCATCCGAATTCCGCGAACGCTTCTAACTAAGTCAATACACTAACACAATACACGCAACACCATGAAAAAAATCCTTCCTATCCTTGCATTGCTGACGCTGATAGCATGCCAGACTAAAGACCCTGTAGAGCAAAAGATTGATCAACTCATCTCGCAGATGACGCTTGACGAAAAAGTGGCTCAGATGACCCAATTAGCAGGTGGACAGATCACTGAAGATTATGAAAATCTCGTTCGTGCAGGACTTGGTTCGATGCTCAATAACGTGGGCAATGAGATCAATCATTACCAGCGTATTGCGGTGGAGGAGAGCCGATTGGGTATCCCTATGGTTTTTGCGCGTGATGTCATCCATGGCTATCGAACTATTTATCCTATTCCATTGGGGCAAGCTGCCACTTTTGATCTTGCTTTGGTGGAAGAGGCTGCCCGTCTCACTGCTAACGAAGCCATCCAAGCAGGTATCCGTTGGACTTTTTCTCCTATGGTGGACATAGCTCGTGATCCGCGCTGGGGACGCATTGCGGAGGGGTATGGCGAAGATACCTATCTCGCATCTCAAATGGGTGCTGCTACGGTACGCGGCTACCAAGGACAAGATTCGATAATCCGACTTGCAGCTTGTGTCAAACACTTTGTCGGATATGGTGCATCAGAAGGTGGACGCGATTATAATACGACTTGGATTCCAGAGGTGCAACTCCGCGAAACTTATCTTCCTCCTTTCAAGGCGGCTATTGATGCGGGTGCCCTTTCTCTTATGTGTGCTTTCAACGACCTCAATGGTGTGCCGATGTCTGCTAATAAGCATCTTATGAAAGATATTCTCCGCGATGAGTGGCACTATACCGGATTGCTGGTTTCTGATTATGCATCTTCGGAGAATATGATCAAGCACGGCAACTGTGCTAACCTCAAAGAGGCCACTTTGCTCAGTATCAATGCCCAGATGGAGATGGATATGGAGAATCGTAGTTATATACCCCACTTGAAGGAATTGGTCAACGAGGGCTTGGTAAAAGAAGAATTGATAGACCAGTGTGTGCGCGACATTTTGCGTATGAAATTCCGTTTGGGCTTGTTTGATAACCCATATTGTTCGGTGGAGCATCCAGATTACTACAATGCCGAGTCTTTACAGGCAGCACAACGCGCTGCGGAGGAGTCTGCGGTATTGCTCAAGAACAACGGTGTCCTACCTCTAAACGCCCAACCAACGGTTTTGGTATGCGGTCCCCTTGCTCATAACCAACATGACCAGAATGGTACTTGGTGTTTTGACAAATTGGACTCCGCTACCATAACGCCACTCATGGCATTCCGCCAATGGGATAAAGAGGGTAAAATTCGTCTGATTGAGCAACTGGGTAAACACTGGTCACGTGAAGTCAATGAGCAGAATACCGTACAACTCACGCGCCTTGCTAAGCAAGCGGATGTGGTACTCTATTTCGGTGGAGAGGAGAGTATTTTGTCGGGAGAAGCACGCTGCCGTGCACATCTGGATTTGCCTGGTGATCAATCTGAGCAGATTCGTGCCATCAAGGCTACGGGCAAGCCTGTGGTGTTGACCGTCATGGCAGGACGACCTTTGTGCATAGGGGCAGATATTGATTGCGTGGACGCAACGATTTATGCTTTCCATGGTGGTACCATGCAAGGACCTGCATTGGCAAATTTGATTATGGGTAAGGTGGCACCTTCAGGACGATTACCAGTAACTTTCCCTCAAACTGTAGGACAAATACCAATGTACTACAATAAGAAGAATAGCGGTCGCCCTACATCTAATCCTGTTCTCTATGACGATATTCCCGTCGGCGCAGCGCAATTTTCTATCGGCGCCGATAGCTATTGGTTGGAGTATGGCGACAAGCCGTTGTATCCTTTTGGATATGGTCTAACTTATACTACTTTTGAGTATGGACCTGTCACCCTCTCCGATACCATCCTGCCTTTCGATTCATCACCTCATTGCCTCATTGCCTCTTGTACGATTACCAATACAGGCAACCGAGAAGCTGTAGCCGTTCCGCAACTTTATATCCGTGATTTGGTGGGTTCGCTCACTCGCCCTATTCGAGAGTTAAAAGGATTCCAGCGCATTACTATCCCAGCAGGAGAGGCACGCACTGTCCGTTTCGAATTGACAGCAGATGATCTAGCATATTGGCATTTAGCGGAAGGGGTGACTCTTGGGGCTGATGGAGCATATACTTGCTCTGCGGAGCCAGGCGAATTCCATGTCTGGATTGCTCCAAACGCTGCCGAAGGAACACCTGCTAAGTTTATACTGCAAGATTAAAAACCTCGATCCAACGATAAAAGAGTGAAAATGGATATATTCTTAATAAAAAGGTGGATTTTTACGCAAAAATCCACCTTTTTATTTTGTTTGTCCAAAAAAAATGTGTACCTTTGCAGCGTAAAATCATTCCAACTATGCAAAACGAAATACCTTTGATAGATTGCCCGATTGATTACATCTTTGGCGAGGCAAGCGGTAAAGTGCTCAATGAGTACATGCGCTTCCCATGTAAGATTAAGTGCGGCGTATATG
Source organism: Paludibacteraceae bacterium (assembly GCA_017546705.1). Taxonomy (GTDB): domain Bacteria; phylum Bacteroidota; class Bacteroidia; order Bacteroidales; family Paludibacteraceae; genus Colicola. Next base: position 32,181 of record JAFYSB010000023.1, read on the forward strand.
CATTTATGGCGGCTGGTACAGCGCGTGCAACGGTGAACATCACCCAGTACAACTTCAAGGAGAACGATGTGCTCTACCTCGCGCCCAATAGCTTCTTCCTCGTGCATGAGTTTAGCGAAGATGCACGCGTGATGTACATCGTGCTCTCATCTTCCTTCCTGGAGAAGAATGCCTACAGCATTCGTCGCCCTCGCTTGACGGGAATGGATGCCTGTCAGATCGTGCATGTGACGGAGGAGCAAAAGCAAGTCATCCTGCATTTCTCAGCCGTACTCGAGGAGGCGGTCAACTGCACCCCCAGCATGGTGGACACCGAACGCATGGTGCATGTGTACAACCTTATCCACCTGGTGTTCCACGACTATTTCGTGGCAAATAGTGAGACCAAAGCCCAACCAATGGACCGCAAATCGGAGATCTATCAGGAATACAGCGAATTGGTGATGAAGCACTATCACGAATGGCATCACGTGGCGGAATATGCTTCAGCCATGCATATCACGGTGCCTCACCTCTGCTCCACCATCAAACAAGCCAGTTCGCGTACGGCTGGCGACTTGATCGTTGAGGCGATCATCACCGATGCCAAAGCCCAACTCAAACTATCCATTGCTCCAGTCAAGGAGATAGCTAGCAACCTCGGATTTGAGAATGTGGCGTTTTTCAACCGCTTCTTCAAAACCCACACGGGCATTACACCAAAGAACTACCGAAACGGGGAAGACTAAAGAATTATGTTTTTCATACCATTCCGCTATCCTTCTTAAGGGTAGCGGATTTTATTTGAACTACATACTCAAATACAGGCGGAAACGCACTGCCCACCATGGTGAGGAGGGGTCTTGTAGCTGGGTGAGGCGAAAAACACCATACACCTCGCCAATGCGCAGGATATTGCCAATACCAACACCCATCTCCACGTAAGGCGTATTGAGTGCACTCAGTGTGCTATGGTGCGTATGGTTGTAAGGGAATGGAAGCGCGGTTTGGTGCTCCTTGCTGAGTCCTCCATATGCCACTTTCAGCTCCACCAACTCGCGCAAACGTGCATAGCGCAGCCCAGGAATCAAATTGAACAAGATACCCTTGCCATTCCAATGAGCGTGCAACGCGATGTATTTGTCAGCCGCATATTGGTAGTTGTTCATGAGTGAGAAGCGATGGGTGTCGAAGACATGTGTTTGGTTGCCTTCAAAATGGTGCAGCAATGGATAAGGCACTTTGCCAAACACCAATCCCGCTTGCAGCAGATAATTCAATTCGCCCGCCATACCCAGGTCCACATTGTGGCGCAACATCACTTGTAAGTTGCCATACATGCGATACGATGGCATATTATCCAAGCGGTAGCTGCCCAATTCGGCGCCCACGTATATCACGGGCAAATGATTGTAGATATGTCGGCGGTGGAAATAGGTGTCCACCTTGCGCTCGTTGAAACTGATACGTGCAGAAGCGCCGAGGGTGGAGTAGAACATCGTAGGTTGGCTATGGTAGTCGCGGGTGGCTTCGCCGTATCCCGTTTGACCGACCTTGACATAGGCTTGGGTTTCTAAGTATTGATTCCACTCGTCAGCGAATTGCACACGTCCTTCTTGACGGCGTGTCATGGTGTTGTAGTAGTATTCCGTATTGAATATGGCGCCACGCAGCAGTTCGGTGACAAGGTTCAACTGAGGGTTGAATACGTTGTTCTCACGTCTATACTCTTCAAAATCGTCCACCTCGGAATACACGTATGTGTCGCTATATTTGAGTTGAACAGTATGCCTTTTCTCGCTTGGCATAGCGATGTTAATCATTCCAAATCCTTTGAACGCTCTGTCTCCAATACCATAAGCCACCAATGCCTCAAGGCTAACATGCTTCCATAGTGCTTCCGTCGTTCGCAAAGGAATACCTACACGCAAGCCCTCTTGCGGATTGTATTTGATAAGATGGTGTATCTTGCCGACTTCCACATATTTGTTGGTAGGAATATAACCCGTGTTGAATACATACGCTAAGAACTTAGCCGTCTTGAAGAGTGGCGTATTGTTGAGGCTATCCAATGCGGGCAGGATGACATCATGGTTGATGGTGTCAAAGGCGGTAAGGTTATTCAGCTCATTTGGAGTGTTAAGAGGGGTGTTCCAAGCCGTTTGACGATTGAGTAGTAGGGTGGGGAATATATGTATCGAATCGCTCAGCGTTGGTGTCTTGATGGCGAAGTCCATGAGCAGACTCATCTGCTCAGATAGCAACTGATTGTTCGGTGCAAAGGTCTGATGAATGGTAAGCTCCTTGAGGTAGTTGATACTCGTTTGTACGGGCATCTGGACATCAATGCTGCGCAATGCACAGCTGGCAGAGTCGATGGTCATCTCGCCATTGAAGGTGGCGTAGAACGGATTCTTGGTTTTGAAATGCAATACGTAATGCTTCTCATTGCCCACTTGTACGCTATCGGCCAAGTAATACTTATAATAGGTATTGCCCGATGCCGCCAACGGACTCAGCAGCGATGTGCTGAGAAAGGGTAAACTATTGTCGTAGAAATCAAATGCTGTAGGTATTTGTCCGAGTAGCAACTGGTAGTCGGTCAATGTCAGTAGTGTGGCTTCTTCGCGTACGCTGTCCGCCAATTGCTGCCGCCAATATAGCGGAATCAGATACGTGCTATCCTCTTGCTGGATCATACCACTTTGCAGGCTCTTCCATAGTGCCCGCTTTAGATGTCTGGACTGAATGTCCGATACGTATAATGCCGTCTTGCTTGCTTGGCTGGGGGCTACGGTTGGCTTGTTGGTAGCACGTCGTGCACGTACTTTATCCATCAACGCTAAGGCAGGGTTGTCCCCAGGCACGACAAATACCTCCTGCAAGCTGCCTACCTTCTCGCGTAGCGCAATATCAATGCCCGATTGGGTATGTGGCTCAATCTTGAATCGTTCGGTATGATAGCCCACCGCACTCACCACCATCGTACGCGCTTTCTCCATATCCTCGCGCAGGAGGAAGAGCCCCTCTGCGTTGGTCGTTGTGCCCAACTGTGTTCCTTGTAGATACACATGTACATTCGGCAGAGGCTCACCCGTGTTGGCGTCATATACTTCGCCCACCACGATGGTCTTCTGTCCCCATAGCCCATAGCCTATAGCCCATAAGCCGAATAATATGATAAGCAGCCGTTTCATCTATTCTCTGGATGGAATTTTAATACCGCCTCGCGCAGGTCATGGATATCCACATGCGTGTATATCTCGGTGGTGCTAATGCTTTCGTGCCCAAGCAGTTGCTGGATGATTCGTAGGTCGGCTCCATTCTGCAATAGGTGTGTGGCAAACGAGTGGCGCAAGGTGTGTGGCGAGATGGTCTTCTGTATCCCCGCTTCCCGTGCTAAGGTCTTGATGATGGTGAAGATCATGGCACGTGTAAGCTGCCTACCATACCGATTAACAAATGCAATATCGATGGCTTCTGGTTTGATGTCCAAGGCACTGCGGTCTTGCATCCAATATGCGAACCACTCTACCGCTACGGGCGATACTGGAACAAGGCGCTGTTTGCTGCCTTTGCCCGTGATGCGCATGTATCCCTCCTGAAGGTACATGTCGCTCAATCGCAGATTCACCAACTCGCTCACGCGCAATCCACTGCCATACAGCATCTCAATAATAGCGCGATTGCGATGGCTCTCGCTCTTTGACATGTCTATCTGCGCAATCATTCGATCGATCTCCTCTACCGATAGCACATCGGGGAGGTGCATTTCTTTTTTTGGGGTCTCGATGAGTTCCGAAGGGTCTTGCTCAATGTAGTTGTGATAGAGCAAGAAGCGGTAAAACGAATGTATCCCTGCCACCAACCGAGCTTGTGTACGCACTGAGGCAATTTCCTTGAAGGTATCAAACACGAATGCCTGCAAATCGTCAAAACTGGCATATACCACATCTATCCCATGCTTATCAGCATACTCCTTTAGTCGCTGATAATCCATTAGATAAGCATCTACCGAATTAGGGCTTAGTCCTTTCTCTAACTTCAGATATGTGCGGTACTCTTTTTCTAACATAGGTACATTATCGATAGATGGCAGGACCTGTGTAGGTGGCGTGATAATGTGTGGAGTCTTCGGTATAGAGGTTGAAATCCAACACCACATCATCCGCCTCATATGCTATGGTCATGTTGCCGCCAGTCATCAGCAGGATACGCTGTATTTGGTCTTCTGCTATCAGCAGCAAATAGGTGCCTGTCACATTTCCCTCAAAACTCATGCCACGCAAGAAAGTCATCTCCTTGGCTACACTATCCATCTCATAGTATCCCGCAGGCAAACGCTTGGTGCTGTCTTTGGCTACAAAAATATCAGATAGATATAGGTTGCAGCCTGTACCAGAGATATGCCAAGCTGAGTCATACTCCAATCCGTCGGAGAGTAGATCTATGGCATACACCTGATGACCACTATTGTAAAAGTCTGCGTATGCCCTGAAATCAGCGGTGGTATATACGCTATCTACTTGCTGTGTAGCAGGGCGAGTAGGATTGTTGTGCGGCGTACATGCCACAGCCATCACTAATATGATGATATATAGATATGCTTTCATGTCGAAATATGTAATTCTAAACTTTCACTTTTCTTGCTGGTATCCACGACGATATCGCGCCCAATGCCAACACCACCATGCACACCATGACGATGTCCCAGGCTTGCACTGCTACAGGATAGGCATTGAGTACATATTCCGTGCCATTGCCCAACTTGAGCAACCCAAAATGCTCTTGCAGCAGGCATATGGTAAGTCCGATCAGCAATCCGCCAATAGCACCTAAGGTATTTACCAGCCAGCCTTCGAGCATAAACACCCTGCGAATCATTCCATCGCTTGCACCGAGGTGCGAAAGGGTGCGTATATCTTGCTGCTTATCGATGATGAGCATGGACAGCGAACCGATGCCATTGAAGGTGGCAATCAGCAGTATGAATATCAGTAGCAATGCCGTTAATAGTTTCTCCACGCGCAAGATGCGGAAGAAGTCCTCTTGCTGCTCATAGCGGTCTTGCAGCACATACCCATCGCCCAATACCGCTGCTATCTCGCGCTTGGCATGTTTGATGCTATACCCTTCAGCGATAGCTACTTGCAACGCACTCACTTCTTGCTCTCCATAGTCTAGCAAGCGGCGTGTGAGTCCAATATCTACTAGCATCAAGTTGTCGTCGTACTTCTGTTGATTCACAGCGAAAGTGCCAGCAATGAAACATGCTTCTTGGTTGAAGTTCGCATCAGGACGTAGCATATTCACTTTTCCTTCTCGCTTAGGGGCATATACCTGCAATGCATGGATAAAGCGTGCTCCAATGCCCAATTTCCATGCCAATCCTTGTCCTAGCACGGCGCGATCGAAGGCGCCATCGTACACCTCATAATGACCGTCAGTAATGATATTCTCAATACCAGTCATCTTCCCAAACACTGAATCCACACCCAGCAACTGTACGGGCATTTGCTTGTCCTCGAAATACACCAATGCTGTCTCTTGAATGCTCTCGCTCAGCATATCTACACATGGCAGGCCGAGTAGGGCATCCTTCTGCTTATCGTTGATAATGAAGGTTTTACCCGCTTTGGCGGTGATACGCAAATCGGGGTCGAACTGCGAAAACAGTTGCTCTACCATCACGCCGAAGCCATTCATCACGCTTAGCACGCAGATCATGGCTGCAGTAACTACACCTACCGCCACCGACGATATGGCTGTAATGATATGGATGGCATTAAACTGCTTTTTAGCAAATAAATACCGCCACGCTATTTTCAACTCCGTCTTCACCTAAACTCTAAAGTCCCTTGTCCAACAAACTGTCAATTGTCAACTATCAACTATCACTTGTCTCCCTTCAGCAACTCGTCAATGCGAGCCATTTTGTCAATGGTTTCATCGAGGTGGAAGTGCAACTCGGGAATGATACGCAGCTGATGACGTTGCATATGTCCCATCTCGCCGCGAATCTTCGCGGTGTCTTCTTGCACTTGTGCGATGGTGCTGGCCACTTTGTCTTGTGGGAACACACTCAGATAGACATGTGCGATGCTCAAGTCAGATGATATTCTCACTTCACTCACCGAGATGAGTGTTCCGCGCATTGCGCGCGCGTATTTCAATAAAATATCGCTCAAATCCTTCTGGATCAAGCGCTCAATCTTTTGTTGTCTTGTTGATTCCATATATTGATTGTCTCTAAGCTTCTTAACTAATTATACGCAATAAGGGAAAGGAGTATATACTCTTTTCCCTATGCTGATGCCTTAGGAAAAAGCCCTAAGGTTGTCTAATCGTTGATTAGCGTTTGTGACGACCTTCGTCAGCTACAGTCAATTTCTTGCGACCGTGTGCGCGGCGAGCTGCCAATACGCGACGACCATTTGCGGTAGCCATACGAGCACGGAAACCGTGTTTGTTACGACGACGACGTTGACTTGGTTGGAATGTACGTTTCATTGTTTTATGTTATTTTATGCCCCATCTCGTGGGCTGGTTAATAATTTCGTGCGAAAAAGCGTGCAAAGGTACTACAAAAAAAGCAAATACGCAAGAAAAATTGCAAAAAAGTTTTATTTTAATGCGTTTTATTGCATGTTTGCCACATAAAAAATAATAAAATCAGTCAAAAAAGGAATTGAAAAACTATCTCAGTATAAAATTAGGGTACGTGTGCTCGCGTGCGCGCGAGAAATCAAGCAAGTAAAATGTAAATTTATTCGCAAAATTGAGCAAAAAAACATCGACTTTGCCGATTGTTTTCTTGCTTAATTGAAAAAAATGTACTACCTTTGCAGGCTGAAAATAACGTAAACAACGCACAGATGAAAATAGACTGGAAGAAAATTCTGCCCTATGCCGTGGCAATCGTAGCATTTGTGGTGGTAGCAATGATTTATTGTGCACCTCTGCTGGAAGGCAAAGTACTGGTGCAAGGTGATGTCAATAACTGGAAGGGGGCCGCACAAGAGGCACGTGCTTTTTACGATGAGCATGGTACACGCACATGGTGGACCAACTCTATGTTTGGCGGCATGCCCACCTACCAGATCACTGGTAGCCTGCCTTCAGGTGAAATGCGTAATGGTATAGCGAAGGTTGCTCACCTTGGCATGGAAGGCGGATGGGAAGCTATAGGTATTATCTTTGCCTATTTCTTTGGATTCTTCCTCATGCTTCGTTGTTTCAAGGTAAATCCTTGGCTAAGTATCATTGGGGGGCTAGCCGTAGGGTTCTCCACATACTTCTTTTTGATTATCCCTGCAGGACACGTTACCAAAGCAGTAGCGTTGGGGTTCTTAGCACCTATGATAGGTGGTTTTTATGCTATTTTCCGCAAACAATATTGGCTAGGAGCACCGCTCGTAATGCTTTATGGTATTATGAGCATTAACCTCCACCCACAAATGACTTACTATATCTTTATGCTGATAGGGGTATTGGCATGTGCCGAACTCTATATTCATATTAAGGATAAAGCATGGAAAGATTTAGGCATATCGCTTGGCGTATTGGCGTTGAGTTTGCTACTGGTTGTGGGAACAAAGGCCAGTTGGTTAGAGATGAACCAATCCTATCTCAAAGAAACCATGCGTGGTGGACATTCTGAATTAAGTCAGCCTACCCCCGACCCCTCCCTAAAGGGAAGGGAGAAATCTGCTGGTTTGGACCTGGATTATGCTACTGCTTGGAGTTATGGAGTGGATGAGACCATGACTTTCCTTATTCCTAACTGGGAAGGTGGAGCAAGCGGCTACAATGTAGGTGCGAAGTCAGACCTTTGTGAGACCATGGTCAAGAATCGCGTGCCTAAACGTTCGGCAGAGCAGTTTTGTCAGCAAGTGCCTACCTATCGAGGAGAGAAGGCCTTTACTAGCGGTCCAGTATATATAGGGGCGATTATCTGCTTCCTCTTTGTATTAGGCTTATTGATTGTACCTGGACCATATAAGTGGGCATTGCTCATAGCAACACTCTTCTCTGTGGCATTGGCATGGGGTAGAAACATGATGTGGTTGACGGAGTTATTTTTTAACTATTTCCCGATGTACAACAAGTTCCGTGCGGTGGAGAGTATCTTGGTTGTGGCAGAAATCACAATGCCATTGCTCGGAATCCTCGCATTGCAACAGATAGTGGATAAGAAGATTGCATGGGAGAAACTGCGTGTGAATATGTTTATAGCAGGCGGTGTCACTGCTGGATTGTGCCTTATCTTAGCTCTCTTTACTGGCATGGTGGATGTGACGAGCAGTTATGATGCACAATGGGTGAACCAAGTGCCTGCGTGGCTCAGAGATGCAATCTACGATGAGCGTGTAGCCATGATCAAAGCCGATGCTTGGCGTTCGTTTATCTTTATCGCATTGGGCTTTGCGGTGGTATATTTGTATGCTTGGAAATCTAATTCAGAGTCTCTAAACACTAAACACTCAACTCTAAACTATGTACTATATGCGGCCCTGGCAGCATTAGTACTAGCAGATATGCTACCTGTGAATAAGCGTTTCTTTGGTAGTGACCATTTTGTGAAGGCTAAAGATGCTGATGCGTATTTTGCGATGCAACCATACGAGCAACAGATTTTGGAGGACGAATCGTATTATCGCGTATTGAACTTGGCGACAAATACCTTTAATGATGCGCGTACAAGCTACCGACTGAAGTCCATCGGTGGTTATTCGGCGGCTAAACTGCGTCGTTATCAAGATTTGATAGACGAGCATATCTCAAAGGAGATGAACCCATTGATGCAAACGATTGTGCAAACACAAGGATTCTTGCAACCCGATGCGAACGAAGGCAAGGATTTCCCTGTATTGAATATGCTCAATATGAAGTACGCTGTTGTACCTTTGCAAGGAGGCAAACAAGCACCAGTATATAACCCTTATGCGATGGGCAACTGTTGGTTTGTGGATGAGATAATGTTGGTGGATACACCAGACGAGGAGTGCGCAGCATTAAGCACTTTGGACTTGCATAAGCAAGCAGTAGCCGATAAGAAATTCGCTGAGGCATTGAATATTACCAAACCCGAGGTAACGCCTTTGATGGCTTTTGATGAGAGTAGTATAGAACTGACAAGTTATGCGCCAAATTGTTTGCAATATGAATCCATGAACGAGCGCAATCAAGTGGCGGTATTCTCAGAGATTTACTATCCATATGATTGGCACTTGTATATCGTAAATGCGAATGGTGAGAGAGTAGAGTTGCCTTTGGCACGTGTAAACTACACCTTGCGTGCGGCGGTAATTCCTGCAGGTCATCATCAACTCGTGATGGAATTCCGTCCACATGCTCTGCAAACAGATAAATGGTGTATGGCTATCTTGATTTTGGCATTGCTGCTTAGTGTAGGTGGTTTGACCTATCCTTTGTGGAAGAAAGCATCGCCTAAGTCCGAAGAATAATGATAACACTGATCATTTGCACATATAATCGCGAGAAGTATATCCGTCCTTTGTTGGAAAGTATAGTTAAGAATGACTATCCCGCAACGGATTATGAGATTGTGTTAGTGGATAATAATTGCACCGACAATACACGCGGTGTATGCGAGAAGTTTTCCGCCTCACATCCTGAGGTAGCACTACGCTATGTCGTAGAATCCGAACAAGGTTTGTCCGCTGCACGCAATAAGGGCATCAAAGAGGCAAAAGGCGATATTATCATTTATGTGGATGACGATGCATTGGTAGATACCGATTATATCCGTCAGTATGCCGAGCATTTTGCTGCTCATCCCGAAACAATGGCAGCAGGTGGACCAATTGAACCGCTGTATGAGACGGAAGAGCCATCATGGATGTCTCCTTACACCAAAGCCCTATTGACAGCATGGATGAACTATGGCGACAAAGTCAGAGAGTATCCCCAAGGTCGTTATCCAGGCGGAGGTAATGCTGCGTATCGAAAAGAGGTGTTTGATAGGGTAGGGCTATTTAATACCGAATTGGGCAGAAAAGGCAATTTGCTTTTAGCTTCGGAGGAGAAAGATATCTTTGATAAGATGAAGGCATTAGGGATGAAAGTCTTGTATCTTCCAACTCCTGTACTCCACCATAGCATTCCACAATCGAAATTAGAGGAGGACTATTTCAATCGCCTAACCCTACAAATCGGTCGCAGTGAACGCATGCGCACGCGCGCTATATCTAAAGGTAAATACCTCTCTCGATTGGCTTCGGAGGCAGTGAAATGGGGTGGTACATTAGCGTTGCTATGTATTTATGCACTACAAGGTGCACCCAAGAAGGGATGGAAATTAGTGCTTTTCCGCCGAAATGTCACAAAAGGATTGTTTGGGGGTTAGAAGAAACGTCTATAGCTGCGTTCGTTGCTATGCACGATACGCGTTACATAATCTTTTGCATTCCAATTTTTGATAGGTGTCATGTACGAATCTGAGTATATGGCACGCAGCCATCCGTCAGTATCTATAGGCATATAGACTTGTAGTCCAAGGAATTCTCGTTTCTCAAAGTCGCATGCAGGCACATAACTTCTATCGCATGGGAAACCATCTGTTGCGTTGGCTTCTTTCCATTCTTTGGTTTCGTGCTTGCGGGCAATGATGCTATAGTAATCTTCCCCCTCTTGGAAATAATAGAAAATATCCAAGTGCAGTTTGCGGTAGATATATGTCTCTTCGAATACTTGTCCATTAGCAAGTACACTTTGGCGATGCAGTTGAAAGCCTGCTTTTGCCATTTGTTGGTGTAAGTCGTTGGGGATTTGGTCAGCCAATACGCCTAAGTCAATATCGGGGTCGTAGGAGATAAATCCCTTGTCACGATACGCACCTAATAGTGCTCCGTAGGTAAGGAAAGCAGGTATGTGCATGGCGTCAAACACCTGAGTAGCAGCATCAAGCATTTGCAAACCATTCTTGCGCATGCGGCGTGACTGAATGGTAAATTTGACACGATTGATGTATTCAACAATCACTTGGTAAATACCTAAACGAAGGGCTATCTTAACGAGTAAGTCTCTCATAAATGTGATGCGCAAAATAAATGTCGTGTAAACCTAAACCTATGTTGTATGCGATGATTCGCTCTTTATCTGAAAGGCGTGCAGGAATTTGATGAAGTAGTACTTCGCTGAGTTCGTTGAACTGCTTGAATTGACTGAAGTACTTGAATCCCGATACATGAGCAGTATCATCAGCAAAGATATGGTCAAAGAACAAATCACAATTTTGGAATCCGCGTGTATGAATAGGAACGATGAGTACGCCTTCTTTATATAGTTCATTATCTTCGCAAAAGAGGGTTGGCATCTCTGTTACGGCAGAAACGATGACATCGGAGTCTTGGATAAGTTCTTCGTGACTATCCACTATCTCAAAGTGTACATGGGTATTAGCTGTAAATAATTGGGCGAACTGCTCGGCCTGTTGTTTGTATCTCAGTAGTTTGCATGTGATGGTTGTGCCCGCAGGAAGGATAGCTAATAGACATTGCATGGTTGCGATAGCTGTGTTTCCTAACCCTACAAATGCATAGGTGCTAGCTGTAGAGGATTGTAGTGCTTGAATAGCTAATGCGGCTACGGCACCCGTTCGCATTTGTGTAATCCAGTCTGCATCCATAAATGATAACAACTCTCCTGTGGATGCTTGATATAATAAGAGATCAGAATGCAACGAAGGTTTGTTCCCAGCAATACGAGATACAATTTTTACACCAAATCTATCATAATTTTGGGGTAATAGACAAGGCATGGTGTTAAAGAAGTCATTGCCTTGAGGATGCAAACTGATTTTAGGAGGCAGTTGTGCATCGTATTTCAGGCAAAAAGCCTCCTTGACCCAATCCACACATTCTGCAGGGGAAATACCTAAGTGGATAATATCTTCGTTGGTGATATGTCTCATAATGTTCGGAGTGCAGCGATGAGTTGGTTGTTATCCTTTGTATCACGGACTGCTATGCGTATGTATGGAGCATGGCACTTTGAAGTGCAATCCTTGATGAGGATCTTATGTTTCTTTAGCAGTTGGATCGCTAACTCTCTTGGTGTATGTGGAGGCAATACCTCGCAGAGCAGATAGTTAGCCTCGGATGGCACAACACGCAAATAGTTAATACTTTGCAATTCGCTAACAAAGCGAGCCCTCTCGGCGCGGAAGTCATCCATCGCTTGTTGGTAAGGACGCTCGTATTTACCCAAAATCTGCAAGAAGAACTCGGCAAAAGAGTTGATGTTCCATATCGAAACAGAGCGGCGGAGATTAGCCATTAGCATCGCATTGGAGGTTGCCAATATGCCCAATCGCAAACCAGGTACGCCGTACGACTTGGATATGCTTTTGATGACTACGAGGTTGCTATATTGCTCCAGTATTTCGTTCGTAATAAAAGTAGGATGCTCGGTGGAGAAGTCAATAAAACTTTCATCTAAGATGAAGATAATATTGCGTTGTTGACACCATTCTGCTAAACGCAGGCAGTCTGCATATGGGATATAGTTGCCTGTTGGGTTGTCGGGATTGATCAGTACAAGCGACCAAATCTTCTTGTCCTCAAAATATGCCATCAAATCGTCAACGGTGTATGAAAAGTTAGGCGCTACTGTCTCGTATGCTACAGTCTGCTCGGGCATCATGCGATTAGGGTATTCCTCAAAAGTAGGACGAATGACCCCCACCTTGCCAAGTACTTGCTCGAAGAGCACTTTGATGAGTTCTGCAGCACCATTGCCAACAATCATGTAGTCCTGTTTTATGCCAAAGTCTTTGGCAGCCAATAGACTATTTACTCGTTGTCCAGATGGGTATTCGGTCAATAAGCGATTGAAACTAGCGGATAGTTCGTCACGCATGCGTTGATTTGGGAAATACGGATTGACTAAATAGCAGAAGTCCAACATGTGTGGATAGCGCCAATAGCCACCGTAGCGTGAGCAAAGTAGGTCGTATTGGTGATCTGTGAATATGGATTCTGCAATGTCAAGGTCTTGAATATCATCAATCTCATACCATTGTTCTCCGGTTAGGGGCAATGCACGCATGCTTGAATTGTCGAGCATGGTAATGACGCGAAGCACTTGTTCGTAGTATTCGTTTTTTCCTAATGCCGTGCAATATGCCTCCATAAATGGAACATACATGTTGGCAGAGAATTGCTGCGAGAACTTATATACATTGACTGTCTTGTAATAAGACGGAATTTCTTCGTATTTAAATTGAGTATTGGGAATAAAACGCTGAATACGATTTTCTTCATCAATTGTTACTACCGTGCCATCCATCCAACTCTCGTATTTATCCACTAATGCTAAGTCTGGATATGGATGATTAATCAGTTTCTCGATGACTGCATCTTCCAAAATAAGGTCAGACTCAAAGAGCAGGGTGTCTTCTGTTGTCAAGTAATCTTTGGCGAGATAGAGCGAATAGATATTGTTGGTTTGGTCATAAACCGTATTTTCTACAAACTCGATAGGGGTACTGATGGAGATAGTGGCAAGATAGTCTTTGAGTTCTTGCGCTTTGTAGCCTACAACGAGTACAATACGCGATATAGATTGTTTATCCAACTGGTGCAACAATCGGCTGATGAGTGTTTCGTTGCCCACTTGAATCATACATTTGGTATTGCCTTTGGTCAGTTCGCCAAGGCGTTTGCCCATTCCTGCTGCTAAAATGACTGCTTGCATAGTCGTTTATATATCTTCTTTGAATGTTATTTTCTTGTTTTGTTCTTCGCCTTCAACAATGTAGATTGGCACCTGAGGCATATGCTTATGTACTATGCCGCAATCGTCGGTGGCTGGCAAATGGCATGCAGAGCAAGCCTGTATATCGCAAATATCTGTTCCGAGTGCCTTGGCGTATGCCTCGGCTATTAGCTCCAAGCGGAAAGCTTGTGGTGTCTGCGCACGCATGATAGTAGCGCGTTGTGGAATACGCGCGACTTTACCATCTGCCATCTCATACACCGTATCAGTACTTGGAATCGCTACAGTCACCGCCTCATGTTCTTCGAGCGCCTCGCACACACGAGCAATAATGTCTTGGCTGACAAATGGGCGAGCGGCATCGTGCAATAAAATGCCTACTCCCATCCCCTCCCTAAAGGGAAGGGAGTTGTCTTGGTTCATAATGGCACGAATTGCATTCACACTCGACTCCCAGCGCTCTTTGCCGCCAGGAATGATATAGCGCACTTTCTGCCATGCGTTAGCGAGAAGCATCTGTTCGGCATGCATGATATAATCAGGGTGCATAACAATGCAAATCTCATGAATATGAGGCGATTGCTCAAAGGCATTGACTGCATGCTCCAAGACAGAATGTCCATCAGAGAGAGGGAGCAATTGCTTTGGAGTATTTCCTCCAACGCGGGCACCTATGCCTCCTGCTAATATGACTGCGATATTTCTCATCGTCTCTAACCTCTAACCTATTCGCTTTTAGCCTCAAGAATCATTTCACAGAGTTCGCGGATAGCGCCATCGCCGCCGTTTTTGGTGAGATGGATAATGCCAGGGACGGCTTTGACTACGGCTACAGCATTAGCTGGACAAGCAGCTATGCCTGCGTGTTGCAAGAGATCAAGGTCGTTCACATCATCGCCTATAAAGCAGACATTCTTCAATGTGATACCTAACTCAGCGCAAATTTGGTTAGCAGCATCGAGTTTGGTCATCTTCACGCCATCCACTACGCGGCCGACACCCGTGTAGATATATTCTAATCCTAGTTTCTGTCCACGTTTCATGCCAATGGCTGTATTCTCGCTGGTGAGGATACCGCAAGGGATTCCCGCTTTGCGCAGAAGAACAATGCCCATGCCGTCATATACGCAAAAGCGTTTGAACTCATCACCGCTTTCGGTGTAGTACATGCCGCCGTCGGTCATGCAACCGTCCACGTCGGTGAGAAAAAGTTTGATATTTTTCATTTCTTTCCTATTTATGGGGACAAAGGTACAACTTTTTTCGTTAATATGCAAATTAAGCTGAAAATATTTGTGTATGTTAAAAAAAAAATGTACCTTTGCGGGTAAAATAGTATAATCCATGCGAATTGTAATTTTAGGTACAGCTTGGCCTTACAGAGGCGGATTGGCAGCGTTCAATGAACGGTTGGCAAAACAGTTTGTGATGGAAGGGCATGAGGTGGAAGTGGTGACATTTCGTTTGCAATACCCTGGTTTTCTTTTTCCAGGGAAGACACAGTATAGCAATGAAGTTGCACCTGAAGGTTTGAAAATAACTCGCGAAATGAATTCGTGCAACCCATTAAGTTGGATCAAAGTAGGCAAAAGATTAAAAAAGGAAGCACCCGATTTGTTAATCAGTTGCTATTGGATGGCATTCTTTGCGCCATGCTATGGCGTGATTCAGAATATCGTAAAACGCAATGGAAAGACAAAGTGTATCGCATTGGTACACAATATGATACCGCACGAACCGAGCATATTGGACAAATTATTAGCGCCATTTTACGTAAAGCAGAATGATGGTTTCGTAGCGTTGTCAGATAGCGTAGTGAAGGATATTGCTTCGTTGGACAAATACAACAAACCCAAAACGTTCTCTCCTCACCCTGTATATGATCATTATGGCGAAAAAATGGACAAAAATGCGGCATGCGAAGCGTTAGGGTTGAATCCCCACAAAAATTACATGCTATTTTTCGGTTTGGTTAGAGCATACAAGGGATTGGATTGGCTACTAGATGCGTTTGCAAAAGTGAAAGACGAACTGACGGACTTGCAGTTGATTGTGGCGGGAGAGTTTTATGAGGATGAAGATAAATATCGTGCTCAAATAGAGACTAATGGTTTGAAAGATAGGGTAATAGTGAAGAATGAATTTGTGGCGGATGCGGACCTGAGAAAGTATTTTGGCGCGGCTGACCTGATTGTTCAACCCTACAAAACAGCCACCCAAAGCGGCGTGACGCAAGTGGCATTCCATTTTGAAAAGCCTTGTTTGGTGACCAATGTGGGCGGTTTAGGTGAGATCATTCATCATGGAAAGATGGGCTATGCAGTGGTGCCTAAGGTGGATACCATAGCTGATGCACTGATTGATTATTATGAGAATAATCGTCAGGCAGCATTTACTAAGTACTTAATCAAAGAAAAAGAATTGTACGGATGGAATATCATGACGCAAGCTTTCTACCGTATTTTGTTACATATGGAAAAATAACAATTTTATAATAATGCGAGCAATTTCTCCTTCTCTTTTAGCAGCCGATTTTGGCAATTTGCAGCGCGAATGCGAAATGATCAATGCAAGTTCTGCGGAATTCCTGCATATTGACGTGATGGACGGCGTGTTTGTGCCTAATATCTCGTTTGGATTTCCCGTGATGGAGGCATGTAAGAAACACTGTACCAAGCCATTGGACGTGCACTTGATGATTACCCACCCCGAAAAATATGTAGAGCGTTTTTGCGATGCAGGTGCATGGAGCGTTGGATTTCACATTGAAGCAGTAGAAGATCCCATGCCTGCGATAGAGCTGATAAGGAGAAAAGGTGTACGTACTTGCTTGACAATCAATCCTAAAACAGATATTCATAGTCTTGATCCATATTTGGGTGAAGTGGATATGGTGTTGCTCATGTCAGTGCAGGCGGGCTACGGAGGTCAGGGATTCATTCCTGAGTCATTGGAACGTTTGCGCTACCTTCGCCAAACAATAGATGAGCGAGGATTCAAGACCTTAATCGAAGTGGATGGCGGAGTAAATGCCAAATGGGCACCTGAACTTTGGAAGGCAGGAGCAGATATTTTAGTAGCAGGAAGCGCTGTATTCAACGCCCCAAATCCAATTGCTACAATCGAACAACTGAAACAAGTATGAGATGGCTTGCGGCACATACGTGGTTGATAGCGTTGATGCCGTTGGTAGCAATAATATGGTTGAGCGGCTACATGGGTAAGCCGCTTAACTTGTTAAAGGACACCGATGTAGATTATTTGGATAGAGATACTATACTAGCAATGCGCTTGCTTAGCAATGCGCAAGAGCGAACAAAGACTTCCCGATATGAAGCAGATGTGGAAGGTGGTGGCAAAGTGTTGCTATATCTGCAGAGAGACAGCATGCCAATGCCTGTGATGGGAGATGTCTTGCTGGTGGAAACACAGGTGCGTAGAGGTGGAAAATCAGGGAAATTTGATTATGGACTCTATCTGCGGAGACAAGGGATAGTCGGCACTTGTTGGGCGCTTAGAAGAAATTGGCAACTGATTGGTCATGAGGATGATATGGGCCTGAAAGGCCTAGCCAAGCGGAGCCAGTACTTCTTGTACCAACAATATCGAAAGATGGGAATCGAAGGACAAGAATTGGGGATTATTTCGGCGCTAACTTTGGGTTATCGTGAGGACTTGGACAAAGATGTACAACGCGCCTTCTCTGCTTCGGGGGCAATGCACGTCTTGGCAGTTAGTGGTTTGCATACGGGAATCGTGTGGGGGATTGTCATGTGGATATTAACATTAGGTGTGCTGTACAAACCTCTTTGGGAAGATAAGTTCAGGCGTTGGTTGCTGAATATCAGTACAATAGTATTGATCTGGGTATACGCTTTTCTCACAGGACTTAGCCCCTCTGTAATGCGAAGCGCTTTGATGCTCACGTTTTGGGCATTGAGCAGTTTGCTTGAACAGCAAACTGCAAGGTGGAATCCGTTGTTGGCTGCTGCCGTGGTGATCTTGATAGTCAATCCATTGGCGTTGTGGAGTGTGAGTTTTCAACTGAGTTTTGCTGCCGTGGCAGGTATTATGTTATTTGGAAGCAGCATGCAGCAAGCAGTCGTGTCGAAGGGACGAGTGTGGCAATCTGTTAGTGGATTGTTGATTGTTTCATTGGCTGCACAATTAGGTACAATGCCCTTGACCTTGCACTATTTTGGACAAACCAGCAACTATTTTGCTTTAACTAACTTGATAGTAGTCCCTATGGCTGGAATACTCTTGTCTTTGGGATTCTCTACGCTTGCAATGTCGTGGTGCGCAGTTGGTGAGTGGCTAGGTTGGGCTACCAAGTGGTGTACATGGCTCCTCAATCAAGCTGTGCAATGGATCGAAAGTCTGCCATATTCCACCACCCATATGCATTTGTCAGAGTGGGGGGTAATGGGGCTCTATGGAGCAATTATCTGTGGATTATTAATGATGAGAGGCGGAAAAGTACATTGGTGGTGGATAATAGGGGTGATCATCTGCTTAATAGTGGTTTTGAGAGTTGAACTAATCGTTTGAATAACAGCAAAATAGCATAAAAACTGATGGAAAAGTATAGTTTGAAGGAGTTGTGCGATTGGATTCAGGAGATCGTAGAGAACGATTTACCTAATCGCTATTGGGTGTGCGCGGAAATCGCCTCTATGAGTGTGCGTGGGCATTGTTATATGGAATTGGTTGAAAAAGCAGAGACTGGTATTCTTGCGGCTAAGGTGCGAGCTACTTGTTGGAGCAATGTGTATCATTTATTATCAGCATATTTTCTGCAAGAGACGGGGCAATCATTGCATACTGGATTGCAGGTTATGTTAGAGGTCAGTGTGGAATATCATGCGGTGTATGGATTGAGTTTGAATGTATGGAATATTGATCCCACCTATACGTTGGGCGACCTTGCCAAGCAACGCCAAGCAACTATCCAACAACTCACAGAAGATGGCGTGATGGATCTACAAAAAGCATTACAAATTCCTTCTCTGCCTCGGCGAGTGGCTGTAATCTCTTCAGCAGATGCTGCGGGGTATGGTGACTTCTGCGATCAGTTGAAGCATAATCGTTTTGGATTTAAATTCCATGTACAGCTGTATCCTGCTGTAGTCCAGGGAGATACTGCTGCTCGAAGTGTTGTTCAAGCGCTTAACTCGATTGCCGCACTAGAAGAGGAATGGGATGTAGTGGTCATTATTCGTGGTGGCGGTGCCAGCACAGATATGAGTTGCTTTGATGATTATAATTTGGCTAGCCATTGTGCGCAGTTTCCACTGCCGATTATTGCTGGAATAGGTCATACACGTGATGTGAGTGTGGTAGATATGGTGGTGCATACGAGTGTTAAGACTCCTACAGCTGCTGCTGAGTGGTTGATAGAACGCATGGCGGAACAAGTGGAGAGAGTAGGTAGCTTAATGTTGCGTTTGCAACGTGCCACACAGAATGCTGTCTCTCGAGAGAAAAATCGCTTGTTATTATACGAGCAACAAATCTTCAATGCTGTGCGCGGAAAGGCTGTTCGTGAACGAGGTAAGTTAGACTTGTGGATGAAAACCATAGAGCTACATTCGCCAGAGCGGATATTCAAAATGGGATATAGTTTGACTATGGTAAATGGCAAAATGGTTCGTTCTCAGAGCGAGGTGAACGAGGGTGATGTGTTGGAAACGTATTTGCATGATGGTGTAATTCAGTCGGTGGTAAAATGAAAAAAGAGCAGAAAATATACTTCCTCTTGACAGGTGAGCAATGGCTGGGTGTTGCGCTATTGGTGATGTTGGTATTAGGGACACTAATCGCCGTCAAGCATTTTCAGCCTAAGCAAGAGGTAGAGGTGAGTTGGCTAAATGACTCTACAAGAACGGATTTTGCTGATTATCAGGCTAAGCAAGATAGTATTCGTAAAGCGCAATGGAAAAAGAAATACTCTCGTGATACCATTACAATTCATATGCAGCCATTTGATCCGAATACGGCAGATAGTACCACACTGGTGCATCTCGGTTTCAAGCCGTGGCAGGCAAAAAACATGTTGAAATACCGCGCAAAGGGTGGGAGGTATCGCAAAGCGGAGGATTTGAAGCGTTTGTATGGAATGACGGATAGTATGTTTCAGGTTTTGAAACCTTATATATGTATCGCGCGCGTAGAAGTTGATAGCATGAGGAAGGATACCGTCCGTGAGGACTCGTTACCCAAGTGGCCTGTGAAGAAAGATACGGTATTGAACCTCCGTACAGCGGACACCACCGAACTAAAGATGATTCGTGGCATTGGCTCCTATCGAGCTCGGCAGATTGTGCGGTATCGTGAGGAACTGGGAGGCTTTACTAGTGTGGAACAGGTAATGGAAGCAAAAGGGATGGGACAATTGGATGCTGATAGTGTGATGAAATATTTCTGGATAGATAGTGTTGTGGTTGAGCAGATGAATGTTAATCTAGTAGGAGTCAAGCGGTTATCACGGCATCCATATTTGCGTTTTGAACAAGCTAAAGCAATTTATGAACTTCGACGTAAGAAAATACATTTGGATTCGATACAGCAGCTACAAGAAATAGATGGTCTATCTCGCGAAACGCTTGGGAAAATAGCACCATATCTCAGGGCAACCGCATCAAAATTTGTAATTTTGCACAAGTTGTAGCATATATGTGCTATCTAACGATGCATAAAACAATCTTTTCTTTATGCTTTTCTTGTCATTATAATTTCTAACGATTTGTAACGCCATTTTTCGTATC
>JAFYSB010000024.1 GCA_017546705.1 Paludibacteraceae bacterium
CAGAACATAAGGCAATTCATAGCGCCCTTCACGAGCTCGCCAGTAGCGAGGAAGTGTTGGTAACCTACGTTGAACATACCGAACAACATAGCTGGCACCAATGCCATAATCACGAGGATCATGGTTCGCTTGCTATCTGCGCCGTCGTGGATTTGCGAACCAATGCGCTTAGAGGTGGTGTTTGGAGTAAAGAGGAAAGTCTCAAAACCATCAAACACAGAGTGCAAAGCGCTCAACTTGCCTCCTTCTTCGAAGTGAGGACGAAGTGTCTCTACTATTTTATGTAATTTCTTAAGCATTACTCAATCTCCTTTTTTAAGTTATCCAATGCGGCACGAACGATAGCTTGCAGAGGCATCTTGCTGGTACAAACGTACTCGCAAAGTGCGAAATCCTCTGGTGCTACTTCGTATGCGCCGAGTTGCTCCATGCTCTCGAGGTTGCCTGCGATCATAGCTTTGATGAGGTACTCTGGGTAGATGTCCATTGGGAATACTTTGTCGTACTCACCGCTAACGATGATAGCACGGCGACCGCCTTTGAGGCGAGCATCCCACTCGTATTTCTTCTTACCAAAGAGCCACTCCATCAAGCCGCAGTTAACCATCTTAGCAGGGTCGGTCTTGCTAGCGTTGAAGCCGTTGAAGCGTGGCATGATCCAGCCCATGAACTCGATTTTGTCGTTACCCTCTGCCAATACGGTGAATTGGTTGTCGTAAACAGAGATCATCTCGTCCAAACCAACTTGGTGGCCAGAGAGTACGTTGCCTGCTACATAGCGGCAGTCGCAACCCTTGTAGGTGTTGCTGGTGAAGATTGCGCTAACTGGCATACCTGGCAACACGTTGTAGTATTGTGCACCTGCAGCGAGAGGGCCTGTGAGAGCCACTTTCTTTTGCATGTCCACGATACCCTTGGTGAAGAGGCGGCCGATGATAGCCAAGTCTTGCACGTTGATGGTCCATACGGTCTCGCCCTTAGCGATAGGAGCTACGTGGTTGATTTGTACACCTACGTTGCCTGCTGGGTGAGCGCCATACACCTCGTACTTGTCGCAGTTGCTAAGACCGCGGAAAACGGTAGCTGTAGCTTTGCCGTTGATACCTACCTTCACAGGAGCGATGGTAGCCAATGCATTGACAGCTGCTTGGAGCACTGCACTTTGACCATTGAGCACCCACTCGTAGTCAGGAGCGACAGGTGCGCTGTCAAAAGTAGAGATGAAGATTGCCTTAGGCTGCTTGCTAGGGAGCGCAATGCAGTCGTAAGGACGTTGCTTAATGAGTGCCCAAAGACCCGATTGGAGCAGGAGCGCCTTAGCGTCTTGCTTGAGGTCGAAGGACTCATACTCAATCGTAGCATCGGCTTCGATGTCAATGGACATCACCTTGCGGCGCTCGCCACGTACAATGGCTACCACCTTACCGCTAACAGGCGATGTGAAGAGCATCTCAGCAAACGCCTTGTCGTGGAAGAGAGGAGTACCCGCTTTCACGCTGTCGCCTTCGCGGACCATGAGTTTTGGGGTCACGCCAGCGAAATGGTCTGGGACGATGTGGAAGATAGCAGGACGATTCACACTACCGAGTGTGAGGGCTGCTGCTCCATCAAAAGGAATGTCCAAACCACGTTTCAGTTGGATTTTTTGCATGATGTTAATTGTTTTTATTGTTTTTATTGTTTGTTAGATCGTTCGTTTCTAATCAACGCAAAGCGTGGTCTTTTTTGCTTAGGCACACACCTTTGCGCTGCAAAGGTACGATTTTTTTGCGATATATACAAATTTATTTGTAAATTCTCTGCGCTTTAACACATTTTTAATAAAATCTGCTAACCGTACTTTCCAAATTCATCTTTCTTAACTTATAACTTATAGCTCATAATTTATACCCTTTGTCTTTCCGCTTTCTTTCTCGAAACCACACCGTTATCATCTCGTTACCACTTCATTACCATCCAATACTTTCCTCGTACTTTCCTGCTATTTTTTATATTTTTCCATCTTTCTCTTGCGCAAATCAAAAAAATGTAGTAATTTTGCAACCGCAAACCCAAAGTTTGCAGACATAATTATAAAAAGCGTTTATTTGCGCTTGTTTTGGTGACTTGAAAACTGGAAACTTTCTTACACCCGAAACAAGATTGCGGTAGATGCTCATTGGTATGTTTATTTCGCTACACGGCGATTAGCATATCAGCGTGGGCGTTTATTGTTTATTCTTGTGTAAAGGTTTTCCAGTACCTCAAGTCAGAGAGTAAGCAACTATAAGGTTCCACGCTTTTCTTTTATATTCACGGGTCGTTTGGAGCCGATGCCCCTAAAAAACATAATGCAATGAGAAAATTATTGATTTTATTACTGACATGTACGATTGTTTCATGTAGCAGTCCCTCACTTGAAAAAGTTGCTAAGAAGCAATGTACAATTTTGTTAACAGAGGTTGCTAAAGATCCTTCTAGTGTTAAATTGACAAATTTTAGGACTGTATATCAGACAGATTCTTTGTGTATCTTACACGCTGTATTTACTGCTAAAAATGGATTGGGAGTTGAAACCTCCGATGATATAGAATACATTTATTACGTGGGTAATGACAATAACTTATATGAATCTTATCTTGATTTGAGTGAAGAAGATTCTATTTTTGTCAATGAACAAGATATGCAAGTCGTGAATAGATATACCTTTTATAAAGATTTAGATTATAAGGATGCTATAAAACAACGTGTTATAAACCAACTTAATACCAATGGCCGCGTCGTTGGTAATAAAGAGCTAAATGTAAATATTGAGCCCATTATTAATATCGGACAATGGGAATTAAAATACTACAAAGATGAATTTGGTGAATATTCCAATAACAATTATTTAGTTCTAGTAGGTACTGGTGTATTTTCCAATTCTGCGACAACTAATAGTGAAATGTCTGCAATACTTTTTGTTGACAAAACAAGTGTTTCAATGAGATTGGTGGAGTATAGTAGTCATGTCGTTAAAGATGATGATAAATTCAATTTAAAAATTAAAGATAATGATGGATCAGTGACTCGATTTGAGATGTATAATTCAGAATCCGGTTATATGTACTTTACTAATTCTAGTTATTTCGGGCAGAGATATAACAATATCATCACAATTTTAGATAAGGAAGGTATTATTCGTTGTAATGGAATTATGAGTAATAGTTATAGTTCTAGTTCATATACTTTTTCCTTTGATTTAAATGGATATAAGGAGGCAATGAAATATCTAAATTGATTATTGCACCGCTACTATAAATATTGAGAAATACTATTGTGGTATTTTAGTATTGTTCAAAATTTATCAAAAATATCTAAAATAAGGTGGTACGCGTACCACCAAATCGAGCAAAAAATACACAATTACCCTCAAAAGGTGGCAGCCCTGCCACCTTTTTTGCATTATTTTACACAATCCCTTGCATATATCAGCAATAATCAGTATCTTTGCACCGCAAATTGCATAAAATCATCAAGCTGTCACAGTTATTCAAGAAGACAATAAATTAACACCTTTCCTCACTACACCACTTTCCCATGCTACTCGCGTTCATCTTTTCTATCCTAACGGCCACATACTCACTCTCTTCCACCACTTCCGTCGAAGCGAGTGGCGTACTGCCCGAGGGCTCAACATACACCTATGAGCGTAGTGCCTCCACAGGGCAAAAGGGGCAGATGACCGCAGGCAACTCCACACGCCTCTACCTGACTGGTTGGGAGGGCTGCACCATACGTACCGTCACACTCTCCATGCGCTCCAACAAGTCTGCTGGAGCAGGATCACTCCGTATGCGAATTGGCAATAACGAAGTATGGAGCATTGCCGACGAACCCTTTGATTCCGACGCTTGGGCAGGGCAATATACCACGGATTTTGTACGCATCTGCAAGCATATGCAGACGACCGTGGATGGCGACATCGAAATCATCATATCAGCCACAGAAAACAGCCTCTATATCCAGAACTATGAGATTGCATATGAGGAAGTTGTACCATCCTGCTATACCGTTAGCTTTGTCACAGGCTTAGACTTCCAACCCGAGCCTATCACGCAAACAGCGATAGGCGCCGAGCTTATCTTACCCGCTTGGCAAGACACTGCCATTTGGCATTTCGAAGGTTGGAGCGAAAGAGAGGTAGAGGAAGGCGACAGTGTGCCATATCTCATGCAGCCAGGTACATCGTACATACCGAAGAAAAATACACGTTTATGGGCGGTCTATCGAGATGTGGACGACATCCTGCCAATTCGCGAAATGACTTCAGGGGAATATGTCTTGACTATGTACAACGACCTGACAATCAGCCTCTCAGGCGCGGGCATGGCGATGTGCGATGCGGTAGCGAACAAGCAAGTCGCGCTATGCGACGTGTCAATGGCTGCTTTGCCTGATGGAGGATACAACCTCTGTTCCCCTTTAGCGGAAGCAATGGTATATGACATTACGGTGCTCTCTGATACCACATTGCAGATTACCCATCGCCTAACGGGTAGCACGATTGGTCATGAAGCACGTGCGCTATCGTCTGAGCCGTCGTTGTGGCACTACACTGCATTAGATGATGGCTCTTATGCCATCTATTACCCCTACGACAGCAAGACATACGCTTTATATTTCGGTTTGGATAGCTATAGCAATGTAGTGGCTACTGCCATGAAGTTGGACGTAGCTAAATGGCATAAGGATGGTCTCTGGCTCTTCCCTGCGCTCTATGCCACACATACCAGCTGGCCCTTTGGCAAATTGGAAGGCGTAGAAAATATCATTTCACCCGATTCCATCGGCAAAAATGCGAAATGTGTAATGCATTTTGGTGCCTATGAATTATGGATAAACAATGGGCAAAAGACACTCATCATACCCCACTAATCCATACGAAAATGCTGAATGGCTTCACCTTTTAGTTTTCCGTTTTCACCTTTCAGTTTTCAGTTTTCACCTTAAAAAGTTGCATATATGCAATTTTTTTCATACCTTTGCACGAATTTTTGCAACTGATATGAGAAAGATAACGCTGATACTATGCTTAATGCTCACATCCATGTGGCTCAGTGCCGATGATATGATGCATATCCTACGCGGTGGCTACGATGCTAAGACCCTGACTGCCGACACCATGCAATATATTGTCAATCAGGGACAAACCACCGACCGCTATCGTTTGGAGTACGAGAATAAGCAGCAACTGTTTCGCCATTCCTTCATGGCGGATTACTACCTAGTAGATACCCAAAAGCACACTCGCACTCGCCTGAGCGACGTCCCCGTGCGCGATGCCCAACTCTCGCCCAACGGCAAGTATGTGGTCTATGCCAAGGCCGACAATAACCTCTATATCTACAAAATAGACTTCAAAACCGAGGTGGCACTCACCACAGGCGACAACGCCGAAATCTTCAACGGCATCTCCGACTGGCTCTACGAAGAGGAGTTTGGCGTTACCCGCCTCTTTGCCTTCTCTCCCGATAGCAAACTAGTCGCTTTTGTCCGTTTAGACGAGACCGAAGTACCCACTTTCGATTGGCAAGTGTTCTTAGGTGCCAACTACCCCAAGACCGAGTCTCTCCGCTACCCCAAAGCCGGCGCAGCCAATGCTAAAGCTTCCGTATGCGTCTATGATATCCACTACAAGACCATCCGCACCATGGAGCTGCCTGCTAGCATGGACGGCTACCTCCCTCGCATCGCATGGACACCGCTGACCAAGCCCACCAAGAAGGACGAGCAACCTACCAGCGACTTGGTCATCCTGCATATGAATCGCGACCAAAACAAGATGGACGTGCTCAAGGGCAATCCTAAGTCTACCGTTTGCCATCCTTTCTATAGCGAACAGAGCAAGCAATACTACGTGGACTTCGCTCTCTTCGACCAATGGCAATGGCTCTCCGACGGTCGTGTGATCGTGCTCAGCGAGAAAGGCGGCTACAACCAAGCTTACCTCTACTCCTCGCAAGGTATCGAGCAGAAGCTCCTCACACCTCAACAGCAAGACATCACCGCCTTATATGGCTACGACGAGAAACTGCAAACCCTCTACTACCAAGCGGCCAACACCCCTATGACGCGCCATGCCTATGCGCTCAACCTCAAGAAGAACATTACCACCTGCCTCACCCAAGGCGAGGGTACACACTCCCTGATTTTCTCCCGCGACCTTACGCGATATATCGATTGCTACCAATCCATCAACCTCCCACAACGCTATACCTTGCACACCATCGGAGGAGCGTCCGAGCTTATCTTAGACAACGACTCGGTGCTGCAAGCATGGAACGCCAGCGGACTGCCTAACAAGGAGTTCTTCACCATCACCACCGAACGTGGCGACGTGCTCAACGCATGGCGTATCTTGCCCAAGGACTTCGATGCTACCAAGCGCTATCCTGTCGTTATGATGCAATACAGTGGTCCTGCCAGCCAACGCGTGACCGACACATGGCGCAAGCGCTTTGGTCACTACCTCGCTGCGCAAGGCTACCTCGTGGTTTGTGCCGACGGACGTGGAACCAATGCCCGTGGTCGTGCATGGCGCAATGCTACCTACATGGAGTTGGGCGTGAAGGAGGCTGAGGACCAGATCAGCGTAGCCCGCTACCTCAAGACTTTGCCTTATGTGGATGCTTCGCGCCTCGCATTGTGTGGTTGGAGCTATGGCGGCTATCAAACACTCATGTGTCTTAGCAAACAGGGCGGAGAAACGATCTGGCAATGCGGTATTGCCATCGCACCAGTCACCTCGTGGCGAC
This sequence comes from Paludibacteraceae bacterium, assembly GCA_017546705.1. GTDB lineage: Bacteria > Bacteroidota > Bacteroidia > Bacteroidales > Paludibacteraceae > Colicola. Next base: position 6,777 of record JAFYSB010000024.1, read on the forward strand.
TCTACGACTCTGCCTACACCGAGCGCTACATGCGTCGTCCGCAGGTCAACGAGTTCGGCTACGACAAGGCCGATGTCATGCAACTAGCTGGCGACTTGACTGGCAATCTATTGCTAGTGCATGGCCTAGCCGACGACAATGTGCACGCACAGCAGTCCTGGCTCTACGTGGATGCTCTTGTGCAAGCGGGCAAGCAGTTTGAGATGCAGATGTATCCCGACGACAACCATTTCCTCCGCAATCGCTCCAATTATGAGCATTTGCACCGTCGAATCATGTTGTTCCTATCCAACAATTTGAAACATTGAAACTTTTAAACAATAAAAATTCTATTATTATGACAAACAAAAAATCAAACATCTTACCTATCGTGGTGATGTATCTCCTGTTTTTTATGATTGCGTTTGTAACCAACTTATGCAATCCAATGGCAGTTATTGTAAAAAACAATTTTGAAATGTCTAACTATGCAGCGCAATTAGGCAACGCAGCTAACTTTATTGCCTATGCAGTGATGGGTATTCCTGCAGGTATGCTACTCAAGAAAATCGGCTATCGTAAAACTGCTCTCGTAGCGATTTTGGTCGGATTCATCGGCGTCTTCCTGCAATATATGTCTGGTTGGGCATCTATTCAAAGTTTTGGTGTATATCTCGCAGGTGCTTTCACTGCAGGTTTCTGCATGTGTATGCTCAATACCGTAGTTAACCCTATGCTCAACACCCTCGGTGGTGGTGGCAACAAGGGGAATCAATTGGTTCAATTCGGTGGTGTGTGCAACTCCTTGGCTGCTGTATTGGTGACCATCATCATGGGTAGTTTGATAGCGGATGCTACTAAGGCACAAATCTCCGATGCAACTCCTGCACTTATGATTGCATTAGGTGTATTTGCCTTTGCATTCATCGTATTATTGCTGGTTAAAATTCCTGAACCAGAATTGGCAGGCGACGAGGTAAAAGAGGTAAAGACCGTAAAAGGTGAGAAGAAATATTCAGCTTTCTCTTTCCGCCATTTCAATCTCGGTATTTTGGCTATATTCCTCTATCTCGGTGTTGAAGTAGGTGTACCTACCTATGTTATGCAATACCTTACTACTGCTCCTGATGCGGCTACTCCAGGTTTAGGTATCAATGCTGGTATCGTGGGTATGATCGTAGCAGTATATTGGTTACTCATGCTTGTTGGACGTCTTTTAGGTGGTATGTTGGCTAGCAAAGTTTCTAGCCGTGCACAAATCACAGGCGTTTCCAGCCTCTGCCTCGTATTGGTGCTACTTGGTATGTTCTTGCCTTCTGATATAATGGTTAATATGCCAGGTATTGATTGGGCTACTTTGACCGTGATGACCGCACAAGTACCAGTGGGTATTTTTGCATTAATCCTCGTAGGTCTTTGCACTTCTGTCATGTGGGGTGGTATCTTCAATATGGCTGTCGAAGGTTTGGGCAAATACACTTCCATCGCTTCTGGTGCGTTCATGACCATGGTTTGCGGTGGTGGTATCTTGATTCCATTGCAAGGCAAATTGGCTGATGTCTTTGGCGATTTCCAAATGAGTTACGTAGTTGTACTAGCTTGCACAGCCTACATCCTATTCTATGCACTCGTAGGTAGCAAGAACGTAAATAAAGATATTCCTACCGAATAATTCAAAATTTATAATATTCAACATTATGCAAAAGAAACCTTATGTATTAGGCCTTGATATGGGAGGAACTAACTCCGTATTAGGCGTTGTAGATGCACGTGGCCACGTATTGGCACGCACATCCATCAGAACACAATCTTTCCCTGACATCAACGACTATGTGAATGCTCTTTACGAAGAAGCCCTCAAGATCGTTGATTCCGTTGGTGGCATGGATCTCATCCGTGGTATTGGTGCAGGTGTACCAAACGGCAACTATTATACAGGTATGATCGAAGGCGCTATGAACTTGCCTTGGCAATCTATTCCATTCGCACAACTCATGACCGACCGCTTCGGTATCCCATGTAAGATCACCAACGACGCCAACGCTGCGGCTATGGGTGAGATGACCTATGGTGCTGCTCGTGGTATGAAGAACTTCATCATGATTACCCTCGGTACTGGCGTAGGTTCTGGTATCGTGGTAGATGGCAAGGTGGTGTATGGTCACGACGGCTTTGCTGGTGAGTTGGGTCACACTTGCGCCGTTCGCGGCGAGGAAGGTCGTCCATGCAACTGCGGCAAGAAGGGTTGCTTGGAGGCATATGCTTCTGCTACAGGTGTAGCACGTACCGCTAAGGAGATCATCGCTTCTACTACCAAGGAGACTGTACTCCGCAACCTCGACATCGATGCCATTACTTCTAAGGATGTCTTCGATGCAGCGGAGCAAGGCGACGAGGTAGCAAAACAAATCTTTGACTACACAGGTACTATCCTCGGTCAACAATTGGCAGACTTCATCGCATTCAGTGCACCAGAGGCTATCGTCCTCTTTGGTGGCTTGACCAAGTCAGGTCACTGGATCAAAGACCCAGTGGAGAAAGCTATGAACGAGAATGTACTTCCTTTGTGGCGTAATAAGGTACAAGTACTCTTCTCTGACTTGAAAGAGGCTGATGCTGCTGTATTAGGTGCATCTGCATTAGCTTGGGGTGATTGATATCAACTGTTAACTGTTAACTGTTAATTATCAACTGTCGACTCCTATATCAATTCCCAACATGGATGCAACGCCTATATAGAGGTGTTGTATGGCGAATGAATCCATCATCGAAGGTCGTTTATCTGACTTTCGATGATGGTCCCATTCCCCAGTGTACGCCACAGGTATTAGACATCCTCCGCCAATACAATGCCAAGGCTACCTTCTTCATGGTGGCGGAGAACGCAGAGCGTTATCCCGAACTGCTGGCACGTGTCAAAGCGGAGGGACATAGCATAGGCAACCATACGTATAGCCACATGCGCGGACATCAGTCCTGCAACCATACATATGTCGCCAATGCCCTGCATGGCGAACAGATTCTTCATTCTCGTCTCTTCCGTCCGCCTCATGGGCGTATGCGCTATTCCCAAAAGAAAGCCATGTTGCAGGCGGGATATACCATCTATCTGTGGGATGTACTAACCCACGACTACAATCCTCGCTATACGCCGGAGAAGATGCTCCGTATCGTACAGCGCTTTACCCGCAACGGAAGCATCATTGTCCTCCACGACTCGCTCAAATCCTGCGACCGCATGCTCCTTGCGTTGCCACTCATCATCCAGTGGCTTCAATCCCAAGGCTACAAACTCGAATCCCTAACCTAAACTATCAACTCTCAACTGTAAACTGTCAACTGTAAACTGTCAACTGTCAACTGTAAACTGTAAACTGTCAACTCCCATGACTCGCTATATTTACATCATCGGCATATTCTTCTTGCTCTTAGCATCGTGCGCCAACCGCGGTCAAGGTCCACAGGGTGGACCACGCGATACGATCTCCCCTGTTGTTCTCAAAGAGGTGCCACTCAATGGCACTCTGCTATTCACAGGCAAGGAGGTGCAGGTGTATTTCGACGAATATATCCAGCTTGATGATGTAGCCAACAAAGTCCTCATCTCCCCACCTCAGCAGAATCCTCCAGAGGTCAAGGCCATTGGCAAACACCTCTCGGTGGTCTTTATGGAGGACTTGCAGGACTCTACCACCTACACCATTGACTTCGGTTCTGCCATCTGTGACTACAATGAGAAGACGCCGCTCACGGGCTATGTTTTCTCTTTCTCTACAGGCGATGTCATCGACTCGCTCTCCATATCAGGCACCATCTACGATGCCTCCAACCTCAACCCCGTGCCCAATGTGCTGGTAGGTATCCATCGCAATCACCACGATTCTGCATTCTCTACACTGCCCTTCGCACGCATCACTCGCGCCGATGCCGAGGGTACTTTTACTATTCATAATATCCAACCAGGCACCTATCGCCTCTACGCCCTCAACGATATCAGCCGTGACTTTCTCTATCAGCCAGGCGAAGCATTCGCATTTGCCGACTCGCTCATTACGCCATATTGCACCGTAGATATCCATACCGACACCATTTGGCGTGACACGCTGGCGATCGACTCCATCTCGGGTGATACACTCTTTACACGCCTTGTGGACTCCACCTTCGTCCATCCAGTCACGCATTTCTACCCCGACTCCCTTTTGCTTTGGTATTTCGAAGAGGCCAAGCAACGCCAGTACTTCCAGAAGGTCTCACGCGAGGAGCAACATGCTTTCACCCTCATCTTTGCCGCACCACAAGACTCCATGCCGCTCATCCGTGCCTTACGCCCATCTGAGGTCGATTCGCTCGGAAACGACTCCGCATGGGTTAATTGCCTTGACTACGCCCTTTTGCAGACTTCCACGCATTTCGACACCATTACCTATTGGCTCACCGACTCGCTTGCCATCTCCCAGGATAGTATCTACCTGCAAATGCAATACATGGTCTCTGACTCGCTCTATAATCTTGTTCCTCAGACCGATACTATACTTGCCGTATATCGCCATCCTCGCCTCTCTGAGAAGGCTCGCGAGGCATACATGCGCAATAAACTCTCGCGCAAACTCGAACTCAAATCCAATGCTTCTTCCAAGTTCGAGATTTACGATACCCTCCGTATCATCTCTGCTTATCCTATCGACTCCATCCATGCAGAGATGTTCCATCTCGCGCAAAAGGTCGATACCATCATGCAGCCTATTCCTTTCCAACTCATCCCATGCGACTCCATCGGCATGAACTACTATATCCTTGCTGCGCTGCAACCCGAGCAGTCATACCACCTCACCATCGACTCGGCGGCGGTGCGTGATATCTATGGCGTTTGCAATGATAGCACCGATTATACGATTCGCCTTAAGGCGCTCAATGAATACGCTTCGCTCTTAGTCAAACTTACGCACTTCGACTCATTGGCACGTATCCAACTGCTCAACGAAAAGGATGTCGTACTACGCGAACTCCCAGCACTCCCAGAGGGTACTAAGTTCGAATACCTCGCCGCCTCCACCTTCTACCTCCGCATGTACATAGACTGCAATAATGATGGCAAATGGACTACTGGCGACTGGCTCCTACATCGCCAACCAGAACCTGTCTATTACTACCCATCCAAACTTAAACTGCGTGCTAACTGGGATTTCGAGGAGAACTTTGACCACCTTGCTATTCCCCAAGTACAGTCCAAACCTAAGTCCCTCGCTGGCAAACCAAAAAAATAACTGTCAACTCTCAACTGCTCCCTGTCAACTGCAAAATTCACATATCCCTTCCTCATTCTTGGCTTGCTCATTCAGGTCATCACTTTTTGGCTCATGCCTGCCCATCCCTTGTCTCTCATCAGCGGTATGTTAGGCATTTGTTCGGTGGTGTTGAGTGCGCAGGGCAATATCCTCACTTTCCTCTTCGGCTTTGCGCAAGTAGGTACTTATACCTACCTTTGTTGCCTTGAGCGCTTCTATGCCGAGATTGCCCTCAATGCCTTCTATTTCCTCTCGATGATCTACGGTGTCTTTGTTTGGCATCGCCGTCTCAATGACCAGTCATTGCAGGTGCAGACGCGCGTTATATCTCCCCGCTGGATGCTACTCATCTCCATGACCCTACTATTGCTCTCGCTACTCACAGGCTGGATGCTCCAGCGCTTCACCGACGACCCTCAGCCTTACCTCGATGCCTTCACCACCGTCCCTGCCATACTCGCACAAATCCTCATGGTACTTGCCTTCCGCGAACAGTGGTATCTGTGGCTCTTTGTTGACATCCTAGCTACGGTCATGTGGCTCCGTGCAGGCAACTACTGTATGGCAGCACAATACGCCTTCTGGTGCATCAATTGCATCTACGGCTTACGCCAGTGGACCCGCCTCTCCTTGTAAATCCACTACACTCTACCCGCGGATTATGCAAATTTATAATTTGTAAGGACGACGGATGTGCTATGAACATGCATAAATACATGCCTGACATATCTCTTATGACAGGCAAAAAGTGAACGAGAGAACAAGAAATAGATTAAAGCGATTCGATGTCGCGTTGGATTTGGTGTTGCAAGTCGGAAAGAGAAGCGAATTTCTGCTCAGGGCGGATGAAATGAAGGAAAGAGATCGTCAGCGGTTGGTCATACAAGTCACCTTGGAAATCCAACAAATGCACCTCTAAAGACAAATGGTCATTGCCTACCGTTGGGTTGGTACCGATATTCGCCAATGCCTTGTACTCTACCCCATTCACCTGAGCAACAACAGAATACACTCCGCTAGCAGGGAGTTGCTTGGCAGAATCAAGACGAATGTTAGCCGTTGGAAAACCTAATGTTGCACCAATAGCATTGCCGTGCTCTACCACACCAGAAACACTATATGTATAACCCAAAAGGCGATTGACTTGGTCTATTTGTGCCGCAGCCATAAGCTTGCGGATACGCGATGAACTAACAGGCACACCATCCACCAAACACTCATGCGCACGCTCGATATGCAAACCAACTTTGTGCGCAATCTTTTCGTATTCGTGGAACCCCTTGAGGTGATCCGAACCAAAATGATGGTCATAGCCCATGAGCAAAGTATCTACTCCTTCTTGCTCTTTGAGGTAGCACATAAACTGCTCAGCAGTAAGCTTTTGCACCGCAGTGAAATCCAAGAAATGCACTTCGCCGTAGTTCTGAAGCAAGGCTTTTCGCTCGTCGTGCGTGGTGAGCATTGCAGGGGCTTGACCTGTCAGCAGTTCCTTAGGATGACGGTCAAAAGTATAGATAGCAGGGGTAAGCTGATGGTGCTTGGCATGCTCATGCAACTGAGCAAACAGGAAACGATGTCCGCGATGGACACCGTCAAAAAATCCTATAGTTGCTATGCGAGAGTTCAAGAGTTTAGAAGTTTAGGAGTTCAGAAGTTATAACTTGATGTATATTTTCTTGCGGTAGAGGATGTATGCTATACCCCAGAACACCAAAACAAGGCTCAAAGCACATGCCAAAGAGCCACCTTCGTTACCAAAGAGCGGTTGCATGCACACCTTATACCAGAAGCTCCAGACATTGTACATCTGTTCATTAAACTCAAAGCGAATGCTACGCATCACATACACCGCAATAGCACTCAAGCAGAAGATAAACAATGGGTTAACACCAAAGCACTCAAAGAACTTATACCAGTTGTTTGCCACTTTCTTGGTAGCAATCTCGCACTTGGTAGTCGCCTCTTTTTCGTTACGCTCTGGCAAACGGATATCCAATACCCAAGTCAAGATAGCGAGCAGAGAACTTGCCAAACCGCAGGTTACGAGGATATAGCTTGCCGACCACATGCTCTTGTTGATAGGATATGCATAATCAAGCAAGAAACCAACAAACATCATCACCGCTCCCGCGAGGAGAAGGCGAGTGACTTTGCCCCAATTATCTTTCACATTCATGATAAGATGTCCCATCCATGCGCCAATCAACACATGCGCTACGCAAGGGATAGTAGAGAGTACACCCTCTGGATCAAAGCCGATGCGCTCGCCTGCGGCATTGGTCATATGGTAGATATGGTTGTCGCCGAGCAACTTGAGGTCCACAATAGACTCCATGTTGGCAGCGTTGAGTTCGAAACTATTGGTTACGCTCTGCATGATGCAGTAGATGATCATCAGCACAGCAGCCACCCATGGGCAGTTTTTAGGCTTAGCAGCGAGCATGAGCAAGCCGCCAAAGATACTCACAAGACCTAGACGTGGGAAGACGCCCAAGATACGAATATGCTCGATTGGATAAGTCCAAACGGCATGCAGGAGAGTGGTTCCTTCTTTGGTGATTTGTCCAAGAAACATTCCAAACCAGCTCAATGCCCAACCGATGAGAACAATGAGCAGACCACGGGTGATCACCTTCTGAGCCACAGGCCAAGTGAGCGCATGGCTGGTCTTCTTGTGGGAGATATACATAGCAATACCCATGCAGAAGACGAAGAATGGGAAAACAAGGTCAGTAGGTGTGCAACCATTCCATGCCGCATGGCGAAGAGGTGCATAGATATGTGACCAAGTACCTGGGTTATTAACAAGGATCATGCCCGCGATGGTGATACCACGCAAAACGTCCAAAGAGAGGAGGCGTTTTTTAGCAGGAGCAGGGGTGATAGTTTCTTGTGACATAGTATTATATTTTTAGATTCGGGAGTCGCGACTCGGGAGTCTAGTTAATCTGGATCAATTAAAAAGAAACAGCCCCCCGTTTGCGCGGAGGGCTGTTTTATCAGTTGGATTACTCTTGGTTGAGGGTTACGCGCTTGAAGTCGATTACGTTTACGTTGTTCTTCTTCAAAACGTCCTTCACGAGCTCTTTGCTCTCGCTCATGATGTATTGTTGCTCTACCAATGTGCTCTCTTTCAAGAACTTACCAAGACGACCTTGTGCAATCATCTCCACTTTCTTCATGTTGATGTTAGCCTCAGCCTCAGCAGGAACAGTAGCGCGGATTTGGCGTGCTGTCTCAGCTTGCTCTGGGGTCAACCAACCCTTAGCGGTGTTAGACTCGATGTGATCATCGCTATCCACGTGAGCTGGGTTGATACCTGCCTTGCGTACTGCTTGCTCAACTGCTTTGTTGATCTCGTCTTGTTTGGTTTTCTCGATTGCTACAGAAAGCTCACGATCTTTCACCTCTTGTGCAACGTGGTCAGCATCCAATGCGATTGGAGACATAGAAGCCACTTGCATAGAGATACCGTGGAGGATCTCTGCGTTAGCATCCTCAGCGTCAGCAGCTACGAGTGCGCTGAGCTTGTTGCCAAGGTGGTTGTAAGCATCTACCTTTGGAGCTACGAGGAAAGCGTAGTCGCTGAGTTCCATCTTCTCACCAGTAACACCAGAACGCTCAGTTACAGCGTCTTGTACGGTGAAGTCACCCAATTTGCAAGCCTTAAGTGCCTCAAGGTCAGCTGGTTTCTCGGTCATAGCCACCTCAAGGATAGCCTTAACCATATTTACGTAATCTTCGTTCTTAGCTACGAAGTCGGTCTCGCACTTCACGCCTACGATTGCACCAAAGCCATTCTCAGCCTTAGCCAATACGCAGCCTTCAGAAGCCTCGCGCTCGCTACGTTTTGCAGCGATAGCTTGACCACGCTTACGGAGCAAGTCCTTAGCTACCTCGAAGTCGCCATTAGCCTCCTCGAGAGCCTTCTTTACGTCCATCATACCTGCGCCAGTGATGTCGCGCAGTTTCTTAATATCTGCTAATGTAACAGCCATTGTCGTAATTCTTAATTCTTAATTCAAAATTCTAAATTATTCAGCAGCAACTTCAGCTACTTTCTCAGCCTCTGCTTTTGGAGCAGCTTTGCGAACGCGTTGACGGCGCTCTTTTGGAGCTGGAGCCTCGCCAGCAGCTTGTGCTGCAGCAGCCTCTTCGTCAGCCTTCTCTACCTTGCGCTCCTCGAGACCCTCTTGGATAGCTGCGCAAACAGCAGAAAGGATTACGTCGATAGACTTAGTAGCGTCATCGTTAGCTGGGATTACGAAGTCGATGTTGTTAGGGTTAGAGTTGGTATCAACAATACCGAATACTGGAATACCCAAACGGTTAGCCTCAGCCACTGCGATGTGCTCTTTCATTACGTCAACTACGAATACTGCGCTTGGAAGACGGGTGAGGTCAGCGATAGAACCGAGGTTCTTCTCGAGTTTCTCACGTTGACGAGTGATTTGGAGTTTCTCGCGTTTAGAGATGTTGTTGAAAGTACCGTCAGTCATCATCTTGTCGATGGTTGACATTTTCTTCACAGCCTTACGGATTGTAGGGAAGTTAGTCAACATACCACCAGCCCAACGCTCGGTGATGTAAGGCATGTTGATCTCTTGAGCCTTTTGAGCTACTACCTCTTGACCTTGTTTCTTGGTAGAAACGAAGAGGATCTTGCGACCAGATTTAGCGATAGCTTTCAATGCCTCAGCAGCCTCGTCAATCTTAACTGCGGTCTTGTTGAGGTCGATGATGTGGATACCGTTACGCTCCATGTAGATGTAAGGAGCCATAGCTGGGTTCCATTTACGTTTGAGGTGGCCAAAGTGGCAGCCAGCCTCGAGAAGTTGATCAAAATTTGTTCTCATTTTGTTTGATTAGTTTGAATTATTTTTAATGATAATTTATCCATCTGCCACGTTTACGCAGAGAAGCGCGTACGCGTGGAATAACAGAGTAATCCGTGGCGAGCAACATGTTGCCACCACGGAGTCACTGCTATTTGGATATTAACGCTTACTAAATTGGAAGTGTTTGCGTGCTTTTGGTTGACCTGGCTTCTTACGCTCTACCTCACGAGCATCGCGAGTCATGAAGCCCTCAGCCTTCAACGCTGGTTTATCCTCTGGGTTGATCTTCACCAAAGCGCGAGCGATTGCAAGACGCAAAGCCTCTGCTTGACCTTTGTAACCACCACCATCGAGGTTTACTTTGATATCATATTTCTCAGCCACTTCAAGCTTGTTAAGAGGTTGCTTAACAACGTATTGAAGAATTGGACTTGGGAAGTACACATCCAAATCACGACCGTTGATTGTGATCTTGCCGGTACCCTCTTGTACATAAACGCGAGCAACTGCTGCTTTACGACGACCTAATGCATTAATCATTTCCATATCTTCAATTATTTAAGTGTGTTGATGTCAATTTGTTTTGGTTGTTGTGCTTGCATGTTGTGCTCTGCACCTGCAAATACGTGGAGGTTACCGATGATCTTACGACCGAGACGGTTCTTAGGAAGCATACCCTTAACCACCTTTTGGATCAAACGATCTGCACCCTTCTCAAGCAATTGAGCAGGAGTCATCTCGCGTTGACCACCTGGGAAGCCAGTGTAGCGTACATATACGCGATCATTCCACTTGTTACCAGTCAATTGCACTTTGTCTGCATTGATGATAATCACATTGTCACCGCAATCCACGTTAGGAGTGAAGTTTGGTTTGTACTTACCACGGAGGAGCTTAGCTACCTTCGAGCACATACGGCCAAGTACTTGGCCCTCAGCATCAATAACAACCCATTCCTTTTGAACGGTTGCCTTGTTAGCTGATACAGTCTTGTAACTTAATGTATCCATTTGTTTTTTAATGTTTTGACCATGTCGACAGACAACTTTACGTGCTCCGTGAGCCCCACTGCCCAACATGGCGAATTAATATAATTAGTTTGTTTATATACGTTTTAACGCAAATCGGCTGCAAAATTACTACTTTTTTTCCAATTGACCAAATATTATGACATCTTTTTCGCAAAAATCTTCACTTTTCCATATTTTCCAAGGATTTTCGTAGCCATTTCGCATTTCTTTCTTTACCTCCTCTATGTCTCGCAGCTGACGTTCAGGCGATGAAACAGTCCCTTTTTTGCTAGCTAATTTCTTCTCGCGATTGGCATCACGTATCTGCTCCTCCACCTTAAAATCAGCCTCCAAGCGCTCAATCACCTTGGGATATATCTTATTGAAGATCTGCGGATTGTCGGTAAACCATACCAATGACGAGTCAAACTCAGCTTGAGTGATGCCATGTTTGTCCAACACATTCTTGTAGTAGCCCGCCAACTCTTGGTCATGGGAATAGTTGTAGCCTGCCACCTGAATTGCGCCATCAGTACGGTGCAAGTCGTAGAGCACATCGCGCATCTCGCGATTGGACAATACTCCACGTGGACGACACCCCAGCATCGCCACACATACAAGTAGCACACACACTATCTTTAAAACCAATCCTCTCACCTTTAACCTATAAACAGTAGCCCGCAGGGCGTTCACTAAACACTAAACACTAAACACTACCCTCTTTCTTCGGAAAAATCTGATTCAAGCTCTCGTCTAAGTCTTTGCGGTAGAAAATGATAATCAAGAACACCGCCACCGTGATGAACGAGTCGGCAATATTAAACACTGGTCGGAAGAACAAGCACTCGCCCGCAGCGTTGCGAATCAATGGGAAATAGAGCATATCCACCACCCTACCGTGAAACCAACCTGCGTAGTCCCATATCTTGCCGTAGCACACGCAGTCGATGATATTGCCCAGCGCACCTGCAATCACCATCGCGATGGTTGTCAGATAGCCCATGCGCACCGATTGCTTGTGAATCATCGTATGGATATACCAGCCCAGCACGCCCACGGCGGCGATGCGGAAGAGGGTCAGCAACAGCTTGCTAAACCACTCAATACCAAACGCCATGCCGTTGTTTTCCACAAACACAATCCAGAACCATGAGAACACTTCGCGTGCTTCCCCCAGCTCAAAATGCGTCTTGATATACACCTTCGACACTTGGTCAAGCACCAATGCCAACAGCACAATGCCCACCACAAGCCATGATTGTTTTACTTTAGTCATAATCTCTAAACACTAAACTGTAGGCGTACCACGCCGTCCACTAAACACCGAAAATCTCACGAATTTCCTCCACCTTATCCAATTTCTCCCATGTAAACAACTCCACCTCGCGCTCGATCACTTGTCCGTTGTCCACGAAAGTCTTTGTCACCACCTCGTTGGTACGTCCCATATGTCCGTAGCGCGCGGTCTCCTCGTACATTGGTTGTTTGAGTTTCAGTGCCTCGATGATACCTTGTGGACGCAGGTCAAACAGCTCGCTCACTTTCTTAGCAATCTCGCCGTCGCTCATTGCCACTTTAGCGGTGCCATAGGTATTCACGCACACGCTCACTGGCTGTGCCACACCAATCGCATAACTGATTTGCACCAGCACTTCCTTAGCCACGCCAGCAGCCACCATGTTCTTCGCTATCCAACGAGCGGCATAGGCTGCCGAACGGTCCACCTTCGATGGGTCTTTGCCCGAGAAGGCACCACCACCGTGCGCACCACGACCGCCGTAGGTATCTACGATGATCTTTCTTCCTGTCAGACCTGTATCGCCATGAGGGCCACCAATCACGAAGTTACCCGTTGGGTTCACCAATAGCTTGAAGTCGCCCTTCAGCAACTCCGCATAACGCGCATCGCGTTTAGCCACGCGAGGCAACAGCACGCGCTGGATATCCGCTTTGATCTGCTCTTGAGTCACATCCTCGTCATGTTGCGTACTCACTACGATGGTATCAATACGCAGTGGCTCACCCTCCTCACTATACTCCATTGTCACTTGGCTCTTGGAGTCAGGACGGAGGTACAACATCTCCTCACCTTCTTTACGCACGCGCGCAAGCGTATATACTAAGGTGTGTGCCAAGTCCAACGTCAGAGGCATGTAGTTCTCTGTCTCATCGGTAGCATAACCGAACATCATACCCTGGTCGCCTGCGCCTTGCTCGCCCACGTTCTCTGTGCCTTGTCCGTCCACACCACGCGCGATGTCTGCACTCTGCTCATGCAACGCAGTCAAGATGCCACAACTCTCAGCCTCAAATTTATACGCTGATTTTGTATAACCAATCTCTGCAATGGTCTTGCGCACAGTACCTTGAATATCCACGTACTTCTCGCTGGATACTTCGCCTGCCACGATCACTTGTCCTGTGGTTACCATCGTTTCGCATGCCACGTGTGAGTTAGGGTCTAATGCTAAGAATTGGTCTAGGATGGCGTCGCTGATTTGATCCGCCACTTTGTCTGGGTGTCCTTCGCTGACACTCTCCGATGTAAATAAATAGTTCATTTTGTTTAGATAAAAAAAATCCACAAGCGACTGTTTGGGTCTTGTGGCACAAGTTTTTAGCATTCTTTTATAGAGGTTGCAAGCAGTCCAAATCTATCCTCTTTTCAAAATCGGGTGCAAAGGTACAAAAAAAAATGCACATACGCAAGCAAGTAGCGATTTTTCGCTATTTTCGGTTTAGAGGATGCGCCAAAATATGCGCCTTATTAATGTTTCTTAGCCGCATTATATGAGATTATGGTGTAGGGCGGAAAGGCGAGAATGAAAACCGAGCGACACACTTCATCTAACTATGAGAAATCACAAATCCCACCAAAAATAATTTGAAACTTTTCACATTTTTTCTTGCATGCAAGAGATTAGAATAGAAATTATGATTTTCAATTTAATAAGTTTCATTAATTCCTCACTTTTGTGCCACGGCAATGATAGGAATTGTGTGGTTATTGTATGGTTATTGTGTGGTGCGAGCAAGAAGAAAAGGGTCGTTTTATTCCAACAACATGATTTTAATCTTCTCGGCTATTAGCTTTGGCTTCATTCTGTAGATTCAGTTATGAACGCATAATAATATCTCCGCACGGTATCACGATCAACATGCAGCCTCTTTCCTATCTGACTGAAAGACATGCCTTTTACTCGTAAACGTCGTATCAATTGTTCTTTATCGTGTAGTTTGTAGGCGTTCTTAGATGCTTTTCCGTTGGGTCTTCCCAAACGTACTCCTTCTGCTTTCTTTCTTGCTAAAGCTTCTTTTGTCCTTTGACTGATTAAGTTTCTTTCAATTTCTGCCGACAAACCAAAAGCAAATGCTAAGACCTTGCTTTGAATATCATCTCCCAATCTGTAGTTGTCTTTGATTGTCCATATCCGACATTCCTTTGTCATGCAGATATTTAGTATCTCCATAATCATAAATAAATTTCTTCCTAATCGAGACAACTCAC
>JAFYSB010000037.1 GCA_017546705.1 Paludibacteraceae bacterium
GAAAAACCACCTGAGAAATATATTCCTAACTTCTATAAACATTGTACTATATATTTTTGGTGTGCGATATTTTGCATCCTCTTGTATATAGTACTCCGTTTAACTAAATCAAAATTGCGCATGCGATTTTGATTTAAGAGGTGAAGAAGATTATAATCTTCGATAGTGAGCGCATGTCATAACTCCTATGACAGGAGTAGAGCGAACGGGAGAATAATATGGCGCCCCCCCCAACGAACCAAGTGAGTTCATTGTTGCAAGCCAATTCTGACGAGAGCGGTATGTGCCGAAGTTCTACAGGTGGTGCACCGTTCTTTTGTTCGCTTTGCTCGCGTGGGTGGCTGTGCGTTGGTGGCTAAGGACAAAAAGATACTTCCTCAATTTTTAACTATTTTTATAGGGCTTATAGAGCCCGTATTTTTGTTATAAAAAAAGGCGTTTACCCGCCTTTAACTCCCGCCTCTAAACTCTAAGCTGTAGGCGAAGCCGTCCTCTAAACCAGCAGCTCTGCTGCTCTCCTATGCCTATAGCGTCTGAATCACACTGCGTAGCTCACGAATAATATCACGGGCCCTCGTGGGCAAGATGCGAATACTCTCAGCAGCAGCTATCATATCCGCCTCCGAAGGCTGACCATGCCCCATTACCGAAGTGGCATGTTCACCATTATACCCATGTACACAGCGGGTAAGGTCGTAAGCAGGAGCCAGATGCCAACCATCATCCAGGTGAACAAAAGAGAAGTTCTTGGCATGATCATCCTTGTTGCCTATCAACACATTGAAGACCATTCGTCTAAACATCTGCTCCACCTCCGCGGGACTCTGCGTGATATAACCCGTCAAAGCCAATAGCACCTTATAATCCGTTTTGGGCGGATAGATATTCTCGTTGAGCAATGCAGCAGCCGTAGCCATATGCAAGGGACGACCATCTGAAGATATATCAAAGCGTTTACTAGCAAAATAGGTATCATTCAGCAATTTAAAATCGGGTACCTCAATTCCACATCGGCGTGCTAGTTGATTGCAATGATACTCTTGCACGCCCATATCCATAGGGTCGTAGGTATGGCGGAACTTCACCAGCCATTGTCCATCCTCATCATGATACAGGCATTTCGGACGGCAGCCACCGCTATTACCGCTGCTCAGATACAAGGTATTGGCACCTTCTGTGGTTTTCTCAGCCAACACATCTAATGCCATCTGCTGCAGGGTATTGAGTTCGGGCAATAGGAACTGCTCAGCAGGCATCATCTCGGGCTCATAACGCAATGCTCCCATACCAGACGAGCCCACAATGACCAAGCGCTGAAGCGGCGTGAGGGATAGTTCGTCTATCCCACGTTGGCGAAGCATACGATTGAGCAAGAACCGTCCATATCCATCTGGTAGGCTATCCTCAAAGATACCAAAATTGCCATAGAAAGGTGTAGGTTCCGCAATGAATAGATCCGAGCGCAAAGGTAATTGCAGTGGCGAGATGGAGAATCCATGCGCTAACCACTCGGGAGCATATTCAAAGGTGCAACGCGTGTTGTCGGGCGTACGAGAGATGGTCCCTACCCTCTGGTCACGGTAGAACACCTGCAACTTATTTACGGAATGTATTGCGTCCATGCTTGCGATCTTTGTTGTTTTGAATGGTTTCTAACTCTGCCATGGTGCGGTAGATAGGTTCTGCCATTACGGCTTGGAGCGGTTGGCTATAGCCCAATGCTTTGGCAATGGCCACATATTGACGGAGCGATAAGGTGGCTTTCTGCTCAAACTTAGCGATAGTAGCCACAGGCACACCGCTCATCATCGACAGTGCCTCTCGCGATAATCCTCGCTCCAGGCGTCGTGCTTTGAGTTGCTCAGCCAATAGGCGCATAATATCTTCGGTTGATTCCGACTCAAACTGATAAAGCAAATTACTACTATTGTATTCAATCTCTGCCATTTTCAATGATTTTAGATACTATTGTATGAAATTTCTGCAAAATTAGTAGTTTTTTTTGATATACGCAAACAAAATCACAAAAAACCGACGAATATTTTCATTTTTCTCACATTTTTGTGACGAAAGGAGTGGTTGGTTTAGGAGTTTATCGCTCGCACAAAGGGCATCTCGGTAAAGATGGGTGATAATTGGGAATAAGTAGCATCGTCCAGCTGCGTCTGCAGCATTTTGGCAAACTCATGTATTTGTTGTTGGTCTATGCTGGGTGGGACAATTTCTTTTGTGTTTCTCCGAATAGTATTTGGGAGAACAGAAGAAAGGTAGCTATATGCCCGCCCTATCTTCTTGATGCCTTGCCAATACCCTCTGACAGCAGACATGATACCTATGTTCATTGACCTTTTGACAAACCAAATAGCATGCAGATGATCAGGCATGAGGCGGTAGTGTAGTATCTGTATTTCCGGATAATGCTCTTGCACAGTTCTTTGGCAGTCTAGTATCGCTCTGCCTAATGGTGTAGATTTTATGATAGCTTGTTGGGGATCATCATTTGGTATAATAAGATTTCCCAAAATCCTCTGCCGATCTGGTATAGTAATGGTAACATGGTATAGCCCTTTATCCTTCCATGTCGTACCATATTCCTGTATTTTCCATAAATTTTCCTCCATATCTGCCATTTTTCTTATTTCGCTGCAAAGGTACTGCAGCAAACTGCTAAAACCTGTCAGTATGGAGAAAAAAGTTCAAAAAATGCAGAAAAGTGATTTTTTCTGCATTTTTGATTCTAGCTTGCGTTGCAAAGGTACTAAAAATCTTTGAATTACGCAAATATTTTTGCAGCAATTTGTTTCAAAACACAACCAAAATATGCAAATATTTGTTTCAAAACACAAGGAAAATTCTCAGCTGCGTGTAGGATATTGCTTTTACGCGAGAAAACTCCGTGAAAAGACCCCTCTGCTTGCACGGGCAGATACTCTCCCCTACCAAGCACAATGAGGAATTTTTGCAATTATTTCCTCATTTTACCTTATTTTCTATACTTTTTTCGCCGAAAAAGTTATCAATCTGGCATCTGCTGCGCATAATCGAAAATTAATTTTCCACTATATCACATTGAAAATCTGCATATTACACACTAAAAGCAAATTAAGCACGCTCAAGCGTGCTTAATTTTCCAAGTTAGAAGCAATATACCTAGTGGTAAGTGCAAGATTTGCACATACCATAGATTTTTGGATGGATTCAACGTAGGATGTTTACTCGATAAACGTCCGAAAAAAACAGAGCATCTGCTTACACGGGCAGATGCTCTGTTTAATATATATAGTATCTTACTAATAGCGAGCTAAATAATCCCTAAGTCGCTCCGCTTGCAGTATCGCAAGTAAAAAACCAACTACGCTCAATAAAAAAATCTATCCTTTGTTATCTTGCTAAACAACCTAGATGATCGCACCTTATTCAGTATATCATTCATATGATTATCTAACAACTTACCTTTTATAAGCGTTTGTCCGCTTTGCATACTGCGCACAATAACGTCTCGAGGTAATGTTACCACATTAGTTGCAGAGATATATGAATCATGACTTAAAAATTCGTAATCATCTTTTGATATCGGGAACTGAAGACGCAATTGTTCTTCTTTTGTGTTCACATTGGTGTTGATTCTGGAGTTGATATAGAAAAATCCTGCCACCTCATCTTCAGTCACACCGACAACTACAAAAAACTTGGGATGATCAATATTTGCAAAAATATTAGAATATAATATCTGCCCTCTTTCCACAAGTATCTTAACAAGTTCAGATGGTAATTCCATGTGCCGCTGCCTCCATCTGCATTTTCTGATTTACATATTCTATATACTCTTCGCTATCACCAACTTCACACAACATATCTTTAATAGACATTTTGCCATTCAATGCCGTATTGGTCCAAGCAAAATCATGTGACAGTCTTGTAAGTTCCTCAAATGTAAGATCTTTGCACATTGCAATAGCTTCATCAAGGCATTCAACATCGGACTCTGATAGATAATCCAAATTCGCGCACATTAATGGCATAATATCTTTCGAATTGACGAATTTGAAATATTGTTCCAAAGCTTTAGCTTCCGATGTATTCGCAAAAAAACTATCACCACGAACGGCTTTCATGATATCATACACATTAGAAGGAACCGGACCATACGACATCTTTATATAGTCATCACCTGTTATAGAACGAGCATATTTAGACAAATGAGATCTATCAGCAAAATATAGTATTTTACTGACTTTGTGCATATCTGCCGTTCCTAGTTTTGAGAGGACGTAGAGCATAGCTTGCAATGCCACATCTTTATTAAATGATGATTTCATAAGTGTTATATTTGTTTATATAGGACTAGGTTTTCGCCCGCAAAGGTACAAAAATTATTCCAAAACGCCAAAAAAAGTAATCAAAATAATTCAAAAATTATCAAAACAATAACAAAGTAACAGCAAAATAATAGCAAACCAACAACAAATTTATAGCAAAGTTAAATATTCTCAATGCACTGAGTAAAATTACTCAATACATTGAGTAATTTTATTTTTTGCCTGCAAATTACTAAAAATCTTTGAATTACGCAAATATTTTTGCTACAATTTGTTTCAAAACACAACCAAAATATGCAAATATTTGTTTCAAAACACAAGGAAAATTCTCAGTTGCGTGTAGGATATAGCTTTCACTCGAGAAAACTCCCTAAAAAGAGCCCTCTGCTTGCACGGGCAGATACTCTCCCCTACCAAGCAAAATGAGGAAATTTTGCAATCATTTCCTCGTTTTACCTTATTCCATATTTTCCCGCCCACAAAATTACTACATTTCCTCCGACTTTCCAAATCATTCCGCAACTTTTTATATTAAACCATGATTTTTTTATATTAAACCAACCTTTTCACAACAAAAAAGGCGGTCACCCGCCTTAATCTATTTTGTTTGGGTTGCCAGCGACGTGTCGCTCTTTCAACCCAAACAAAATATCCCACTCGAATTGTCATGAATTGTCATCCAAATTGTCAATAATTGTCTTAAAATAAAAAACTCCCCCGCCTCTAACCTCTAAACTGTAGGTATCTTTGATGCCGTCCTCTAAACTGGCACTTCGTGCCCATTAAACCAACCTTCCTCCACGAAAAAGGCGGTTACCCGCCTTAAATCCTTTTGTTTTGCTCACCAATGCAGTTTCTGCATTCTTTTGGGCAAAGACAAAAGAGTAACCTCGATTTTTAATTATTTTTATAGGCACATAGAGCCCGTATTTTTGTTATAAAAATCCCACAAAAAAAGGCGGTCACCCGCCTTAAATCTCCTCGCCTATAACCTCTAAACTATAGCGAAGCGTATTATTGTTTACTTAATCCCACGTCTCAATCCCCAAAATAGCCATAAAAAAAGCGCAAGCTGCTCATAACAAGCGATTTACATCGGTATAAAGAAATTCAAAGTATTCCGTTTAATCAAAGCTACCAATAGCCTATCTACTCTATCCTACTCGCATCTTTCTGTATGAAGAATGTTTTGAATAGACGTTTGACAGCAAGAATCTTGCATGTCTCATAGAGCAACATTTAGGCAAGAATCTATATCTTCAATAAGCATTTTTGTTCTTAGCATCGCACCTTCGTAGGTGAGATGATAATGTGTATCATAAAACAATGTATCTACAAACTTGTATCTCTCTGTTGGAACCATAAAGGGGACACCTTGATTGGACAGACAAATATCTAATGTATCTATAAATGCTTTACTATTGTTATAGCTTTGCTCCATATAAGCGGGTGGTAATAAGAGACATCGTACTCCATTTTCCTCTTGTTGACTAATAAAACCCTCTACAAATGCAATTATTTTATCATTAGGAGAGATTGATTCTATTGTGTCTGCGACTATATTATTTTGATGCTTTCGATATTCCCAATTAGTGACATCACCATATTGATTCAAAGAATGTTTGCTATATGGACTATTTTTATCAATATTAATACCTTTATGTGAGTAGGCATTCTTGAAATATTGCGGTATATGCTTTAATATTTTTATAGTTTGAATTAATGATACATGACGCAAAGCACTGGGGTAATTGTTATATAAAATCCTATACATAGATTCGTCCTGGATTCCCAATGCAGTATTTTTAAAAAATTGATGATACTCCGGAATTATTATAACAATATCATTTTTAGTAAATGTATGTTCGAATATTTTTAATTGCATTACTAGACCAATAGACGCCTGCGTACCGGTATTTACAACTGGAATATGATATTTCTCATACAATAATTCAGAATTGAGCCCAAAACCACATCCACTTCCACCAATAATAACTATTTTAGCGGTATCCAATTTTGTCAATCTTTCTGAAGAATATTTTACATTTGACTCATGAGATTCTATCGCTAATTCATCTGGATATGTTGCCATAATTAGCAATAGACAGAATAGGATCCCACTACATAGCAGTCCCAATAAAAATATTTTTTTTATAAATAATTTCATATGTTAAAATTGAAAATATATAAACTGATTCGAAGAGTCTATATTTAGCATAAAATTAATGGCTATCATTAAAAATAATAAAATATAAATCACGTTCCTTAGTATTTTATGATTAACCAACCTTTGGAATCCATGATCATTTGATCTATTTTTCCATTCTATAAATAAAACAATCGTAATATTGATTAATAGTGGAATATAGAACATACGATTTTTCAAAAACGGTATCGAAAACAAACTATCACTACAAATAGTAGAAACCACCTCACCAAATTGATGGATATCTGCTGCCCTAAAGATTATCCAGCCAAAGACCACCAACGCGAAAGTCAACAGCATTTGTCCTGCTTCTTTGAGAGATGGCAGGAGTTTTGTTTTGATTGCGCCATCGGGCAAAGTGACTGTCGCAACCGTATCACGATAACGGCGGTTCTTGTTCATCAATAATAGTGGTACAAAGAGCAATGCATGGTACGCTCCCCACAAGACAAACGTCCAATTAGCACCATGCCAAAAACCTGACAAGAGGAAGATTACAAAAGTATTACGCACCGCGATCCATTTAGTATATCGTGCCTCAATCGCCTTATCACCTCTTCGCCTTATCGCCTCGGGGATATTAGGGCGAGAGCCTCCCAACGGTATATACACATAATCGCGGAACCAGGTCGTCAACGATATATGCCAACGGCGCCAGAACTCGGCTATGTCGCGAGAGAAGTATGGCACATTGAAGTTGCGCATTAGTTTGATGCCAAACAATTTAGCTGTACCTATCGCTATATCCGAATAACCCGAGAAGTCACCATAGATTTGGAATGTAAATAATACGGCTGCCAATAGCAATGTACTGCCCGATTGGTTGCTGAGATCGGCAAAGACTATATCTACATAGGTGGCGCAGTTGTCTGCTACTACAATCTTCTTGAATAAGCCCCATAATATCTGGCGCATACCATCCACAGCAGTTGCATAGTCAAAGGTGCGTTTCTTCTGGAATTGAGGTAGCAGATTGGTAGCTCGCTCGATAGGGCCCGCCACCAACTGCGGGAAGAAACTCAGGAACGCCGTGAAAGCCACGATATCGTGTGTAGGCTCTATTTGCTTGCGATAGACATCAATGGAGTAAGAGAGAGCTTGGAAAGTATAGAAACTGATACCAACAGGGAGAATTAGGTGCAAGAGCAGAAAATCGGACTTAATGCCAAAGAGCTGGGCAAACTGCGTAGCAAAGAAGTCGTAGTACTTATATACGCCCAAGATACCGAGATTGAGCAATATATTTGCCCATAGCCATAACTTAGGGTTTAACAGCCATTTGGATCGCGAACATTTACCCCCCCCCTCGGAGAGAACTTGTTCGCATCGCGAAATCATCAATCCACTAACAAAACTACACAATGTAGTGATAGCAATAAGAATCAAAAATCGCCAATCCCACCAGCCGTAGAAGATATAACTTGCAACAACGATAAGAAGATTCTGCCAAAGCAGTTGGCGTTTGCAACCACGCATCGCGTAGTCGAACATAAACCAATAGAGCAGAAAGACTATCGGGAGAAAGATGAGAAATTCAAAGGAGTTAAAGAGCATGAGAATATTATTTATCCGATTGCTTCACTAATTTTCTTCTCAACCATGAAAATGGCTTGAGAAGGAATTTGCCGAGGCGGTAGGCATAGGATGAGCTAATTTGATTAAGTTGTTTTTGAGTATAATACAACGAGTAGGCTAAATCAATAGATAGGTTATTTTCTATTGACCATTGTTTGCATTCTTCTATATACTGTGTGTTTTTTAATTTCAATGCTATAGGGAGTAGTTCATAGATTTCTTCTCGCTTGAGAAGTTTCAAAATAACATCTGATTTTAAATAGCGTCTAGCATACTCATGTTGTACTGTATATACACCCTTACGATATTTAAATATACCCGCCAAAGATTTTGGACGCGATGCAGATCCTTGAGAAACACGATAATTAGCAGTATTGAACGATAGAAATGCAACTTTTGAATTGGCAAAAAACTCAAGAGCAAGTACAAAAGAACCATCAGTTACTCCTGTTAACATGTCTTGTCTTATCAGTTCATATAAGTCTTTTCGATACATCCAAGTCATAGGAGCAATAAAGCCTTGACGAAGTAAATGATTCTCAAAGGTTAATATTGGAAACCGCGCATCAGTAGTAAAACAAGATTCATCTCTTATATTACCTTCTGCATCACATATACTAAAATCAGTATAACATAAACCAACATCCTTATGCTCTTCCAAGAAATCAACTTGTTTTTGTAATTTTAAAGGATCTGTCCAATAGTCATCACCTTCACACGTTGCTATATATTTAGATTTGTTATCATACTCTTCATAATATTCTTTTCTAGATTTCCCTATAGAATAATGATTTTCTTTCAGTAGAACTGGCTGTATTATATCAGGATATTTTTCCGCATAGTGTTTTATAATTTCTTGATTTCCATCTGTACTTGCATCGTCTACTATAACCACACAAAAAGGGAATGTGTTTTTTTGCATAATAAATCCATTCAGACAATCTTCTATATAAAGAGAATGATTGTATGTAGGGCAATGTACACAAACTTCATACTGATGAACATTCGACGGCTCTGCCTTTCTAATCAATACGTATTCGTTATTATCTTCTTCGCTCAACTGAAAATGATTTTTCTCATAAAATTTAATAGCAGCGACATTATCCTTTCTTACTATTAATTTGATATCCTTTTTTGCAGTTAGCAATAAAGAATCTAACATTTTCTGAGCCACATGTAAACGTCTATACTCTGATTTGACAGCAATATGTGTTATAAATATGTACTCACCAATATAGTAAGCAAGCGTTCCTATTATTTCTCCATTTAAGTAGCAATGAATAAAAACTGCATTTTCTAATTTTATGCTCCACTTATCTAAATCTATATGTGAAGATAGAGATGGTTCTGATTCCCTATCAAACATCTTAAGAAGAACAAGGATATCTTCTTTTGGAAGTATCTTTTTTACTATATTGAGTTCCATAATTAACCTTTTTTACTGAGTTTTTTTGCAAAGAATTTTGCTGCAATAGGATTCTTAAACAATGGTCCATCTAATATCTGCATTGAATCTAATCCAGGCAACGTGTTAACTTCTAAAACTTTAACATCATTATCACCCACAATTATATCAATACCAAAATATTCTAATGAAGACAAATGATTACACAATGCATATACTGCAGCTTGCACTTTCTCAATATGTGGTAATGATTGCCCAACTAATGATTCATTCGTATCAGGATGTGCTATAAATCTTATATTATCATCCTCACAGAATCTTTTGTGTCTATTCATAAACTCACCATATTTTCCTGTATTAAAATCAAAAGCAAGATTCAATCCACCAGCAGCCATATTACAAACACCTTTAGATACTTTTGCTCCAAATCTTACATATGAACTAATAACATCTATTTTTCCTCCATCATACTTATCATCAATATTCTTTATTGCAACAATTCTGAGGGTATTCTCAGATGTAGGCCATACTTTTTTAAGTTGTTGATGTTGATAAAAGTACTCGGTAACAATGTAACCATTCAAAAGACAAAGTCTATTGGTCAATTCACTTTGAGAAATGATTTCCTCATTCCAATATATATTATCATCACTATAAGATAATTTTACAAAGCCCACCCCTCCAGCTCCGTTTGATGGTTTCATAGCCAGTACTTTCTTTTGTAGCAGCAAATTATACAAAAAATTTATATCTTTAGCTATATCATTTGGAGCATCTAGCAAATAAGAAAAATGTCCATCATTTTCGATATATAGATAATATTGTGGCATAAGCTGCATTTCAGCATTACCAACTTTTATGCTATTGGGTAACATGTATTTCAAAGTTATTTTATCGTTAACCCAAAATGCAAAATGATTATTGATTGGATGTAAGCGAAAATAGTCAACATCAGATAAATAATCTTTAAAGTTATCTTTAGTTAACCCATATTGCTGAATGCGAGTTGGACGAAATCCTTTCAATAAAGCCCATATTTTCTTAAATAAACTTTCACTACATACATTCCAATCTTGAATAAACATGTTAGTTAATAGTAATGAACGTTTATTATCAATACCTTTTTTACGGAAGTATCTTGCAAGAAGTTTTTTCATTTTTTCAAATATTTTTTTAGACAAACAATTTCAAATGTATTTTCTTTATAATGATCCAATCGATTAAACCAAATATCCTCTTGTTCTTCAATATGAACTAATTTTTGGTAAAATTCTTCAGTATGAAATTCTTTAGGAATAATAACAACACCACAATCGTCGCATACTGCAATTGCACCATCATATTTTGATTTAGATTTTTCTATAATATCTGAATCCAAAGCAACCGCTGGTTTAGTATTAAAGCATCCTACAGGCGTAAAACCAGTACACCATATCGGATAATTTTCTCTTAATAATGCCCCTGCATCACGAAACTTGGCATTACAAATAATAGCAGAAGCTTGCTTATAGAGAAGAATATACTTGCATACTAATTCTCCAATTATAGCTCGATGTTTGCAATCAAATGCTTCTATAAAAACCACATCATTTTCTTCTGTACTAATGATTTGTTCATGAACATCCCAATTAGATTCTGCATGAGCATACACCCATTTGACATTTCCGACCTTAAAATGTCCACGGTTTATTGGCATCACATTTTCTAAAACTCCTGTTTTGCCTAAACAATCCGCAACCTCCGTCGTACTTACACGATTGCGTCGTATAAAGTCAATGATTTTTAGTTTGGTATCTTGCATAATGAGTTTAAATTATAAACTTTACAGTGTTTTTGATTTCATCCATTAAATTATTTAATTCAGATCGTGAATTTGCGTAGGCTATGTAGAATCCTATGCGAGCAGTATCGCAGACTGCAGGACGAATCGTATCTCCTATAGTGAAATTTAATTTATATGCGAGTATATTAGGATTGGTCTTCAAGAAATCTTCTCCTTCTATAGCCGTAACAACACCTCCATTGGATGGTGCGTCAAAAAATTCTAAAACGGCACAACGATTTAGTAATTTTGGTTCTATTGTAGGTTCCTTTATGTTAGAATCACCTAACGCCATCTTAATCAATGCCTCATAATTATCATATCCAGACATACATGGCACAATTAAATTTGATATTAAATTACCACCACCACGAGCACCTATTTCTATCAAATAAAATTCTCCATTTTCGTACTTGTATTCTGCATGCGTCAACCCAAATGGTAATCCACTCAAATTCACAAAATTATCATTAGTTTGACGTAGTTGGTCATAATTAAATTTAGGATTGTCATGTGAGAAAAACAATTCGTACGCTATATTTTCGTTATGTGCATAATGTTTCTTTTCTGATATAATTAAAGATTTATGACCTTGAGGTGTTTTAATTCCATCTACCGTAAATTCCGTTCCTGAAATATATTGTTCACAGATTACAGCCTTTTCACCTCTAGAAAATGATTTAGCTTCTTCAAAATGATTAACTAAATCTACTTCTTCATTAATTGTAAAAACGCCATGACTACTGCTGCTATTAATAGGTTTTATAATCATTTTTCTATTTAATGAACGATAAAACTCTATAGCTTCTTGAACAGTATAGCATAATTTATATGCAGGGAAAGGAAGATTATGCTCTTGCAAAAATTCGCGCATTCGAACTTTGCTAGCATATAATTCAGCAACTTTGGTGCCTTGAGAAGGAACATTTAGTTCTTCTGCTAATTCAGCAACTAATTGAGTTGCAATATCACATTGTTCTGATATTACTGCATCAACATTAAGTTCTCTAATTATATCTAAGTAATTATCTTTTGCAAAAATATCAGACTGTATAACTTTGTCAGCTAAAGGAAAAGTAGGTGAATCATCTGCTGGACTTATAACAATTGATTCGCATCCCATTTCTCTGATTTTCTTCACAATAGGAACTTGCCATATTGCGCCTGGTAAGACTACTATTTTCTTATTATTTTGCTTCATTTTATTTAACATCTAATATTAACAAACCTCTCTTATAAATTCTGAATACCATAGTTTCACTTACTATCAATGTTTCATATCATATTTATTATTACAAATTAATTCTTATCAATAACTGTAAGCAATTATACGGCATAAAGTATGGTTGCATGGTGCCTAGGGTCATTGAGGTGGGAGTTTAAAATTTAATCTGACATTTACACAATTCTGGTTTAAGAACAGACTTGATTTGTTCATCTCCTCTATACTCTTCTAATAATGGCCAATTTATAACATTATATTTGTCAGAGGGCGATTCTTTAATCAGCATTTTCAAATATTTGAGTAAATTCGGTTTGTCTCCCATTAACGCATATAATGCAACGTATTCTAAGTTACTTATTGATATGTATTGTGAATCTAATAACTTGCTTTTTAACTTACTTTTATAATCATATCCATTTTTTATCTTCTTTTTGGCATAAAGATAATTAATAACTATTGCAGGTGAACAAGCCATCGGACTATCATAATATTTTTTCAACAAACTTTCTACATCTTCATAACGATGTAGTTGCAAAAGCAAATAAGAATATGAAACTAATTTAGATTCGTGTATGATTTTATCATCATATATTTTTTCCAAATATATTTCTAATGCTTTTTCATAGTTATGACTTAATTCATAATATTCATAATCTACTTGAGGCGTATGGGGTATTGATTTATATAATTCATCTAATTCGGTAGTTTTACCCATATAAGATAATATCTGCATCTTTCGTATATGCACATCCGGAGAAGAAGGAAGTAATTGCAAAGTAGATAATGCGTCTTCAAAATACTCATTATTCTTAAATATACCAGCTACTACCCATAAAAAATCATTAGAAGGTACATACTCATTATTATATTTTGTTATTATTTCTATCTTATCGTTTATTTTCTCATTTGATAACGACAACAAATATAACCTGATACAATCTTCCAATAAATTTAAATTATCTGCCTTTTTATAATAGTCTATAGAGTCATCATACATACTATCGTTATCATTTTTTAATAGGTGTGCTGCCTGTAAAGTATTTGGATGATATTGTGACAATTGATAAATACTATCATATACAGATTTAGTCTTAGAATCCCGGGTATCTAGTTGGTTTTTGTATTTCTTTTTATAATATCTTATCTTCATAATGTATGCCTCATTACCTATCTCGGGGCGTAACTCTATACTTTTATCTAATAAATCTTCTATTTTAGAAAAGATATTATGATTATCAGCAGTATCAACTAAAAGCAATTCTTCATAGTTATCCACCAATAGTTCTGCTAATTGATTATATACAAAATAATCATTTTCAAAGATACTTATAGCACGTTCCAAATAAGAACATTTCTGCGAAAAAGAGTCAGAACGTCGTGATGCAATAATGTAATAAGCTTGTTTCTGCGGTTGCAAAGTAATCAATTCATCATAATATATTTTTATTATAGAGTCATCAATATCCTTCATCGCATCAACATACAACTCCAATAATTCCAACTTATATTGGCTTTTTGGCAATGTCATGATTGACATTGTTTCCAATTCATCTAGAACACTTTTATTTTTCTTAAATACATACAAGTTCTCTTGCAGTTCTTGTATCATTTTTCGTTCGGTTTCATCCATTAATGAATAATTAGAACGATACATCACTCTATTCCTTCCATTTCTTATACTTGGAGTATCAGATTTTGCATCTTTTGAGAAATCTTTTGAAAATTGTATCCAGTCTTTTATTCGTTCATCTTTATATCCTTGTTTTAGCCTTTGACAATCTGCACGTAACACAGTTGATTCGGATTCTTTTAAATATTGATTTTCTGTAAGTTGATCAATTATCTTTTCTTGATAACGTCGGGTCATTAATTCTTGCTTGATAGGCAATGCACCATTCAATAAACTATTATTAATCTCCGCCATCAGTTCATCAAATCCATCAATCTCTACGATATAGACCTTATCTTGCCATAATAATTTCTTCAATTCAGCATTTATATTAAATAATTCTCCTTTTTTAATACACCAATAAACACCATTCTTAAGATATTCATCGTGTTGTAACAAGTAATTCAATATATCCCTTATTGATCTATCTTGTCCTGAATAACCAATAATGATTAATCCGTAATCTTTGGCAAATTCTTGAAACTTCATACGCATATTCTGTTCTAGCGACTCTGTTTCACGTAGTGTTGCTTTTATATTGTCAAATAAATAATCTCCATGTAGTTTTATAATTTTAGGTCGAGAAGAAGTGATAGTTACGCCAGAAATAGAAGAGTCATGGGCACACACTATAGGGCGAACAAATGAGAACCGATAGAACGCTTCATTTAATAAATCATCAAAATTAGTCGTAAATACTGTATTAAAATATCCCTTTTCTATAAGATTTACTAAATAAGCATATCCAATTGAAGGAGTTTTATCTGCAACCTCTTTTTCTACAAATATTCTACGCTGCCTCTGTAAATCAAACCTATGTTCAAACAATGAAGCATATGGATTTGAATTGTCATACCAATCAGGGCTTTGGGTACTATAATACTCTTCAAAAGACACAGAACCATCACTCTCATTATATATATCCTCTTTCCATTGAGTAATCAATTGTCCTCCAGATCTTATTCCAGATGTTATTGAAGCTCCTGCACCTAGAAACAATGTAAAATTAGGAGTCCCTATTCCATTACTTACTGGTGATATGTTAGCTATATATCTTACTAAATCAGCAACTGTTCTTTGCTTGTGTGATAATTCTGTTTTCTGTTCCATGGTAAAATATAAAAAATATATCAAGTATTCTATTACCCACTATTAAGATACGCTGCTATAATGATGATTAATTGTGAAGAAGTTGATATATACAAACATTCAATTTATATTCTATCATGCCTCGTACCAATCAGTATGTTAATTATTCATTTTAGTAGACCTTACATTAATTAAAGAAATCTAGATAATTCATTGACTTTGAATTCCCACACACCGGACAATCTACTGGAGTTCCTTCTGGTTTTGCAGGGTGAACAGCGTTTACAAGCAAGCCATCCTCCCCTCCAAAATCATGATAATTTCGACATTCTTTTTCATATGCTTCCTGAGCTGTAGTAGCGTAACTAAATTTAAAGCATTCGTAACGATACTCTGGATGCTTCGCAAATTCCTCTATACCATGTCCTATTCGTTCATGTAAGTCTAAGTCAGACCGTCCAACGTACATTACGACAAACTGTCCACTCTCATCTATATAACCATAGGCATAATT
Organism: Paludibacteraceae bacterium; assembly: GCA_017546705.1. Lineage (GTDB taxonomy): Bacteria > Bacteroidota > Bacteroidia > Bacteroidales > Paludibacteraceae > Colicola. Next base: position 15,825 of record JAFYSB010000037.1, read on the forward strand.
TCCAATTCGTCCACGTCCAACTACTCTGTCGATTATGTCTTGATTGAGGGGATAAGATGTTCCCATATTTAAGGATACCATAACTTTTACCAACTTAAATCATGTTTTAAATTATCATTTACTTTTGTCACATCAATCAAGTTTCTTTCTTTGAATGATGTGAGTAGTTCTTTAATTTGGAGCTTTGTCACAACTTCAAAATGTCCTTCTCGCACCATTGGAGATATATAATTAGCTAATTTACCGATATGATTATAATCTAATTCTATCAAATCACGATGATTATTTAGCAATTCTTCATTTAATCCCCCTGCCCTTCCTTTACATTTGTCAGAAATCTCTATTTCTATATTATGTAACTCATTTTCATCTAATAATACAAAACATAACTTTTCTGCCTTGTCACGCCCTAACGCCAAGGCTACAATGGCTATATCTTTTTCATTTTCATCATTAGAACGCCATGTGCTCAGACAGTTGTTACTTGTTCTTAGATCAGCAATCGCATCTCCACATATTGTTGGATTTTTTCGATTTACATCTCTATGACCATCCCAACGTTCAAGACTACTTAACATCCTTAACAATTTCATACTAATTCCTTCTTTAATTCTAAAACAACGACGTTTGCATATCGCTGTATCAATGGAGATGATATATTGGATGACTCTAATAATTTAAGACATTGCTTATCTCTCCATGTTTCAATGGTCATGATAGCAGCCTCTTGGCACATCGGGTTCGGATTTTTAAGACCTAACTCTACTAAAGGGAAAAAAGTATCTATATCAGCAACTGTCGTTTTAGATTCTATTATCCGAAGTAGACCAGTTATTATGCGATCATCATCCCGATGTCTAGTATATACTCCATACAACCACAAGAATGTTGTATATCTATTTTGAGAGATATTCTTCTCCACAAAATCAAGTATAGAATTGTTGTAACCATCTTCAAAATCAGTTCGTTCCAATGAAACAACGAAATCTTCTTCCTGCAAACGCAATGAATTCAAAAATTCCTCATTGTTTTTATTTATAGAGACACTACTCGTAGAACCTAGTTCTATACCATCTAATTTTAATGTATCATCATGGAATAACGACTCTGTTTTTTTGCGCACATTAATGGCGTCGTTTTCTAAATAGTCAGATAGTGAATAATTCTTTAATGCTGGATATTCAATCATCCATCTACTTGATTGAGTAGACTGTTCTAAATATTCTCTAGCACTTTGCATCAAAACATCTATACGTAGAGAAGACAATATTTCGCTTTCAACATTAATCATAACTACTGCATTAAATAAAAATTGAGGAATGATTCTCCATATCTAGGAGCTTCGGAGCAAAATATTTCAATTTCTTCTTTGTTAAATACAAGTGCTTCGTTTGTCCTTGTATTGATATCGAACTCTATTGTATAAATCGGTACTATTTGATTTATCCCTTCTACATTTTGTACATACCTTTCCGTTTCTAACTTTGAAATATAATTCATCACTATCTTACGATCGCCTATTTTTTCTTCCACATAGAAGGTTTGTGTAAAATTTGTTTCTACTAATTCTGCAACCTTGAATTGAGAACGACTAAAGATTGAAGCAATCCACTGATTATATTCTTTTTCCTTAATATTTATGACAAACGCAGGAGCAAATGCTATTCTAGTTACTGAATATTTCGTAATAGCAATTAGTTTCAGAAACGCCTCCTTACATCTTTGCATCCTTTTATTCATCTCATCTAATGAATATTCTGCATGAGAAAAAGATAGATAATCCACTTTTTGTGGGGTAAACACGATGCGTTCATTATTGTCTGGTGCTATCAACATCCATTGTCCTGATGGTGAAACTATTTTGTCTCTTATATTAAGGTCTGGATTTTCAATAGACGGAATCCAATCTGGGAATGCCTCTCCTAATTCCTTAATAACATCCACATTAGGTTTCACTTGAGGCATAAATATAGTACCACGTACGCCCCTAATTGTCATTTTTGTTTCCATAGATATATCATTTATTCGGTTCTTATTTCCATTTTCATTATAATGTCTCTTATAGCAAGGAGCAAATCTAGTTTTTCTCTCAGTCATCTCTCAGTGATGAGTCGGTTGGTAATCTATTATTGAATTGAAATATTATTCCACTATGTTCTCTATTTGAGTAAGCCATTCATTAAATCGTGGACATTTTGTTCTGATAGTTTCAATACCTATAGTTTCGGCTATGATATTTCCGTACACGATTTTATTATAACCTTTAATAATTCGTAATAATCGATGAGATGGAGAGGTTTCTGGACTATTGTTAATCATTTCTGGATTCGGATTCCCACTGATCACCTCTACTAATTCTTGCATTCCAACTAACTCTTCTTGGGGTATTACTTGCTTAAACACATCCACATCACAAAAAAGTAATCCTTCAAATTCATGTAATTGGATATATGGAATAAAACGATAACGCAAATCCTCATCAATATCTAATTGCATTTGAGTTTCAAGAAAACGCATCCGATCAGTCTTATTAACAATTGTTTGTGCTTCCGTCCATCCAGGAAATTGGTATTTCTCATATAAACCATAATAATCTATCAACAAAGTGACATATGCTTTTCGATCTTCACGCAAAGTTGTTTCAATTTGTTTCTTCAAGCGATCCCATCGAACAATACCTCCATTAGAATGCTTAATTCTGGGAGCGTGAAGAAATATTTCCATCGATTGGAAATGATTCGTTAATGTTTTATCGCAAAACTCCTGCTCCGTCTCGCCTTCACATATAATTACAATTCTTTTCATAATGCTTAATTGTTATTTGGGTGCCCACCTGAAATTATATTTCGTTTCCACAAATCGTCCAATGTATAATCTTCAAGCCACTCACCTAGTTGGTCTGCAGATAAACGGTTATAAACACTTTCTCCTTGTTTCTGATCTACAGTCAAAACATCTTCTGGTTGGAAATGACCAATTAAATCCGTTGATTGTGTAGCGGCAATTACCTGACAACCGCGTTGTGCGGCAGATTTAATCATTCCTGCCAATTTTGCTATAGCAAATGGATGCAATCCCAACTCTGGTTCGTCAATAATAATTGTCTGAGGTAATGATGGTTGCAAAAACAAAGTAGTAAGCGCTATAAATCTTATAGTTCCATCTGATAAATCATTTACTCTATATACAACGCCATATTTATCTTCCCATTGCAGTCTAATATTATTCTCAGTATCCGGTACTAATTTAAAATTATGGAAGTAAGGTGCTACAGATTGAATAGTTCTTACTATTCTATTGTATACAATCAAGTTGGATTGTTGGATTCCATATAGAAACGCAGCTAAATTTTCACCATCGTGATATAGTACATGCCGTCCCGTTTCTGCATTTGACACCTTGGTAAATGGAGAATTCTTACTTGTATCATGAAAATGATATTTTTTCAATTCTTCTAAATACTTACGAATATATTCAGCACGAGGAATCGTATTGTATTGCAATTTAGACTCAGAAGAAAAAGATGAAATATCATACGCATTTGGTGCATACGGATTTTTATCATACCATAGGTTTTCTTCTGTTATAATGAATTTGTCTTGTCCCGAAGTTAACACGAAAGAATAAGCATTGCTATTTTCGAATGTTAACTTTACAGATATTTTCTCCGTTATTTTTCGACCTTGAAAGAGAAATGAGTCCATTCCACCATTTAACGACACATGCTCTTGTAAATTTCTTGCGTACATAGCACGTAAGAAGGTAAAGAATGATAACAGATTGGATTTTCCACTTCCATTTGCACCAATCAATAAATTAATCGGCTGCAAGGTTATCGTCTGATTCTTTATTGATTTATATCCTGCAATTTCTATTTTTTTCATATTTAAGAATTTATATTGATTACATAAAACCTATATTTCCATATCTTTTACACATATTCAGTTATCCTATCTAACCGCCTGCAAAGTTACAAAAAATTTTTGGATTATGCAAATTACAATTCTTCTACAGTGTTTCTAATATTGTATTTGCGATGCGTTCTACATCCTCAACTGGTAACGTATAGTACAATGGCAAGCACAAAATACGAGAAGCGATATCCTCTGATTGTGGCATTGCTACATATGGTACAATATCCGAGAAGGTATTCAATGAAGGATAGAAATATCTACGGGCAAAGACCTTTTCTGCTTGCAAAGCTTTCTCTACACGCAATAATGTTTCCTCAGAATCAAAGATCACAGGGAAATAGCTATAGTTGCAACTATCCTCATTAATCTGTTGAAAGGTCAAACTTGGATTCACTTCCAACAAACTCTTATAGAGCATATACTTCTCTTTACGGTCATCCAATGCCGCTTGAAGGTATTTCAAATTGGCGAGACCCACAGAAGCATGTACCTCTGTCATCTTCAAGTTAGATCCCTCCTCAACGATATTCGTTTTGTCCTCAGAGAATCCAAAGAAACGGATGCGTTTCATCTTAGCATCTAATTCCGCATCATTGGTAAAGCACCCCCCACCCTCGCCAGAATTTAGCATCTTGGTCGCATGGTAACTGGTGCAAGAAACATCGCCATAAGAAAAGATGCTCTTGCCCTTATATTGTACACCTACTGAGTGGCAAGCATCGTAAATAACTTTCAAATTATGCTTCTTTGCAATCGCCTCAATTGCCTCAATCTCGCAGGTATTACCAAACACATGCACAGGCATGATAGCTACAGTATTAGGCGTTATAGCGGCCTCTATCTTAGCTGGGTCAATATTCAATGTGTCCGGATTGATGTCTGCATATACTGGCACACAGCCCTCGTACATAATGGCGCTAGTAGTCGCAATAAATGAGAATGGCGAGGTGATGATCTCACCTTTCACACCTAAAGCACGGATAGCTAACTGCAATGCTATGGTACCATTGACTACCACCGTATGATTCGACACACCATGCCACTCTGCCACCTCACGTTCAAACTGCTGGAGCAAGGGGCCATTGTGCGTCATCACGCCCGAATCCCATACCTTTTGTAGGTATTCATTCACTTCATTTAGTGGTGCCAAAGTAGGCATTGTTACATATATATTCTTCATATTCTGTTTAATGTTTAATGAGTTAGTGTTTAACGATTTAACGATTCGCTCACTCCTTCACTCCTACTTCATTCTCTTTAATACGCATCAAGACTTTTGTCTGATTCAAAAACTCATTTCTCCATTCCTCTGCATGGGTAGCATAATTAGCCACAAAATAGCGCATTTCTTCTTCAAAATGGTTGCATGCAGGCATTTGATGGGATGTCTGACCCTCTTGCGTTTCAATAATCAATGTACTGCAGAAGTCTGGTGGCAAAGCATAAGCACGCTCCAACAACAAGACTCCTTTGCTTCCCCAAAGAACTTGTTGGCTCTTGTATTTATTGTTAAAGCCAGTTACTAGATTAGCCACTCGACCGTTGCCAAAGTCTAGCAATATGGTCGCATGTGTCTCAACCTCACAACCATCCTCTTTACTCAACACGGCATACACATGTTGTGGTTCGCAACCATAAAAATGACGAGCAGAGTGAACCAAATACGCACATGCATCTAAAACACAACCACCACCCAGCGATTTTTTGTAGCGGAAGTCTGTTGCAGCTATCGGAGGAAAACCAAACCATCCTTGGAACAACTGTACATCGCCTATAGCGCCATCTGCGATCAGTTGATTCTTCACCTTATGCTGTGCATGGAATTGATACATAAATCCCTCAAAGATAGGGATATTATACTGCATGCCCAATTCAGCCATTCGTTCGGCATCAGCCATAGAACCAGCCAAAGGTTTCTCGCACAAAATATTCTTGCGATATGGCGCTACCTGCTCTACGATCAGCAGATGGATGGCATTAGGAGTTGAGATATAAACCGACTCAAACTCATAGGTATTCAACACATGTTGCAGATCCGTCTCAAATGGCACGCCGAAGCGTTCTGCTACGATAGCACGCTTATTCTCGTCGGTATCTACCACGCATACCACTTCTGTAACACCAGAATTCATCAATGCAGGGATAGAACAGCGTTGGGCTATATTACCACATCCTATTACAACAAATTTCATCATATATACTTGATAGCAGCTATTAGACTGCGAGCTTGAATGTTCAAATAATTATTGTAGCGCAAAAAATCATTAATCTGACCCAAAGTTAACCATTGATAGGTAGCAGGGAGTTCCGTTGGGAATTCATCATCTGCTACAATCAGCATATTGCGATTTTGCTCGTGGTAGAAGCGACCACCTTCCTCAGACTGAAGGGTGTCGAAGATCACTTGCTCAGGTTTGGCATTTAGCACATAGTCTGTAAATGGTGGTTTGATTGCGCCATTGAAGACATTACCTGTCAAGCATTGTACAGTAGGCGCCAACTCGAAGACATCTAAGTTACCACATTCCAATTTGGCTTGCACCAAGAAATGCAACACACCATTGATCTGCTTTACCACGAAAGCACAGAGTCCTTGCTGCATCGGTTGAACTAATGGTTGGCACCATGAGCGCACCTCACGGTTATCAATGCTCACACGCACACCCATCACACGGAAATACTTGCCATCATGACGAGCGATCTCGTGATCTGCAATATACCAATCGGATATCTCATTGAGTGGTACACGCGATACCGACAAATCGTAACTAGCTTTGAGGTTGGTTAACCAAGATAGAATCTCAGGTAAGGTGTGCAGACCATCTTTGCGCTGCGCAGAAGTCATCATGCTTTGTCCAAGTGGCGACATTGTTGCCAGAGAAACTTCGGCTTGGTATTGCGTAAAGTCGATACCTGAAATCACCGTGCGGGTGTCCATATTCACTAGATTGTCGTGCTGCATCAGTTCCTTGATCTGACCGAGTGTCATCCAGCAGAAGTCCTCATATACAGGCACTTCCTCATCGACCTTGATGATAATATTGCGGTTACGCTTGCGCAAGAAACGAGCACCCTGCTCCGATTGGAGTTGATCTAGAATGATTTGATGGGGCTGGGCATTGCGGAAATAATCTAAGTAGGCGACTTTTTTACCACCATGCACTTGGGTATAGTTGCTCTTTGTAGCTTGGATAGTAGGCGAGATTTGCACACAGTTTACATTGCCTGGCTCAATCTTCGTCTGCATCAAGAAGTATAGTACCCCATCCATCTCTTTGGTTAAAATACCCAAGTAGCCAATCTCAGGTTGATTGATGATAGGTTGCGACCATTGATATGGCTTTGGGTAATCTGTAGAAACCTGAATACCTTCTATTGAGAAGAACTTACCCGATTGGTGATGCAGACTACCATCCTCTGCCATATGCCATCCTTCCATTTCTGCAAAGGGAATCTCCTCTACAGAAACATGTACCTCTTGGTTACGACGCAAAATCCATTGATGAATCTCTTGCGTCGAGCAGAAAGGGTTATCCGTATGTACAAGTGATTTTAGCATTATCAACTTAGTTTTTTCTCGGTATAATCAAACTTAGGTGTGATATCTCCAGGTTCTTTACCCATCCAGCCACCGATTGCTATTGCACGATTAGCCAATGTGAATGAGATAAAGTCTTGTTCATGCATTAGACATTCTATATTGCTTGGCTGACTAAATGCCATAAAATCAAATGCATAACTACCCCAGTTAAAAAAGTCTTTAGGCAGATGACAAATTTGCTCGTACTCACCTGCTTCATGTCGTGTATCGTAGCAACGGCCTCCACCACCCGTAGAGAACATACGCTCGCCTTGCTCGTTCTTCATATGCATGGTAATCCAAAACTTCTCGTGTGGTTGGGTCAGACGATAACGAATCACAACCTCTAAGTCATCGGTCACACGCATCACATCAGTAAACTGACCACCTTTAGGGCGAACACCTATCTCCAACAACTCAAAACCATTTCTGCCTTTAAGTGGTTCGTTGTACACCTTATAGTTATCAATTGCATTATCACCACGCAAATAACGCGTTACGATAGGATCAATATCACCAGACTCAAGCAACATACCATCCTTCAGGATAATACCATGCTTACAGAGACTCTTCACGCTGGTCATGTTATGACTCACAAACAACACCGTACGTCCTTCGCCACGGGAAACATCTTGCATCTTGCCGATGGCTTTCTTTTGGAACTCGGCGTCGCCGACGGCGAGGACTTCGTCCACAACCAAGATCTCGGGGTCTAAGTGCGCAGCCACAGCGAAGCCCAAACGAACGGTCATACCGCTACTATAACGTTTCACAGGCGTGTCGATATATTTCTCGCAGCCAGAGAAAGCAACAATCTCGTCCAACTTACCAGCGATCTCCTGCTTGGTCATACCCATGATGGCACCATTCATGAAGATGTTCTCACGACCAGTCATCTCAGGGTGGAAGCCCGTACCGACCTCCAAGAGAGAGGCGATGCGACCGCGGGCACGGATAGTGCCCACAGTGGGACCAGTGACCTTACTGAGGAGTTTGAGGAGCGTACTCTTGCCTGCGCCGTTCTTGCCGATGATGCCGACGACGTCACCTTGCTCCACCTTGAAGTCGATATCGCGGAGCGCCCATACATACTCTGAGTCGGCTTTCTGGGTACGGTCGTTCACCGAACCGATCTTCAGATATGGGTCTTCCTTGCGCAGGATGGCGGTCTGCCACCAGCGATTGAGGTCGTGGCTGATAGTGCCTGTGGACACCAGTCCCAGGCGGTATTGTTTGCCTACGTGGTTAAATTCGATTGCTGTTGCCATTGTGTTTAATTTTTAAGACAATTCATGTCAACTTGATTGTCAATTATTGTCAATTCTAGGGGTATATTGTTTTGTGATTGAATGATGATTGCGTTGCAACCATAGCAATCACAAACAATAACTTATTTATTAAAACGGGTTAATATAGTTCCATCTATGCTGGTAATTTCATTCCTTTGAACATCAAAAAAGTATCGCTCTATTTCTGCACTCTTTGGAGAGAAATTTACAAGTATTCCCATTGGTAGTTTTGTCAATCGCATGTAATTAAATAATTGGGCACGATGGTTAACTGACAATTGTTCAACCGCTTTACACTCTACAATAATCTGATCCTTACACACAAAATCTAAGCGGTATTTGGCGTTCATCTTACGATCGTGGTATATAGGAGTGTATTCTCTTTCACGCTCATACGCAATATTGTCATCTTCCAACTGCATCTCTAAACCCTCTTGATATACATGCTCATTCAAGCCAGGACCTAGCTCCCTATGCACCTCATAAATAGCACCTATCACTGGATACATATAATCCTTCAAGGCATGTATATCAAAATTTGTTTTCATCTCATCATCTTAGTTTGTTTTGCTCACCAATGCAGGGTACTGCATTCTTTTGAGCAAAAACAAAATTTATCCTCGAATTGACATTAATTGACAACCTCAATTGACAATAATTGTTGTTTATATATCAAATTCATCTTTTTTTTGCTCACCAATGCAGTATTGCATTCTTTTGAACAAAAACAAAATCTATCTTTGAATTGACATTAATTGACAACCGCAATTGACAATAATTGTCGTCAAAACATAGGACTTGATTTTTTATTTATTTTTGTAGCCTATCAATGGCATATCCTCTTCAAGAGACTTCATACTAGCCATCTGGGCCTTGCGTTGCTCGTCTGTTAACGTTGTCATATTTTGTTTATCTTTTATCTCCTTGCCCTGCGGGCAGCGATAGTCATACCAATGAGCGGGCAAAGGTACAAAAAAAAAGCGACATATGCAAATACATATCGCTTTTTCTGCGTATTTTGGGTGATTTTGGCGATTTTTAGGATATTTTTATACCAAATAATGCCCCAATCTTATAGATTGCGCTCCTCGATCAGACCCATCTGATAAGCCTGCAACAGCTGTTGCAACTCACCTACCTGACGGATTAACTCCTGACCACGGTCGGTGTCCCGCACCAAGATACGCCGATGCGTAAAATCCTGCAACTGGATACGCAAATGGATATCCGAACCCGAAGCAGCTGCCTGCTCACGACTCTCGAACTTCTCGTGCTCCACCAACTGGATACCATGGCTATTATAAATCAACGTATAACCCGAGATACCCGTCTTCTCCTGATAAGGTTTGGAGAAACCACCATCGATCACAAAGCGCTTACCATCGGCGCGCACGGGCGTCTCGCCCTTGATGGTACGCACGGGGATATGACCATTGATGATACGCCCCGACTCGGCATCCAAACCGAACTCACGGAGGATCATCTCGCACACTTCTCGGCGATCGGCAAAGGTATAGTAAGCCCCTTTGCGCTCGTGCTCCAGTTCGGGCACACCGATGAAGTAACGCTCGAAGGTGCTCATCTTGTCCTTATGGTACAAAGGCGAACCATATCCGCTCCAGAGATAGAGCATATAATCCAATGCATCAGCCTTCTCCTGCCCCTTGCCAAAATATGCCTGGCGCACCACCCGATCGATGCGCTCCATGAGTGCCTTACCCTTAGCACGTACACCGCAAACATCCACCTCCATGAGCGAGCCATCGTCGCAGAGCGGGATAGCAGCATGGTAGAGCAAGAAGTTATTGCGAACTAAATACAACCCACCGTGCTGATATAGCATTCGCAAATGCTTTTGCGCCTTCTCAGATTTGCGGAACGAACGCGCTAATTGCTCCATGAGTTCTTGCTCCTCTTGCGACAATAGATATGGGTTATCATGCTGAATAGTAGGCAGATAAGTATCGGTAATAGGATACTCATTAGCAGCCATAGAGATCACCCCACGAGCATAGTCAATCTTGTCCAAAAACAGGCGATCAGCCATCTGATACTCAGGGTGGCGCAAGATGGTCTGTCCTTCGAGCTTAAACTGGATGATAGAGATGGCCTTGTGCATCTTAGCCATGAGCTGCGCAGAGCGTGTAAGGCGAGGATTATTCTCAAAATCCTTGGTCTGGAAAACTGTGCACGGATCACTGCCATAAGTCTCCATGGCGAAGTTGGCCAGCGGCAGCAGATTGATGCCATACCCCTCCTCGAGGGTCTCGATATTGGCATAGCGGATGCTGACACGCAGCACGGTGGCAATCAACGCCCAGTTGCCCGCAAAAGCACCCATCCAGAGGATATCGTGGTTGCCCCACTGGATATCATAATCGCGCACCGTGGAGAGGACCTCCATGATCTTAGTTGCACCAGGGCCGCGATCGAAGATGTCGCCAACGATATGCCAAGTGTCGATGGCCAGGGTATGGATGAGATAGGAGATGGCTATGAGCAATTGCTCTGCCCTACCCGTATCAATAATCGCATCAATGATGGCATGGAAATAGCGGGTGCGGTCGCGCTCGATGCTAGACTCGTAGAGCAACTCCTCGATGATATAGGCAAAATTCTTGGGCAATAGCTTACGCACCTTGGAGCGCGTGTACTTGACCGACACACCGCGCGTGACGTCCAATGTCTGATGAATACGCCTGCGATACCAATCCATCATGTTAGGCGTAGCCATAGGCATAGCCTCGGCATCTAAGCCCTGCTGCTGCACCAGCCGAATACGTTCGTCGGGGTAGTAAATCAAGGCACAGAGGGCACGCTTCTCATCCTCGGAGATGCTATCGCCATAGATGTCGTCCACCTTACGGCGGATGACTCCCGAAGCATTCTTGATCATATGGATAAACGCGCTAGATGCACCATGCAAGTCGCTCACGAAATGCTCTGTACCCTTAGGCAAAGAGAGGATAGCATGGAGGTTGATGAGCTCGGTGACCACCGCATCGGCGTTGGGAAAACGTTCGCTCAGCAGGCGAAGATAGCGCTCGTGGGCTTGAAAATTATCCATGGTTGTGTTTAGTATTGAGTGTTTAGTGACTGAAGGTTAATTAAAAGACGAACGACCACCTGATTAGGATGGTCGTTCTTGGTAGTGCTACGGGGACTCGAACCCCGGTTTACGGCGTGAGAGGCCGTTGTCCTAGGCCACTAGACGATAGCACCCTAGCGCTTCCTTCTCGAAAGCGGGTGCAAAAGTACTGCTTTTTTTTGACATGACCAAATATTTTTGAAAAAAAATGCAATTTTTGTGTATTTTTTTGCATATATGCATTTTTTTTCGTACTTTTGTGCGATATTTTCCCAACAATGGCGGGTATATACATACACATACCATTTTGCAAGAGCCGATGCAAGTATTGCGATTTCTTTTCTACCACCCATCTGGAGAAGCGAGCGCAGTATGTGGCGGCATTGTTGGAGGAATGGCGCATGCGAGCGCATGAGGTGAAGGAGCCTATACATACTATATATATAGGTGGTGGCACACCTAGCACTTTGGCAGTTGACAGTTTGCAGTTAATCGTAGAGGCTATGAGGCGAGAAGGTGATGAGGCTATGAGGCGAGAGATTACGATGGAGGTTAACCCCGGGGATGTGACAGAGGAGAATGCACGCGCATGGCGAGCGATAGGCATCAACCGGCTAAGCATCGGCATACAGAGTCTTGACGATAAGCTACTGCAAATGATTGGCAGACGGCACACGGCAGAGCAAGCGCGCAAGGCAGTGGCAGCAGCGCAAGCAGCAGGGTTTGACAACATATCCATCGATCTGATGTATGCCCTACCATCGCAGACCATGGAGCAATGGCAAAAAGACGTGGCAGAGGCACTGCAGATGGGCGTGCAACATATCTCCACCTATGGGCTTATCTATGAGGAAGGTACGGTACTAATGACCCTGCTGGATCACGGGGTGATAGAGGCTGTGGACGAGGACACCGAGATGCAGATGTATGACTATCTGGTGGAGCAATTGGCTGCGAATAATTTTGAACACTACGAGGTGAGTAACTTCGCACTACCAAACCGTCAATCTAGGCATAATTCCAGCTATTGGAACAACACGCCGTATATCGGCTTGGGAGCGGGTGCACACAGCTATGACGGCCAAGTGAGGCAATGGAATATCAGCAATCTGGACACCTATATCGCACAGGCTATGGCACATCAGTTGCAACCAGAAAAGGAAGTGCTCAGCGAAGAACAACGCCACACCGAACGCGTGATGCTGGGACTGCGTACCAATAGAGGTATCGGCATTGACGAGATAGATAGGAGCAAAGCACAGCCCTATATAGCGCAAGGTATGCTGATAGAAAAAGACAATCGCATCGTAGCTACCACCAAGGGCTACCATATACTCAATAGAATAATCGAAGACTTGATATGAAAACTGAAAACGGAAAGGTGAAAACTGAAAACGGAAAGTTTAAGAAGAAATTTGCCATATGGTTCTGGAGTATCATAGGTGCTGGCATAGCAGCCATCGTATTGGTATTCTGGATGATTACCAAGGGCTGGTTGGGCTATTTGCCTCCACTGGATGAGTTGCAAAACCCGAAGAATAAGTTTGCCACCGAGGTGATATCCAGCGACATGCAGTTGCTAGGACGCTACTACCGCAACGAGAACCGCGTGAGTGTGAACTACACCGACATCTCTCCCAATATGATCAATGCCCTTATCGCGACAGAGGATGTGCGCTATTACGCCCATACGGGGGTGGATGTAAAGTCGCTGCTGCGTGCTGTGATGAAGCTGGGCAAGGCTGGTGGTGGTAGTACGATCACCCAGCAGTTGGCTAAGCAGCTATGGTCGCCACGCGCGAACAACATCTTTGAGCGTGCATTGCAGAAGCCCATCGAATGGGTGATTGCCACGAAGTTGGAGCGTCTGTACTCCAAAGAGGAGATTCTGACGATGTATCTCAACCAGTTTGACTTCCTATACAACGCCGTGGGTATCAAATCGGCTGCGCAAGTGTATTTCAGCACCACCCCTGCAGAGCTGAAGCTGGAAGAGGCTGCGATGCTGGTGGGCATGTGTAAGAACCCAGCATTGTACAATCCTCGTCGCCGTCCTGAGAATGCACTCAACCGACGCAATACCGTGCTTAGCCAAATGCAGAAGTACGATTATATCACGGAGCAAATGTGCGACTCGCTTCAGGCGTTGCCAATCGAACTCAAATACCAATCGGTGGATCACAAGCAGGGATTGGCACCTTATTTCCGCGAGTACTTGCGCCAAGTGCTGACAGCCAAAGAGCCTAAGAAGAGCAACTACTCCGAATGGAATATGCTGCAATACGATATTGACCGCCGCCAATGGGAGGAGAACCCACTCTACGGCTTCTGTCAAAAGAACCACAAGCCCGATGGCACACCATACGACCTCTATCAAGATGGACTGCGCATATATACCACCATTGACTCACGCATGCAGCAATATGCTGAAGAAGCTGTGAGCGAGCATATGCAAGAGTTGCAAAAGAGTTTCTTCCGCGAGAAACGCAGAAAATCCTATGCGCCATTCTCCCAAGACTTGACACCCGAAGATATTGATGCCATCATGAATCGCTCGATGCGTCAGACCGACCGCTATCGTGCACTCAAGAAGCAAGGACTGAGTGAGACGGAGATCAAGAAATCGTTTAACACACCAGTGGCTATGCGTGTGTTCTCATACAACGGACTGATTGACACCACGATGACACCGATGGATTCGATCAAGTGGAACAAGCACTTCCTGCGTTGCGGATTCATGTCGATGGACGCGCACTCGGGTGCTGTGAAAGCATATGTAGGCGGAACCAACTTCACGCATTTCCAATACGATATGGTGACCTCTGGTCGCCGCCAGGTAGGCTCCACTATCAAGCCCTACCTATTTACCTTGGCGATGGACGAGGGCATGTGGCCATGCGATAGCACAGTGAACGACTCCATCACACTGGTAGACGGCAATGGTGTGGCATGGACACCACGCGACGACCACCACGCTAACCAAGGCGAGATGGTTACCCTCAACTGGGGACTGGAGAAATCCAGCAACTGGATCACGGCCTATCTGATGTCGCTCTTCACACCAGAGCAACTAGTACGTATGATGCGTTCGTTCGGCATCGAAGGACAACTGGACCCAGTAGTCAGCCTATGTCTTGGACCATGCGAGGTGAGCGTCAAGGAGATGGTGGATGCCTATACCACTTTCCCAAACAAGGGTATTCGTGTGGAGCCGCTCTATGTCACTCGCATTGAGGACAACAATGGCAATATCCTAGCGACTTTCACGCCTAAGACCTACGAGATCATTAGCGAGACTACCTCGTATAAGATGATCTACATGCTCCGCAATGTAATGGATCATGGTACGGGTGTGCGTGCACGCTTCCGCTACGGACTCAAAGCACCGATGGGCGGTAAGACGGGTACATCGCAGAACCACTCCGATGGATGGTTTGTAGGCTTCACACCATCGCTGGTGAGCGGTGTGTGGGTCGGTGGCGAAGACCGTAGCATCCACTTCGACAACATGGCAGCAGGTCAAGGAGCCAATATGGCACTGCCTATCTGGTCAATCTATATGCAAAAGGTGTATGCCGATGAGCAGTTGGGCTACAGCGTAGAGGAGCAGTTTGAGGTGCCAGAGTGGTTTGACCCAGAGGCAGGATGTAAGTAAGCCTAACTAAATTGCAAGGATTTAAGGGCTTCGCTTATCTCACAATGAGAGGCGTAGCCCTTTTTATATGTTTGCAGGATCTTGGCATTAACACACTATATTATTTGTGATTTACAACGTGCCACTATATATATAAAAGAAAACAACAACAGAGGTAATATTGAATCACCTATTGGCATTCCTTCCATAGGTGGCCCGAAGGCATTACGTTTTGCACGTATATGAGCAATTTGTGAGTCTTCAAAAGGAGTACGCAAAGAACTTGCTCCTATAATTACATCATTTGTTGTATAATCTATAGGCGTACCTAAAGTGTTATGTTTAACATTTGTATAAACAAATTGCGTTTTTGCTAAAGGTTTATAAAAAGAAAATGTTTGTATGACAGCATCGTCTGTTCGACCAATAGATTGACCGAAGGATTTATATTTAGCACTATTGTTGTATCTTCGAAACGGTAGGTAATCATTTGCAAAAGTACCCACATTAACAGATTGTAGTTCTTCAAAAGGTGTATGTAAAGAATTTGTGGGTATATTAATTTGCATATAGTCGTTGCCATTCACCATTTCTAATTGTGTGTTATTCGCTTCATACCCTTTATGATATGAAGTATGAATATCTCTTGAGGTATAATGATGATTATACTTGTTATTTGTTGTGCAAGGTGTTTGTATTTGAACACCACCCATTAATCCCAATACAACTTGAGATATTAAAAGCAATAAAATTAGGGATACAATATATATATATTTTATTTTAGCAGGCATAATTTCAAGATTTCATTATGAGTAACGATAACATAAATACCACTTGTTAAATCATTAAAATCACTTAATGAATTTATTGTTGAATTATAAATTAGATGACCAGTAACGTTATAAATACGAATAATATCATTTAAGTCTATTTCATCAAATGAATATATTGTTTCTATTGCTGTTGCAATACCGTCATTTTCAACTTTTTTATCAGTGGTAATTAAGAATCTTGCATCATTATCTGATGGGATATGATAAAACGTGTAAGTCTCATTGTTTAGGATATCGACATATTCATTGGTTATTATATCGTATAAATATAATTCATCGTAAGAATGTAATTTGTCAATATCGAACGTCAAAGTATACATTTCATATTCTGAATTACCTTCAAATCCTACATATTGATTGTTCAATGTCATACTTGTATTAATGGATGTGTAAATACTATCATTAATAGCAAATATTTGTGGACCGTTATTATCAAATATCTTTATTGCATCATATCCATTGTCAAAATTAGGTGTGCAATTTTTATGTTCTATAAGATATAATCTATCGTTGGATGTTTCACTCGTAACATTGATTTTAAGCACATTGAACTCATTATCAGCATTGCTTACAATACGTTTTTGATTAGCGAAAGAAGTAGTATTGTACACATTTTTTTCATAATCCACGATAAATTGTCCGCCACCAGAGAGTGATGCTACGAAAAACGCCTGTGACGATGCAATGGTGCGAGGATATTCCGAACCCAAGCTTGAACTAACATTAACAGGTATAGCGATTGTTTGTCCTGGATTAAATCCTATAGTATTCGTCTCTTGCGTTTTCCACTCGATATAAGAACCAGTATTGTAAATAAAAATGGTTGCCTGGGCATTCCTGAAATTATCAGAACTTAAAGAAGTAATATCTATAGGTGCAGAATAACTATTTGTGATCAAGTTATTACCCAAATCATCCGTGCTATTGGCACTCTTAGTATAAGTCAACTCATACGTATGATCCTCATTTAACAAATCGCCTGTGTATGTATAAGTATGTGCGTTCTCTTGAGCAATACAATATCCATTCCATGCATATAAGTCTGATCCTGCATTGAGTTTTTCACTCCAACAAGTAACTGCATTTTGAGTTTCATCCCATTTGTATATCCAATTAGTTGTACCATCTGGATTGATGTCTGAATATTTTAAAGACTCGGCAATAATGCCTATATATTGCCATTTAGGGTCGTAAAAATTTCCTGCGACACCATTTTTGAGACCGGTTGAAAATGATTTAGAATACAATTGTATGGTCGCTCCTACTTTATTTGTATTTTTAAATAAGAATGAACCAGTATTATCCTCATTCGATTCAATCGTAATATTAGTATTACTTCCTTTTTTTAAGTTATCTATTTTGAGAGCTCCTTGAGGTTTGATAGTGATGGATGTGTTGTCCTCTAATGTAACATTTTTTGCTTGAATCGTTACATTATCAGGTACAGTAACATTAGCCGCGATAATAACATCTTCGTCTGTATTAGGTACTCCAAAAATCCATTTGTCGTTTTCTCTCCATTCTCCATCAACGTAAAAGGTATTGTAAGGCCAAACCTTAGCTGTGATAGTTACCATTTTTGAACGTATGCCATCACTCACTGTAATACGCGCTACTGCTTCGCCATCTTTAGTTGGTGTAAAACGAACACTAAAGTCATAACTACGGTTATCTGTCTGACAGAAAGTTCCGGATTTTTTAGTTGCCTTACTACAAATAACAGTCTTATTAGGAGCGAAAGCACTATTATCAGAAGTAACTTTTAGTTCGTTGTCAACCAAAAAAGATTTAAATCGTATAGGTATATCAACATTGTCACCAATTTTAACATTGCCTAAATCAATAGTTTCGGTTTCCATTAAAATATGACGAGCAACCCTAGAATAGGCATCACCAAAATATATTTCTTTGAATCCCCCTAAGTCTCGAGTACCTAAAAACTTAACTTGAGTCAACGATTGATTTATCGGTTCAACTTCTGTTTGAAATTTATTGTCTTCAAGATAAGTAGTGTATCCATAATTTGTACCCGTTAACTTATATTTTTTACCAGTCGCATCATCTTCCACATAATGCGTGACATTAGCTGCATCTATTACCCACGCACGATACTTCAAATTTTCTTGTGGATAAGAAAAATACCAGTAAAAAGGTGATGCTCCACCAGGTAAAGTATTTGTAATATTTAGGTTAATATAATGCCATTCACCCTTGTATATATAATAAGCATCTTTGATTGATGATGACGCATTATATGTAGTAGGTGTTTCAACAAAAGCACTCACCCATCCTACGTTTACGCCACCTTGCTGGTATGCTGAAACATCAAAAGTTTTAGTACTACCGTTTAGTGTGTACTTGAAATCTACACCGATATAGACACAAAAACGGGTAGCATCATCTACATCATTTATGGTTAATGAAGTAGTATTTATATTTTCAATATTATCTATTGAACGATAGTGTGTTAAACGTTCGCAACGCACGTCATAATAATCGTTATAATAGATATGTACTCTATAACGAACAAATTCATGATTTGGTTGCAAGTCCACTTTGTTCCAGTTGATTGTAAAACTATTCTGCCCCACATTGGTAAACCAGATACTCGAAGTTTTAGGATATGAATGCGTTGTAACATCTATTACATTTGAAGGATTAGATGCTGAAGAGCCATAAATTGATTTAACAGTATATTTATGATTTGATCCCATAAGTAAACCTGTAATAGTAGCACTCGTGCCAGTTACAGATGTAACAAGATTACCATTATCATAAATATTATATGAGGTCGCACCATCAATCTTATTCCAAGATAATTTCACATAATCATACGCATTCTCATCACATTTTAATGTAGGAGGATATAGTGCACTCGAGAGAGTGCTGATAGGAATATCAATAGTGCTTCCAATAGGCGCGCCACTATTAACAATTCTAACCTTATAACCGCTTAATGAAAAAATAGATTGAGGATTAAATGTAACAGTTATTGAATAGTTGTTTTCTCCAATTTTTTCTAACACATTGACTCCAATACTGCTATTACTTAATGTTAAGCCTGGGACGGTAACTTTATTGCCGCTATTATCTACCACATACGCTTGAATACCGCTACCTCCCGAAAGGAATGAATAATAATCTATTGTTTGCGTTTGTGTTGTACCTACTGGCACATTTACAAATGAAATAGAGCTGGTATTCATCTTGGTATGTGGCGCCATTTTCACATAAATATTCTTAACAAGGCGTTCACTAGTACCTGCAACACGGCGAAATGCGATACCTGTTGCGTTGGAACTTAAATTACCACTTTCTGTGGTATACCATGTCTTTTTATCTGATAATAAATAGGTGTAAAATACAGACCAACTACCACTAACTTGGTGTTGAACCTCTATTTTTTTCTTGTCGTCACCACCAGTTATAGAAGCTCGATAACAATCAAATTTAACATGATTACTTGGATAACTATAATAAACATCAAGATTATTACCATCTTGAATATCGTATTGGTTATATACAATGGTAGAATACCAGGTCGAACCGCTTTTTGTTGCGCCAGTACCATTATCTGTTTGGACAGCATAACCACATATGCTAAACACGGATGCTAAAACGAGTAAAAAATGTCTTGGTTTCATATTCGGTAATATTTTATTTAGATATAAACAAAGACACTACCCATGCTGCCAAAAGGACATACACAGATAGTGTTTAATGTATGAAATTACGCGCAATTTGCGCAGTTATTTGCAACGCTTGGACACTTACCCCCCCCCCATTAAAAAATCTCTCAACACACAGCAAATCAGCACGTTATAGCACCAATTAACAAAGATAGTATGAAAAGAAATAAAGGGCATAATGTAAAATTTATAATAATCGCTGAGCCTATAGGATGAAATAAGAACTATGAGTTATGACTATGAGTTATGAGTTAGTTTATAGGTCGGTCTTTTCTGCTCTAATGATAATAATTTTGCTTATAGTTGTAGTAGGTATAATGTCAATCTTTTTTAATCGCCGACAAAGGTACAACATTTATTTGAATTACGCAAGAGATGAGGTAAAAAAATATTTTTTTTTAAAAGATCGGTTGCTTTTTTCTTAAAAAAAGTGCTTAAGGAACCGCACTATTAACGCACTATTAACGCACTATTCATAACCTATAAAGAACCTAACTCTAAGAAAAATAAAACCTATTCATAATTATACCGCGTCTTGATTCCAAAGAGATGTACTGCAATATTACATCACTGCACAACTGCGTAAGCAACTCAAAATTCTTAATTCTTAACTCAAAATTAATAAAAATCTTGCATATGTACATTTTTTTTCGTACCTTTGCACGGTTTTATGTGTACATTAGAAATAACATCAAATTATTAACTATAAAAAAACGAACTTATTTATGTTTGAAAATCAACCCAAAGGTCTGTTTGCATTGGCTCTTGCCAACACAGGCGAACGCTTCGGCTACTACACTATGCTGGCCGTATTCATTCTATTTTTGAAAGCTAATTTTGGTCTTGATGCAGCTACAGCAGGTCAAATCTATTCTATCTTCCTTGCGTTGGTATATTTCCTGCCACTCGTAGGTGGTATCTTGGCTGACAAAATCGGTTACGGCAAGTGTGTGACCATCGGTATCATGGTTATGTTTGCTGGTTATGTACTCCTCGCAGTACCTCTGGGCGCAGGTGGCACCGCTATGGGCGCCATGATTGCTGCGTTGGTTCTCATAAGTTTCGGTACTGGTCTGTTCAAGGGCAACTTGCAAGTGATGGTGGGTAACCTCTATGATGACCCTAAATATGCAGACAAGCGCGATGCTGCGTTCTCACTCTTCTATATGGCAATCAACATTGGTGCAATGTTCGCTCCTACCGCAGCCGTGAAAATCATGGAATGGGCACAAACAAGTCTTGGCGTAAGCGTGAACGACAGTTATCACTTCGCATTTATGGTGGCTTGCGCATCATTGGTACTCAGTATCGCTATCTACTACGCTTGCCGTCCTTGGTTTAAGCACGTAGAGAACTCTGCTAAGCAAGTGGCTGCAACTGGTGCAAAAGTAGAGGAACTGACTCCAGAGCAAACCAAAAAGCGTATTGTTGCATTGTGTATGGTGTTCGCTGTGGTAATCTTCTTCTGGATGGCGTTCCACCAAAATGGTAATACATTGACTCTTTTTGCAGCTGAGTTTGTACAACCACTCTGCACAGGCGTTCAGACAATGGCATTCGATATCATCAACTTGGTGATGATCGTAGTGATGGTATATGCAGGATTCTCATTAGTACAAAGCAAAGAATTGAAGACCAAACTCATCTCTGGCAGTGCTATCGCAGCAGCCTTGGGCGTATTGGCATACAAGTACCTCCATATCTCACCAAATGGTATCACCTTGAGCGCGCCTATTTTCCAACAGTTTAACCCATTCTACGTAGTAGCATTGACCCCATTCAGCATGGCACTCTTCGGTGCACTCGCTAAGAAAGGCAAAGAGCCATCTGCTCCACGCAAGATTGCACTTGGTATGGTGGTAGCAACTATCGCGTATATCGTGATGGCTGTAGCATGTATCGGACTCCTCACTCCTAACGCACAAGAATTGGCACGCGTGACTGGTGATCCTACATTTGTAAACGCAAACGTATTGATCTACACCTACTTGATCCTCACCTTCGCTGAGCTCCTTCTCAGCCCAATGGGTATCTCTTTTGTGACCAAAGTGGCACCTCCAAAGTATAAAGGTATGATGATGGGTGGCTGGTTCGTGGCTACTGCCATCGGTAACTACCTCGTGTCTATCGGAAGTAACCTCTGGGGCGACATGCCATTATGGGGCGTATGGAGCGTATTCGTAGCTGTATGTGCTATCGCAGCTATCTTTATGTTCGCAATGATGAAGAAACTCGAAGACGCAACGAAGTAATTTGTTTAGAGGACGGCACAAAGTGCCTACTGTTTAGTGAACGCGCCTATGGGCGCTACTGAAATAAAAAAACTATGAATAATCTTATTCAAGCAATAACCGACTATACGACGGCTCTGGAGCAGAAACTCTCTGCTCTGGAGGCGCGTGTGGCGCAACTCGAAGAAGCCAACGAGGCGATGAGGCATGAAGGCGATGAGGCAAGAACTATGATTGCTACGCTGCAAGCAGAAGTGGCTGCATTGGCAGCGGCTGGCGTGACAGTCACACCAGCCGAAGAGCCAGAGGTGGAGATCGAACTCATTATAGAGGAAGATACTGAAACTGAAAACGAAGAGGTGAAAACTGAGAACGAATTGGTAGAAGAGCCACAAGTGGATGTGCAAGAGGAAATTTTAGAGCCACTAGAGATTCTAGATGAACCTGAGGTTCCAACACCCGTGGTAGAACCTATCGTTGAGCCAGAGCCAGTGGTGGAACCAATCGTTGAGCCAGAGCCAGTGGTGGAACCTATCGTGGAACCTGCTCCACAACCAGAAGTAAAGGCAGAGCCAGTGGTAGAGCCAGCACCTGCTCCACAACCAGTTCCACGTCCAATGCCACAACAAACATCATTGTTTGGCGCTGCCGTAGAAGATATCCGCCAAGCCATATCCTTGGGCGACCGTTTCCTCTTCCAACGCGAACTCTTTGCAGGCAATGGCGAATTGATGCAAAAGACTTTGGATGAACTCAATGCCTTGGGCTCACTAGAAGAGGCCATGGATTATGTAGCAGATAACTTCGAGTGGGACAGCGACTCTACCGCCGTACAACTCTTTGAGAACGTACTCAAGAGACGCTTCGCGTAACGTTTAGTGAACGCGCTTTCAGCGCTACTGTTTAGTGTTTAGAGAAAAAACATGTTATACATAGTACCTACACCCGTTGGAAATCTCGAGGACATCACCTTTCGTGCGCTCCGCGTACTGAAAGAGGTGGATTTGATTCTTGCTGAAGATACCCGCACGTCGTCTGTGCTGCTCAAGCATTACGATATCCATACGCCACTGAAGAGCCATCATAAGTTCAACGAACATGAGACCAGTGATGATATGGCTACACGTATTGCAGCTGGTATGACCGTAGCCCTCATCTCTGATGCGGGTACACCATGTATTTCTGATCCAGGCTTTATGCTCGTGCGCGCGTGTGTAGAAAAAGGAGTGGAAGTACAATGTCTGCCTGGTGCAACTGCCTTTGTACCTGCATTGGTTAATTCGGGCTTGCCTAACGACCGCTTCTATTTCGAGGGCTTCCTACCCCAGAAGAAAGGTCGTCAGACACGCATGAGAATCCTCGCCGAGCAGACACATACGATGATCATCTATGAGTCACCGTTCCGCTTGGTGAAGACCTTAGAACAACTGGCAGAGGTGATGGGTGGCGAGCGCAGAGCCAGCGTTAGTCGCGAGATTAGCAAGCTGCACGAGGATACCCAACGCGGGACACTCACGGAATTGGCAGCACACTACAAGCAAACACCGCCAAAGGGCGAGATCGTACTGATTGTAGAAGGAAAGAAAGAAGAAAAATAACATTACATATGAATTTAGAAGAAATACTTATCCCTAAAGTACAAGAAGCAGTCAAAAACTTGTACGGAGTGGAGATTACTCCTGCGCAAGTACAGTTTCAAAAGACTCGCGCAGAGTTTGAAGGCGATATCACATTGGTGGTATTCCCATTTGTAAAAGCAGCTAAGAAAGCCCCAGCACAAGTGGCACAAGAGGTAGGCGAAGCACTAGTAGGCGAACTTGTAGAGCAATACAATGCAGTACAAGGTTTCCTCAATCTCAGCATTGCTCAATCCTATTGGTTGGAGCAGTTGCAAGGCATCGCAGCGGCAGACAACTATGGTCAACTGAGTCGCGGCGAAGAGGAGAAACCTCTGATGATGGTGGAATATTCATCGCCAAACACCAACAAACCATTGCACCTTGGTCACGTGCGCAATAACCTACTGGGTTATTCCATCGCGAAGATTCAAGAGGCCAACGGCTGGAATGTAGTCAAGACCAATATCGTCAACGACCGTGGTATCCATATCTGCAAATCGATGTTGGCATGGCAGAAGTTCGGCAATGGCGAGACACCAGAAACTAGCGGCAAGAAAGGCGACCACCTGATTGGCGACTACTACGTGCGCTTTGATGTTGAGTACAAAGCTCAAATCAAAGAGCTCATGGCAGGCGGCATGGACGAGGAGACTGCTAAGAAAGAAGCTCCACTCATCAAAGAGGCACAAGCAATGCTCGTAAAATGGGAGCAAAACGACCCAGAAGTACGTGCATTGTGGCAAAAAATGAACGAATGGGTATATACTGGCTTTGACGAGACATACGCGCAAATGGGCGTAGGCTTTGATAAGATCTACTACGAAAGCGACACCTATCTCGTAGGTAAAGGCGAAGTAGAGCGTGGTCTTGCTAAAGGCGACTTCTACCGCCGCGAAGACGGCTCAGTATGGGCAGACTTGGCGCAAAACGGTTTGGACGAGAAGCTCCTGCTCCGCGCAGACGGTACATCTGTGTATATGACCCAAGATATTGGTACTGCGAAGCTTCGTTTCCAAGACTACCCTATCAACAAGATGGTATATGTAGTTGGTAATGAGCAAGAATACCACTTCAAGGTGCTCAGTATCCTGCTCGATCGTCTGGGCTTCCCATTCGGCAAGGAGTTGGTGCACTTCAGCTATGGTATGGTGGAGCTTCCAAACGGCAAGATGAAGAGCCGCGAAGGTACGGTAGTAGATGCCGACGACTTGATGGCACAGATGATTGCCGATGCGAAAGAGATTTCTAAAGATAAGGTCAATACCCTACCCGACATCACCGAAGAGGAAGCTAACGAAATCGCTCGCATGGTAGGTCTAGGTGCGCTGAAGTACTTTATCCTGAAGGTAGATCCACGCAAGAACATGCTATTCAATCCAGAAGAGAGTATCGACTTCAACGGCAACACTGGACCTTTTATACAATACACGTACGCGCGTATACAGAGCGTGCTCCGCAAAGCGGGAGAACATATTGATTCCCGCCTCTCGAATCCCGAATCGACTACTCTCTCTGAAAAAGAACTCGCTCTGATCCAACGCCTAGTGGATTATCCTGCAGCAGTACGTCAAGCAGGCGATGAGTTCTCACCAGCTGTGATTGCCAACTATGCGTATGCATTGGCTTGTGACTTCAACAGTTTCTACCACGATCATAGTATCTTGAACGAGGCAGATGTTGAGAAACGTGCATTGCGCCTTTTGCTTTCACAAACCGTGGCTAAGGTAATCAAGAGCGCGATGGCATTGCTCGGCATTGAGGTACCTAATCGCATGTAATCGAACATATTCACTCCGCTTTTCCTGCCCTATCCCTTCGGCAAAGGTATAGCAAGGGTATGGAAAAGATGGTGAAAATAAAGACACAAAAAAAACGGCATGTCAATCGACATACCGTTTTTTGTTTTATCCAGAAAGATTACTCTGCTGTTTCCTCTTTCTTAGCAGCTTTCTTGGTGGTCTTCTTTGCTGGTTTCTCTTCAGCAGCCATAGAAGCCTTCAAGTCAGCCAATACGCTCAAGTCACCGAGAGTAGTTTTCTCTACCTTTGGCAACTCTGGTTGTGCCTCTTTCTTAGGAGCAGCCTTAGCCTCTTTTACAGGAGCCTCTTTGCGCTCTTCCCAAGTGCGGAGGTGAGAAAGAAGGATACGCTTAGCATCGCGGTTGAACTCAATTACCTTGAAGTTCAATGTATCACCTACAGCTACAGGGCTCTTATCCTCTTTTTGGAGGTGACGAGTGGTGCAATAACCCTCAACACCATCCTCAAGTACTACCACAGCACCCTTGTCAGCAACCTCAGCTACCTTACCCTCTACCACGGTGTCAACGCCGTATTTAACAGCGAGCTCTTCCCATGGGTTCTCCTCGAGTTGTTTGTGACCGAGTGAGAGACGACGGTTCTCTTTGTCGATTTCGAGTACAGCAACCTCAATCTCAGCACCGATTTGTGTGAACTCGTTAGGGTGTTTGATCTTCTTGGTCCAGCTCAAGTCGCTGATGTGGATCAAGCCCTCAACACCTTCTTCGATCTCAACAAATACACCGAAGTTAGTAAAGTTGCGTACTTTAGCGAAGTGGCGTGTACCAACTGCATACTTGGTATCAACGTTCTCCCAAGGATCAGCCTTGAGTTGTTTCAAACCGAGTGACATCTTGCGCTCGTCGCGGTCGAGAGTCAAAATAACTGCCTCGATCTCGTCGCCTACTTTCAAGAAGTCGTTTGCAGAACGGAGGTGTTGGCTCCAGCTCATCTCACTTACGTGGATCAAGCCCTCTACACCAGGAGCAACCTCTACGAATGCTCCGTAGTCAGCCATTACAACTACCTTACCGCTAATCTTATCGCCTACCTTGAGGTCAGCGTTCAATGCCTCCCATGGATGAGGAGCCAATTGCTTCAAGCCGAGAGCGATACGTTTTTTCTCCTCGTCGAAGTCAAGGATAACAACGTTGATCTTTTGACCCTCTTCAAGCAACTCTTTTGGATCGCTTACGCGGCCCCAGCTGAGGTCGGTGATGTGGATCAAACCATCTACGCCACCCAAGTCCATGAACACACCGTATGCCATGATAGCCTTAACGGTACCCTCAAGCACTTGACCTTTCTCCAAGTGAGAGATGATCTCTTTGCGTTGAGCTTCGAGCTCAGCCTCGATAAGAGCTTTGTGAGATACAACCACGTTACGGAAATCAGGATTTACCTTAACAATCTTGAATTCCATGGTCTTACCTACGAATACATCGTAATCGTGGATAGGCTTAACGTCGATTTGGCTACCTGGCAAGAATGCCTCTGTACCCAATACATCAACGATCATACCGCCCTTGGTGCGGCACTTGATGTAACCCTTAACCACTTCATTGTTGTCCAGAGCTTCGTTAACGCGATCCCAGCTGCGAGCAGCACGAGCCTCTTTGTGAGAAAGTACCAATTGACCTTTCTTGTCCTCTTGGCTCTCTACGTAAACCTCTACTTTGTCACCAACTTTCAAATCTGGGTTGTAACGGAACTCAGCAGCTGGTACGATACCATCTGACTTGTAACCTACGTTTACAACTACCTCACGTTTGTTGATTGACATAACGGTACCTTCTACTACCTCTTGATCTTTGATAGCGTTGAGGGTAGCGTCATACTTACTGAGTAATTCTTCGTTTTGTGTGCCTTTTGCTTCGTTCTCAAAAGCATCCCAGTCGAAGTTCTGGAGTGAAAGATTTTCTGCCATTTTAGCAAATGTTTTGGAAAGCCTCATAGCCTAATCGCATTAGGAGCTAATCGCCTTCCGATTTTAAAAGTTAAACATATTATTCCGCTTTTTTCTCGCGCGAGCGAACATTATAAACAGTCTGCCCACAAAAAAGCGTGCAAAATTACAACAAAATTTTGATATATGCAAATATTTTTGTACTTTTGCAGCACTTTTCTGATTTTTATGTAAAAACATATTACAACGCTATGAAACATACATGGACATACGCCAATATCGGCGGTAGCACACGCGTAGTCATCAAAAGTGGCAAGGACATTCAGCATTTGGCTGAATTGGACGAGAAATTGTGGACTGTATTAGCATGCCCCGTTTCTGGTTTGGAGATTCCTGATGAGAGTTTGGCACTCATTGACAACAACCATGATGCCAAGATTCACATCGCGGACGTGATAGCCACTGCTCAATGGCTCTGCAGCACATTGCAAAACCCTGATGTTTTGCTCAAAGGCAAGGATTCATTACCTCTCGATGCCATCAAAGACGAGGCTATTTTAGCTGTAGCCACTCCGTTGGCGGAAGGCGGCGTGGTGTCGCTAGCTGCTGTGAAAGCGGCCATTGCGGGCGTTAGCATCGAAGCACAAGCGGCCCCAGAAGCACCTTATGCAGCCGATGTGATAGCAGCATACAAGGCATGCCAAGAGGCATATAGCCAATATTTCCATACCACCAAACTGCAATCTTTGGGTTTGGCTACCCTACCTGCTGATGCGGCCGTGCCTGGTCTCACCGAGGAGCAGTTCGCCGAGATGGGCAAGAAGATTGCTGACTACGAAGCTGGAAAAACTGCTGCTGAAGCTGCCAATGCAACTGCTCTATCCGCAGCACAAGCGCAATACAAACCGCTGGAAAAGCTCCTCTTGCTCAGCCGCGACTTCTGCACATTGCTCCGCAACTTCGTCAGCTTCCAAGATTTCTACGCCAAACGTGGCAAAGCCCTGCTCGGTCGCGGAGATGATAAGGACAGCCCATGGGCTATCTTCCAAGCGGGTACGCTAGTAATCGACCAACGCGCATGCAACCTATGCTTACGCGTAAACGATATGGCTAAGCACAATGCCCAAGCGCCAGATAGCGGTATGTACTTGATCTATTGCCAATGCACCTTGCATGCCACAGGCGAGAAGATGCAAATCGTAGCAGCCATGACCGTGGGCGATATACGCAACCTCAAAGTGGGCAAGAATGCCCTCTTCTACGACCGTCAAGGTCGCGACTGGGAGGCGGAAGTGGTGAAGATTATCGACAACCCTATCTCCATCGGTCAAGCCTTCTGGAGCCCTTACCGCAAGTTGGGCGAATGGGTGAGCGGATTGATCACTAAGTCCGCAGCGGAGAAGGAGAAGAAGTCATTCGCCGACATGACTGCCAAACTGCAAACACCACCTGCAGCAGGTCAAGCGGCTCAACCTGCACCATTTGATGTGGCTAAGTTTGCTGGTATTTTTGCGGCTGTTGGTTTGGCTATAGGCTCGATAGGAACCTTCTTGACTAGCTTACTGTCAGAAGTCAAAGATATGCATGCGTGGGCGTTGCTCATCGTACCAGCTATATTGATAGTAGTCAGCGGTCCATCCATGATTTTAGCTTGGATGAAACTCCGCAAGCGCAATCTTGCTCCGCTACTCAACGCCAATGGTTGGGCAATCAACGCTGATGCCATCGTCAGCGTATTGTTCGGCAACACGCTCACCGACCAAGCGCAATTCCCTATCGTGAAACTCAACGACCCATTCGCTAAGAAAGGCCTCTCCACAGGTAGCAAATGGAGCATCGCGATTGCAGCTATACTCATCGGTATTGCGATTGCCGTTCTCACAATGTATTTGCTCGGCATTCGTCTGGTATGGTGCACATGCTAATGTCCCGAAGATACCCTGAAGATACCCCGAAGATAGCTTTTGAATAACAACTATTAAAACGACATAAAACGATTGTGTTAACCAACGCTGAACAACAAGAAATCTTGCGTCGCCGCACCTTTGCGATCATCTCGCACCCAGATGCGGGTAAAACGACGCTCACCGAGAAACTCCTGCTCTACGGAGGTGCTATCCACGTAGCGGGAGCCGTAAAAAGCAATAAGATTCGCAAAACCGCCACCTCCGACTGGATGGAGATTGAGAAGCAGCGCGGTATCTCCGTAGCTACTTCCGTGATGGGTTTTGACTACAACAACTACCATATCAATATCCTCGATACCCCTGGTCACCAGGACTTTGCAGAGGACACCTTCCGCACGCTGACCGCTGTAGATTCGGTGGTGATTGTGATTGACTCCGCCAAAGGTGTGGAGACACAGACCCGCCGCCTCATGCAAGTCTGCCGTATGCGCAAGACTCCCGTGATGGTCTTCGTCAATAAGATGGACCGCGAGGGTAAAGACCCTTTTGATTTGATGGACGAGGTAGAGAGCGAACTCGGCATCCATGTGCGCCCACTCTCTTGGCCAATCAACAGCGGCGAGCGATTCAAGGGCGTGTACAATATCTTCCAATCTACCCTCGACCTCTATACGCCCAATAAGACGCAAGTCACTGAGTCTCTTCGATTTGACGATGTAACCGACCCACAGATTGCGCAACTCGTAGGCGAGCAAGATGCAATGAAACTCCAAGAGGATCTGGAGATGATTGAGGGTGTGTATAATCCTTTCTCTCGCGAGGATTACCTCGCAGGCGACCTGGCTCCTGTATTCTTTGGTTCAGCATTGAATACCTTTGGTGTGAAGGAACTCCTCGAGTGCTTCGTGCAGATTGCTCCTTCGCCACGCCCAGTGGAGGCAGTTGAGCGTAAGGTAGAACCAATGGAGGATGGATTTACGGCATTCTGCTTTAAGATCCACGCCAATATGGACCCTAACCATCGCTCGTGTATTGCGTTCTTCAAGATTTGTAGCGGTAAGTTCGTGCGTAACACCTATTATAAACACGTGCGCGAGAACCGCCAGATGCGATTCTCGGCTCCTACTTGCTTCATGGCCCAGCGCAAAGAGACGGTGGATGAAGCTTTTGCAGGCGATATAGTAGGTCTTCCAGATACAGGCAACTTCAAGATTGGTGACACCCTAACCGCAGGTGAAAATCTCCACTTCAAGGGTTTGCCATCGTTCTCGCCAGAGATGTTCAAGTATATCGAGAATGCCGACCCTATGAAGCAAAAGCAGCTTGACAAGGGTGTTAGCCAACTCATGGACGAAGGTGTGGCACAGCTGTTTGTCAGCCAGTTCAATGGCCGCAAGATTGTTGGTACTGTAGGACAATTGCAGTTTGAGGTTATTCAACACCGCTTGGAGCATGAGTACCAAGCCAAATGCCGTTGGGAGCCATTGCAAATGTTCAAGGCATGCTGGATAGAGAGCGACAACGAAGCCGAATTGGAGATGTTCAAGAAACGCAAGGCTCAGTATATGGCCAAGGACAAAGAAGGCCGCGATGTCTTCATGGCAGATAGCGGCTACGTCCTCCAAATGGCGCAGAATGACTACAAGAATATCAAGTTCCATTTCACCAGCGAGTTTTAACGGGATTCGCGACTCTCGACACCAAATGTAATAACTAAAATTTAGATAATATGAAGAACATCAAACTTCGACTAACCGTCATGAACTTCCTCGAATTTGCCGTTTGGGGAGCGTATTTAACATCTATGGGTACCTACCTCGCTACGCACGGTATGGCTACCAATATCGGCTGGTTCTATTCCATCCAAGGTATCGTGAGCCTCTTTATGCCCGCACTCATGGGTATCGTGGCTGACCGCTGGATTCCAGCAGAGAAAGCACTCAGCCTCTGCCACGCACTCGCAGGTACTTTTATGATTGCTACAGGCGCCTACGGACTTATGGCAGGCGACGGCGTAGTTTTCTCTACCCTCTTCTCGCTCTACACCGCTTCGGTAGCATTCTTCATGCCTACCCTTGCGCTCAGTAACTCTGTAGCTTATACCGCATTGACACAAGCCGACCTCGACACCGTGAAGGCTTTCCCACCTATCCGCGTGTTGGGTACCGTGGGCTTCATCGTAACCATGTGGATTGTGGACTTATGCGGCTTCCAAGCTACTCCTAAGCAATTCATCGTCAGCGGTGCGCTCAGTATTATTCTCGCCATCTACTCCCTCACTTTGCCTAAGTGCCCAGTGAAGGGTCATGTGGAGAACAAGTCGCTCGTGGAGGCACTCGGTTTGGAGTCATTCGCCCTGTTCAAACAAAAGAAGATGGCAGTATTCTTCATCTTCTCTATGTTGCTCGGTATGTGCTTGCAAATCACCAATGGGTATGCTAACCCATTCATTACCAGCTTCGGAGCGATTGAGGAGTTTGCCGATACTTTTGGCGTACAACACGCTAATATCTTGATCTCTATCTCACAAATCTGCGAGGCATTGTGCATCTTGTTCATTCCATTCTTCTTGAAGAAGTTTGGTATCAAGTCGGTGATGCTGATGGCTATGTTGGCATGGGTATTGCGTTTCGGTTTCTTCGGAGCAGGTAACCCAGGTATGCCAGGCGTGATTTTGTTCGTATTGAGTTGTATCGTCTATGGCTTTGCCTTCGACTTCTTCAACATCTCTGGTTCGTTGTATGTGGATCAAGAGACCGACCCAAGCCAACGCTCCAGCGCACAAGGTCTGTTCGTGATGATGACCAACGGTTTTGGCGCTACAATCGGTACCTTGGCAGCACAAGCGATTGTAAACCATTTCGTGAACGCCGAATCAGTAGTGGCAGGCGGTCCTATGGAAATTTGGGCTGGTTGGCGTACCAGCTGGTATATCTTCGCTGGCTTCGCTTTGGTAGTGGCATTGGCGTTCTGGGTAATCTTTCCTAAAACCCCAGTGAAGAAAGACTAATCGACTA
Source organism: Paludibacteraceae bacterium (assembly GCA_017546705.1). GTDB lineage: Bacteria > Bacteroidota > Bacteroidia > Bacteroidales > Paludibacteraceae > Colicola. The sequence continues at coordinate 48,331 of JAFYSB010000037.1, forward strand.
CTATCAAAAGAACTTAATAAACTTATACTCATCAATCGCCATTTGTGTTTTCGCACAAGTGGCGATTGTTTTATAAGTTGTCATACATAGTTTATAACTCAAAAAAGTACTTTTCTTAATATTCCTTCCCTTTGTACCTTACCAATCCCTCTCGGGCTAAAGACCAAGGTGAAGAAGTGCCTTGAATGGCACTTCGAGTATTGCGCCCGAAGAGTCCCCACTCTGAGGATTAAGCGCAATACATAGAATGGCGTACCCCTTGCGGGTACGCAGCCATATGGCTATAGGGTAGTGCCGTACAGGGTAGGCACGACCGCCAATTGTATGAAGTATTGGGTATTCTGTTAAAAATTACAAAAAGTACTTTTATTAAGATTGCCATTCTTTTTCCCTCTCTTGTACCTTGCCTCAAAACACCGACCGACGAGCGGGAGAAAACCGAGAGAACTCCGCATCAACTCCTCGTGACTAAAAGTGCGTTTTATTAATATCGCCTTCCTAAAAAGGTTGACTAAATCCCTGAAAAAGGTTGACTGAATCCCTAAAAAAGTTGACTCTATTCCTAAAACAGTTGACCTAGTGCACTTCGCGCTCATTCTTGCGGACGCCATCCATGCCTCTTTGTTTATTAGTCCCGAATCCCATTCGGGCAAATCCTTATATAATACAATTTTCAACTTTCCCCTAAAATATTTGCACTTGCAAAAATACTACCACCTTTGCACACAAAATCGCTTTCCAAATAATAAAAAAAATACAATTTGGAAAGCAAAAACTTCCCCAATGGCTAACTAAGTGAGTTTTTAGATTAGGAAAAATATTAAAATATTTGCATAATTACTAAAAATATTGTACCTTTGCAGCGCAAAGGTTGAATTAACTCTTCCTTTTGTTTAACGACAATCACTATGACAACTTTAACACAAGAACAAAAAGAGGCTCAAATGGCGAGCATGAAGTCGTTTGATGAGGAGATGCCTTCAGTTGGTATCTTTTGGTACGATGCTCAAGAACATGA
>JAFYSB010000025.1 GCA_017546705.1 Paludibacteraceae bacterium
CTTGAATTTTGCAACGATTATCTTCGATGAAGGACGATTCTACTACTAATTTGAGGTCATTAAACAAATTTTGTAGAGAAACATTTTGTCGTTTCGATTTTTTGTTGTAATTTTGCATGCGAGTTAGGATTGTCTTGTTTTTTGTTTATTTTTTTTGCACTACAAAGTTACAAAAAATACATGATAAATCCTAACTTTTTTGTATTTATTTTTCAATAAAATAACTGAAAATCACACAGTTAAAGCGAACAAACAAGTGGTGTTTATAGGAGAGTTTATTCGCGCACATTGACACTTTTCCTGCACGAAATTTGAATAAGAACCCGTATATCTGCTATAAATCTTAGGTGATTTATAGGTTATTCTTAGGTTATTTATAGGTGATTCAGCAACTTTCACTATAGGATTACTGAATAATTATACGCCTGATTATCCTCAAAATATTAAATACTCCTAACACTTTTTCCACGCAAAATTTGCACATCCACAAATTTTGTAGTACCTTTGCACCGTGAACCTGCGCTGGGGATGTCTGACATCATAGGCGGAGGGTAGCAGACATAATAAAAAGCGTTTATTAGCGCTTGTTTTGGTCATCAGAAATCCTGCAAAATTTCACCAGCCCAAAGCAAGAAGGCAGTAAACGCCCTTTGGGATATGTATATCCCGCCCGCAGAGCATCCTTTGTTGGATTGCTCTGTTTGGTGGCATTTCATATTCGGCGTGGGCGTTCGTTGCTTATTCTTGTTGGTAGGGTCTTGCAGGAACCTCTGATGAGAGAATAAGCAAAGGTAAGGTTCCACGCTTTCTTTATATATTCACGGGTCGTTTGGAGCCGACTTCCCACAAATTATTTAATACGATGAAGAATAAATTTATTCTCATTTTAGCCCTATTTTGCTCTATGCAAATGATGGCGACCAACCTTGTGGTGGAAACACGCACAGGCTCTGGGTTAACCAACGATCTTGCTATCATCGGCAAATGGATGTTCGTTGGGCAAAATCTCGCCTTGCTGGATAAAGGCGGAAGCATCTTGGCTCTTGAGCCTCTTAACAACATTCGCAAGATTGTTTTTTCTCCTTCTCAACCAGACATTCCAACAGATGACAATGTAGTAGAAATGGAGTCAACATATCTTGTGTATCCTAACCCCACACAAGAAGTGCTTCATATTCAAGGAGCCACGGACACAACGCCATTGCGTATTTATACAATGGAAGGTAAATTGGTAACTTCGGCAGAAGGGCAAGCGATTGATGTCAACTCGCTGACCAATGGTACATATCTATTGCAGATAGGTACACAAGTAGCACGATTTATCAAAGAATAAAACAATAACTAATTCAAAAAATAAACGATTATGAAAAAAATGTTTCTTTTGGCATTTGTAGCCATGGTGGCTATGGGTGCTTCTGCTCAAATGAATGTTTGGGAGAATGGCGGTTTGTCCGCACAGTATGCTATTGAAAGTGTAGATAGTGTAACGTTTGGTATCACAAGTGTCACCCCTTCTTCTGGTTCTGGTAAAGACGGTATTACTCCATTGCTAAAAATCGAGAATGACTATTGGTATATCTCCTATGACGAAGGACAAACTTGGCAACAAGAAGGCAAAGCTAAAGGTGAAAAGGGCGATAAAGGTGACAAGGGTGATACTGGTGAAAAAGGAGAAAAAGGCGACAAAGGTGATAAAGGAGATGCGATGTTTTTAGCATTTGAGCAAGATGGTGAGTATGTTTATTTGACTTTACCAGATAGTTCAAAAGTAAAAATAGCTAAAGTACAAGACACTCCATCTGCACCGAATGAAGATGATGTTATTGAATTTAAAGATTCATATACCAAGGCACTTCTATTAAGCAAAGGGATAGATGCAAATGGAGATGGAGAGATTTCATATGAAGAAGCTGCTAGTGTAACAGAATTGAATATCAAAAGCGATAAGAATCTTCAATCATTTAAAGAATTTCAGCATTTTACTGGGATAAAAACGTTCAGTTTTTACAACAATTCATCATTATTTGAAATTGTTCTTCCAAAGACAATAAAAACAATTCCAGAACAGGCATTTTCTCATACTTCAATATATAATATGACTATTCCAGAGGGATGTGTAACAATAGAAAAAGATGCTTTCTCTTATTGTACCTCTTTAGTTAATATTAAGATTCCTAATTCAGTGCGCTCCATACAGCAATCTGTATTTTATGGTACGGCCCTAAAAGAATTTATATTCCCAGAGAATTATGGCGGAGAATATGGGGTGTTCGGAGTATATGGTAGTAATGATAAGCCTGCTAAAATTTATTGGAATACCATATATTATATCGCAAATTATGCGGCAAATATAGGTAGCACATCTTATTATGGATTAGGAGCTGCTAAATCAAGTTATACTGATTCTAGTATAAAAGAATTAGTCTTTGGAGAAAAAGTAAAATCTATTCCTGCATACCTATGCTATGGACTGATTGGATTAACGGAAATTACATTGCCTGCAACTGTAGAGGTTATCGGAAAGTCAGCTTTTGCTAAATGTACGATGGAAACTATTTATTGCAAAGCAACAACTCCTCCAATCATTGGTGAGAGTGCTTTTCCAACGACTGCCACAATATATGTACCAACAGAAGTTGTAGAAGATTATAGGGATGCTTGGAGCGATTATGAAAATAAAATTGTTGGGTATGATTTTGAGTGATAGCCATGATGAAAAGAGGATATATTTATAGTGTAAAGGATTATAACAACAATCCTCACAAAATAGTCTTAATGGAAGACTATGACGGCGTAAGTGGTCGTGTCAAAGCTGTGGCTTTTACACATGATGAAAACGGTTCTTCAAAACATCCTAACAAACCTATCAAGAAAGAGTATATAGTTGGAAATGATGAAAATGGTAATCCATACCAATTCCAATGGGAAAGTTTAGGTATTGGAAGATGTACCAGTATAATCCTTCATGGCTTTGAAAAAATAGCTATTAACATTAAACCGAGAATAATAGGAAAAGTTACAGAAGAAGGGTTAAAATGGATAGAGGAGCATGTACAAAATTATATAATTTGTGATGTTAGTATAAAGAAAGCATCCAAACAACCTTCTAACTAAAATACTCTCACCCTGCAATCCATTGGATTTGCGGGGTGAGTTTTTCTTCTCTATCAATTACCAATCTTTCACTGCTCCGCCACGGAAGTGAAAGGAATAGTGCGTGTATTGTGCGTGAATAGTGCGTAATATACAAGAAATCCAACCTATACCAAAGGTATACTAAGGGTATACAAATGGCAGGTGCTTTTGCTATCTATATTTTCATAAATTTGGCATATTACTTGCACATATCAAAAAAAAGCAGTAACTTTGCGCCGCAATTACAAAATTAAGGTAGTATGAGTGCGACCGATTACCTAAATAATGCACAAGCATGGTTAGCTCAGCAATCTCAACGAACAATCGATTATCAATGGGAGATTCAGCACCACAACCAAATGCACAAAACCTACGAAACATCCTTGTAGGTCTATCTCGTTTTGAGCAGTTTCCTGTAGCAATCCAATGGGCTAGAGAAAACCATTGTGTTGTAGATATGTTTGGCGCTTTTGCAAGAGAGCGACATTTGTTGTTGTTTCAAAGTGGCAACGAAAGCGAGAATTGGATTGATCCTACAACCAATTTGGTATATAAGATGAATAATCTTATGCATGTAGGAGGAGATATGAGCAAACTCTTTGATAGAATAGAACTCTATAATAGTCTATTTCCACATCTTGCGTTGCAGTTTGTGGGTTTGCATGTTATGAGTGATACAAATGCATATCCGATTTTTACTCAGCCATTTGTAGACAATGTACGTTTCGCAACAACGGCGGAGATTCTGGCTTATATGAAATCACGTGGATTTGAAGCGCAAGAACGTGATGGAGTATTTTCTGATGGACATTATCTCTTGAGCGATATCAAACCTAAAAATGTATTGGCATCTGAAGACGGCTTAGCCATTTTTGTTATTGATGCTGATGTTCAATTGAACTAATATTGTCTTTTCTTCTCTTTTTTTATCCCTTCGGCAAATGGAATGGTAAAAAATGAAAATAGGACACTGAATTTGCCCATCAAACACCTATGAACATCGCAGTGGTAATCGGATTGGTAGCCAAGTGGTATGCGAACTGAAAGCCAGCCAAATGTCGCCCATAGATAAGGCACAACTAGCCCACAGATGTGCAACAATGGTCGCGAAGTGGTCGCGTAGCCCGAAAAGAACTTGAAGAAACGCTTTTGCCTATTGTTTGTGTTTACCTGCCACAAGTTGGTTCCACTTTTGTTTGGCAAAGTCCCATGTGTTATTGATGAGTTGCATGCCCCAGTGCTTGCTCTCCTCTTCATTTGTTTCCTCAATATACTGAGCTGCGAGCATGGCATCATTGTCGGTAATTACCAACAATTGATCCCCAACCTCCAATTCGGAATTGCCCGTTGGTACAAAGAAATCTTCACCACGACGAACCATGATGACCAAGGTCTTATCAGGGAAAATGAGGTTTTTGAGCATATTGCCATGAGCGAGCATATCCTCTTCGACCTCAATTTCCGTAGCAGAAGATTCCACTTCCTCAGGCAGATCAATATCAAAATGCGAAAGTTTCTTGAGTTCTACAGGTGGCGTCGCTAGTTTGAGTTTCTTAGCCACAACAGAGAGCGAAGTGCCCTGCGCAATGAGCGAAACGATGGTGCAGAGGAAGACGATATTAAAAATCAAGTCCGCATGAGGCACATCGTTTGCTTCGCACATGATGGCGAAGATGATTGGTACTGCGCCCTTTAATCCAACCCAACTGAGCATCAATTTGTCTTGGCGTTTGTATTGCTTGAAAGGCAACATACAAAGGAAGACAGATATAGGACGCGAGATAAAAATCATCACAATGCTGATAATGAGACAAGGCAACCAAACTTCAAGACGGAAGAGCTCATGTGGGTGTACCATCAGACCCAAGACAAGGAAGATAACCAATTGACTCAGCCACGTCAGTCCATCAAAGAAACTGCGCGTTTGGCGTTTGCGAGTGAACTTGCTATTACCAATCACCAGACCACCGATATACACGGCGAGATAGGTATTACCCTTCAAGAAATAGGTGATACTAAAGATAAAGATACATGCCGTGAGTACCATAATAGGGTAGAGCGATTCGTTGCCCAGATCCGCCTTACGCATAATGCTGACAATACCCTTACCAAAAATAAAACCTAAGACTGCCCCCATAATCAGCTGAATGACAATATCTTGCACCACAGACAATGCTGTGACCTGATTGCCAGCTGCGGTGACGATACCTATCATGGTAGTAGTTAGGACATATGCCATCGGGTCGTTAGCACCCGACTCCAACTCCAACAGCGGGCGGAGATTATGCTTGAGTCCAATGCTATTGGTACGAAGGATAGAGAAAACGGACGCAGAGTCAGTTGAAGACATAGTGGATGCCATCAATAGGGCAGTTGCAATGCTGACACTTGCCACAGAATGGAGCCAACCAAACACGTAATAGGTGATCACACCCGTAACAAGCATCGTGATTAGTACACCAATAGTTGCTAAGGTAAGACCAGGTACCATCACAGGGCGGATGTCCGAGAGCTTAGTGTCCAAACCACCCGAGAAAAGAATGATACATAGTGCAATCGTACCAATGGCTTGGGCAGAACCGACATTGAGCATATAACCAACCCCATCTTCGTTGATGAGGCGACCTATGCCATCAGGACCAAACAGCATACCCACAGCCAAGAACAATAGCAGGGCAGGTACACCAAATTTATAGCCGATTTTATCGGTGAAGATGCTCGCAAAGAAAAGCAATGAAAGAACGAGGAGAATGAGTTCGACTTGCATATTTTAGATGTTAGATTTTAGACCGCTTCCGCTGTTAGATAAAACGATTATTCTACGCCAAGGATTTGCTTGATGGCTTCTTGCCAGTAGTCAAGTTCACGATAACCTTGTGCGATACGTGGGCCACCTTCCATTGGGCATAAAACGACCGTGGGGTAGCTGCGGACACCAAAGAGAGCAGCGACTTCAGGCTCCTTCTCTGCATCCAATGTATAGACATAAACTTTGCCTTCGTATTGCTTTGCCACTTGCTCCAGAATGGGGTGCAACTTTTTGCACCAACCGCACCAAGTGGTGGAGAAATCAATCAGACAAGGCTTATCGCCAATATATTTCCATTGAGGTTGCTGACCCGATGAAAGATCATAGTAGCACACCTTCTTTTTGAAATCTGCTGTGGAGAGATAGGTCAAGCCCTCTGCCATAGTTGTAAGGGCAAAAAACACCATCAAAACGGTAAAAAAGATTCTTTTTTGCATAATTTTTCTAATTTAGGGTGCAAAGTTACAATTTTTTTCGTAACTTTGCAAACTTTTAATCAAAAAACGACAATGCTACACAGTCTAACACAACTTTCCTCTCTACTCTCTGACCTCCCAAAAGGACAGTTGTTTGTGCTGACGGATAGTCATACCAAAGTACATTGTTTGCCACTTTTCGCCGAATCAATCGGAGATTTTTCGTACCATTTGCTCACGCTTGAAGCAGGTGAGGTGACCAAAAACTTGACATCTGTACAACTCGTTTGGGATTTTCTGCTCAAACACCGTGCCACACGTGAGGCGGTATTGGTGAATTTAGGCGGTGGTATGATTACAGACTTAGGTGGCTTTGCAGCGGCTACCTATATGCGTGGTATTCGTTTTGTGAATATCCCAACCACGTTGCTCGCTATGGTGGATGCATCATCTGGCGGAAAGACGGGTTTTGATTATAAGGGAGTAAAGAATGCAATCGGTACTTTCACACTGCCTTTGGCTACACTTATTCATCTTGATTTTCTGCGTACATTACCTGCAGAGGAATTGCTGAGTGGTTTTGCTGAGATGCTCAAGCATGCGTTGATTGCTAGCAAAGAGGAGTGGGTGAACTTGTTGCAACTCCTGCAGGAGGAGTTACCTCATGAGCAATTGGTGGAGGCGTTGGGTAGCACAGGTGTGTTGCAGGCAAGTATAGCAATCAAAGAAAAGGTGGTGGCACAAGACCCTCATGAGACAGGTTTGCGCAAGATTCTGAATTTTGGTCACACAGTAGGACATGCGATTGAATCGGCTGCATTAGAGCGCAATGCTCTACCTCACGGCTACTGCGTCTTATGGGGAATGGTGGCAGAAGTGTATCTAAGTGTGGTGAAGCTGGGTTGTCCGCGCGAGGTATTGCAACAACTAACGCAAATCATGTTGCAATACTATGGTAGACCGCAATGCAACTGCAAACAGCGCGAACAACTCATCCAACGCATGTATCAAGACAAAAAGAATAGTGCCAATCGAACACCAAATTTCACACTGCTTCGCGCTGTAGGCGAACCCGAAATTAATCAATACGTATCTGAAAAGGATATTGACGAGGCGTTGGAGTATCTATTTAGTTTGTGAATTTTCGCAGGGTAGATTCGATTTCATCGTAAGTAAATCCTCTCTGTAGGCAGAAGCGAATTAGTTTTTCGCGTGCCATAGCATCACGTTTAAGTGCACGATGTTTGGTGGATAATACTCGATACAACACGGCATGATACTCCTCTTCGTTGATTTCGTTCAAAGCATTTTCTATCAAAAGATTAGGTATCTTTTTTGCATATAAAGCAGCTTTAATTTTTACTCTTCCCCAACCTTGATATGCCACTTTGTCGTGTGCAAAGGCATGACAATAGCGTGCTTCATTGATATAACCGTCTGCTTGCAATCGCTGTAGGATAATTGTAGCATATTCTTCGTTAGCTCCCCACAACTGAAGTTTGTTATGCACCTCAGAGCAGCAGTGTTCTGCAGTTGCACAGTAGGCCTCTGCTTTATGCCTTAATTCGTCCAAAGACCATTCGTGGTTTACCATACATGTCGTATTTAAGGGTTACATCGGAATATCCTAGAGTTTTCATCATTGCACATACTTCGTCTCCATATGCTTCATTGATTTCAAAATATAGACTTTTTGCCGATTTCATCGAAGCTATATGCCTATAAAACAATAGAGGATCACTGTCAGGAACAAATAATGCAATATGTGGTTCGTGAGCCAATACGCGCTCGTCCATTTGCGATTTTTCTTTGTGACATATATAGGGAGGATTGCTTACTATAATGTCCTTCAAATCGGGCTTTTCTGCAAGAATATCCATTTGTTGCCAACTGACTTGCACGTTGTTTCTTTCTCCATTTTCCTTAGCTATGCTTAGTGCTTCTGCACTGATATCCACTCCTTGAACTTGCCAATTAGGGCATTTCCGCTTGAGGGCAATGGCTATACAGCCGCTTCCGGTACCGATATCTAGGACTTGAAGAGGAGCTTTATTATCGCAGGACAAGGTGATCCAATCTACCAATTCAGCCGTTTCGGGACGAGGGATTAATGTGGAGGAATCGACGCACAAATCCAATCCCATCCATTGGGTATGACCAAAGATGTATTGAATGGGGGTATGCTGCTGGAGTTGTTCGAGAATATTTGGCAGGTTGGGGATTGTTTTCTGTGGATGCCCCATGTATATTTGCGTTCGTGTGATGCCAGTAGTCTCTTCTATAATCCAATATGCTAACTCTTGAGCTTCCTCTGTAGGGTAAAAGTCTTTGAGTTCAGAAACGATATGTGATACGATTTCTTTCATGCTGCAAAGGTAGTATAAAAAAAGCAAAAATGCAAATATATCCGTTAATTAACCATATACTATTTGCGCAAATACATTTTTTTTTGTACCTTTGTCGCGAAATCTATGAAAGATATGTCGCCACAAGATCTTCAATACTCCACTATTTATATGGCTCGTTGCTTGCAATTGGCCAGATTGGGTGCATATTATGTAGCTCCCAACCCAATGGTAGGAGCAGTATTGGTGTGTGGAGGTATTATTTTAGGAGAAGGTTGGCATGAGCAATATGGTGGTCCGCATGCTGAGCCCAATTGTTTGCTTCGTGCAGAAGAGGCACATCCAGAAGGTATCGACTATAAACAATGTACGTTGTATGTGAGTCTGGAACCCTGTAGCCATTATGGGAAGACTCCACCCTGTGCAGAATTGATTATCAAGAAAGGAATAGGTCGTGTGGTAGTAGGCTGTCTTGATCCTAATCCGAAAGTAGCAGGCCGTGGAGTGAAGATGATGCAAGACGCCGGAATAGAGGTTGTTGTCGGAGTGCTGGAGAATGAGTGTCGAACATTGAATAAACGCTTTTTCTGCTTGCAAGAGAAAAAACGTCCATATGTTGTTCTGAAATGGGCAGAAACGGCAGATGGGTATATCGATATAGAGCGCACTAGTGGCAAACCTATTACTATTTCAACACCTTTAACCAAACAGTTAGTTCATAAGCAACGTGCTGAAAATATGGCCATTATGGTAGGAACGCGTACCGCATTATTGGATAATCCTCGTTTGCTGACAACTCGTTGGAGCGGTAGAAATCCCGTGCGTGTAACGCTTGATAGACATGGGGTAATTCCTGCAGATAGTAGGTTGTATTCTGCAGATGCTCCTACGATAGTGTATCGAGAAAATACCAATTGGGAATTTATTTTGGAGGATTTGGCGAGCAGAAATATTCACTCCATCTTAGTGGAAGGAGGAGCAACTTTATTAAACCATATCATAGAGTCTGGTATTTATGACGAGGTGCACGTGGAGGTAAGCGATAAAGTGGTAGGCGGTGGTATAGCTGCTCCTAAGTATGTGTTCAAAAGTAAGCCTAAAACAATAGATAATCATTTAATATACGAAGACTTGATTTTGAGCACCACAGGCAGGTGATCAGAATAGCCATCGTGGTAGCGATATCCTACGTAAGTACGTTTTGGCTGATAATCAAGGTATTTCGTATCTTCTTCCAACAACCATTCAGGTGAAAATACGCTTGCTCTTGTAGTATTTTTCAATGCAGAAGAAACATAAAATTGGTCAAGGCACGACCACATTCCTTGGTATTTATGTGTGCCAATTCCCTCTTTTTCTAAGTCTATCATCAAGTTGTTCATACCCTGCAAATCATCTATTGCTTCGCTATTCATATCTCCCATCACTACGACGTTTGCCTTCGGTTGCACATGCAAGATGGTGTTAATCTCGTTTTGAATAACTTGTTTGGCTATTTGGCGCTTCTTGGAAGTTGTTGCTGAACCTCCTAATTGTGATGGCAGGTGACAAACCATTGCATGCAGCGTATCTTTACCCTCTATCAATGCTTTTACGTATAGAATATCACGTGTAACGTCATTCTCTAGTGGTACACACAAAGTTTTGCTATTTAAAATTTTCACCTTAGTGCTATCATATAATAATGCTACATCAATACCTCGTTCATCATCACTTTCATAGTGAACGTATTGATAATGAAATCGCTTTAATCGATAGCATAAATCCCTAAGACAACGTTTATTTTCCACTTCACAAAGTCCCACCAATGCAGCACTCTCCCATCCTGATATATTCACAATAACTTGGGCTATGCGATTCAATTTAGTTTGATAGTGATGATAATTCCAATGATGCAAACCATGGGGCAAAAACGAAGAGTCGTTCTTCAATGTATCATGCTCACAATCAAACAGATTTTCCACATTATATGAAACAATAGTCAGCGAGTCTTGTGCCAAGACCGCTGACTGCATTACACACATTAAAATGAGCACGCTCCACCTCATTCTAACATCATGATGGCTTTTTTAAGTGCAGAAATAAACACGTCAACATCCTCTTTGGTGTTGTATAACCCTACCGAAGCACGCACCGTACCTGGCACTCCCAACCAATCTATCAATGGCTCGGCACAATGGTGACCTGTGCGAACAGCCACTCCTTGACGGTCTAGCAATACACCCACATCAAATGGGTGAATCAATGCACCATCGGCACGATATACATTAAACGACACAGCACCTGCTTTCTCCTTGCCTGCTGCATATACTTTCACTTGACGAATCTTGTTGAGTTCCTGCTCAATATATTCCGCCAACGCATGCTCGTGCTTTGCAATATTTTCCAAACCAATTGCTTGTACATAGTCAATCGATTTGCCAAACGCATAGCTTCCCACATAATTTGGCGTACCGGCCTCAAACTTATACGGCAACACATTATACGTTGTCTTCTCAAAACTCACATGCTCAATCATCTCTCCCCCACCTTCTGCAGGAGGCAACTTATCTAGCCACTCCTTCTTACCATACAGTACGCCCAAGCCAGTTGGACCATACATCTTATGCGCACTAAAGACCAAGAAATCGCAATCCAGTTGCTTCACATTCATTACTAGATGTGGCACCGACTGTGCTCCGTCCACGCAGACAACTATACCTCGCTCATGTGCCAAATGGATAATCTCCTCCACAGGGTTCACTACACCCAATACATTGCTCACATGTGCTACTGATACCAATTTGGTCTTCTCGTTCAAAAGCCCCTTAAAAGCCTCTAGATCAAGTGATAAGTCCTCGCATAATGGAATCACCTTTAGCACAGCTCCCTTGCGCTCACACAGCATTTGCCATGGCACAATATTCGAGTGGTGTTCCAGTTGCGAAATAATAATCTCATCACCCTCTTTCACCATGGCGTCACCAAAACTGCGCGCCAGCATATTGAGGCTGTCCGTAGTACCTTTGGTGAAAATAATCTCCTCTGATGAATGGGCATGAATCAATTGAGCCACTTTCTCGCGTGCTTCCTCGTGCTTTTGTGTCGCCACTTGGCTAAGATGATGTACCCCACGATGCACGTTGGCATTCCAATGGCTATAAGCCTCGGTGATGGCATCTAGTACCACCTGTGGTTTCTGCGTGGTGGCAGCATTATCTAAGTACACCAACCTGCGACCATGTACTAGTTCATTCAATATCGGAAAATCCTCCTGATTCATGCTTATTCTTATTTTGAGCGCAAAGGTACAGAAAATTTAGTAAATATGCAATAGTGAATTGATAAAATAATAGTTTTATGATGATATGATGTGTGAAATCCATTAGCAAATTAAACCTGTAAGTCCAAAAAAAGAGTCCAAAACTATGTTTTGAACTCTATTTTTAGGCGATTGCCTTAATCTTGCGATTACTCAGCAGCTACCTCTGCCTCTGCGGCAGCAGCTTCTTGAGCAGCCTCTACTGCAGCAGCAGCGAGTGCATCAGCAGCCTCTTGGCGTTTCTTTGCTACCTCAGCAGCTTTTGCCTTGTTGGTCTCTACCTCTTGAGCGAGCAATGCTTTCGCAGCAGCAGCTTTCTTGTCTGCCTCTGCTTGGCTGATCTTACCATTCTTAGCATCCTTTTGTGCTTTCCAAGCGTCGAAACGCTTTTGAGCCTCTTCGGCAGAGAATGCACCCTTCGCTACACCACCATTCAAGTGCTTCATAAGCATAACGCCCTCACCAGAGAGGATGTTGCGAACAGTGTCAGTAGGTTGAGCACCTACGTTTACCCAGTACAAAGCGCGATCAAACTTGAGATCAACTTTAGCAGGGTTGTTGTTTGGGTTGTAAGAGCCAATGCGCTCAATGTACTTGCCATCACGTGGCGAACGGCTGTCTGCTACTACGATGTGGTAGTAAGCGTAGTCCTTGTGACCATGACGAGCCAAACGAATTTTTGTTGCCATTTGTTTGTTGTTATTTGTGGACTACAACTGCACGAGTTGCATGTCCGAGTTAATAAATAATTTAATGGTATGCCTTTTACACGAAAAAGCGTGCAAAGGTACAACAATTATTTTATTTAAGCAAATCTTTTGTCAAAAAACTCTATTTTTCAACCTCAAACAGCGTGAAAAAAGAGAAAATAGACCTATATTTGACAAAAATGCGAAAAAAATGACCTAAAATTTGGTCAAGTCAAATAATTGTTGTACCTTTGCACCCGCTTTTGAGAGGAATGCTTCTTTTTAGCATGGCGGGATAGCTCAGCTGGTTAGAGCGCATGATTCATAATCATGAGGTCCCCAGTTCAATCCTGGGTCCCGCTACAAAATAAGAATCAGACACTTAGGTAAAATCCTGAATGTCTGATTTTTTTGTTAAACCTACAACAAAACATTAACATTTATTTATTGCTTCATTTAAACCTTTTGTAATAGGCGAATAAAAGGGTGTACACTTGGCACACCCTTCGATAGGTTTACTATTCTTATCAATAAGATTACTTTTCAGCTTTCTTTGCACAAGTTTTCTTTGGAGCTGCTTTTTTAGCTTCATTAAGTTGCTTCTCAAGGCGTTCGATTTCCTTCTCTTGGTTTTGGATAGTCTTGAGTAGTTCGTTGAGCTCCTCGTTCTCAATGGTGGTTGGGTATTGCTCATCCACACGTTGGAGGAAGTCGGAGAGAATGTTCATGTAGTTGATAAACGCATCGTAAGCGGACTCGTAGTGTGTAGCACCTTGGTCGATGTGGTTCATATAATGCATGTAATTGACATCCTGCAAGAGTAGCCAGTCGTGCTTGAGTTGTTTGTCTTTGCAGAGGTGTACGCGTTCCGCTACAGCGAAGAGCTTTTGTAATGCCTCTTGTTGGAGGTCATTACCATTGTAGATGCTCAGATCTTTAGCTTCGCCTGCCCACGTGATAGGATATGGAGCCACAACCACGTCTTTAGTTGCGAGTTTCTTGGCAGCTTCACTTGGGGTGGTAAAACTCATGTCTTGCTCCAAAGCGAAGTATGGCAAGGCCTTCAAGAAATCAAAAATGCCTGTCATCGCGTGTTGACGAATGCCGAAGGTCTCGGCGCCTACCCAGATGTTGACCACTTGCTCATCCTCTGGCAATGCAGCCAATTGCTCGATGTATCGCTCAGCATCCATAGGATAGTTGTGCCAATCAGGGTCTGCGAAATGGAATGCCAACTCATCGCTGAGGTTGGAATTACGGAGAAGCATCTTCATCTTAGGTGCAGATGCACTGCTGTAGACGTAGTTAGGGCTCTTCCAACTCAACACGTGCTTTGCGCCCTCGGTCATCACGGTCTTGTAGCCTTGTTGGTAAAGTGAGATAGCAATCTCGTCGGAATAGATGAGCTCGGTGTTGCAGATGGTGGTGGATTGTTGGTTGAAGAGTTGTTTCACCATAGCTTGTTGCGATTGCAACTGCTCTGCAGCTTCGGTGTCGCTATAGACAGTAGCCAAGGATTGGCTGTAAGGTGTGGCCACAAACTCTACGCAACCGCTGTCAGCCAAGTCTTTGAGCACGTCAATCATCTCAGGAGCGTACTGCTGTAGCATCTCCAACATGACACCTGAAACACTCAAAGCGCAGTGGAACCGACCTTTGGATAGGCGAATCATCTCTTGCAATGTTCTGCAAAGAGGCATGTAGGAGGTGTGGACCAACCAAATTACATGCTCTTCGGTCAACATGTCGTCGTAGTAGTAGTGGTCCTGACCAATCTCAAAAAAACGATAACGCTTCATTCGGTAAGGAGCGTGCATCTGAAAGCAAAAACAAATATTTTTCATGACTGTATGATTTTAATCGTTGAAAAAGTTTTATGAGTTTTAAAAGTTTTATGGGTTACCAACCGAGTACCATGTCGTAGATACGACGTACTTTCAATCCGGCGTCATACCACTTGATGTTGTTCACCTCGTCGCGACCTAGTTCGCGCAATGACTTGTACATGGCAGGATACTTGACAATGGCATAGATGGCATCCGCCATGGCGTCGATATCCCAGTAGTCGGTCTTTATCGCATGCGACAGAATCTCTGCGCAGCCCGATTGGTGTGAGATGATGGATGGGCAACCTACTTGCATAGCCTCCAATGGCGAAATGCCAAATGGTTCGCTTACACTAGGCATGATATACACATCGGAATCAGCCAATACCTCTTGCACTTGTCGTCCGCGCATGAAGCCAGGGAAGTGGAATTTGTCTGCGATACCACGTTGAGCTACGAGGTCAATCATTTTGTTCATCATATCTCCACTACCAGCCATCACGAAGCGTACGCCATCGGTCTTAGCCAATACGCGTGCTGCGGCTTCTACGAAGTACTCTGGACCTTTTTGCATAGTGATACGACCAAGGAAGGTGACGAGTTTGTCTTTACGATCGTGCTTGATAAACTCATCAGGGTTGGCCAATGGCTCTACAGCATTGTGTACGGTGCTCACCTTGTGAGGTGGCTGACCATACTTCTCAATCACGGTGCGGCGCGTGAGTTCGCTTACGCACATAATATGGTCGGCTTCGTCCATACCTCTACGCTCAATGGCATATACCGTAGGGTTGACGTTACCACGGCTACGATCAAAGTCAGTAGCGTGTACGTGAATAACGAGTGGTTTGCCAGAGATTTGCTTAGCAAATACGCCTGCAGGGTAGGTAAGCCAATCGTGACTATGGATGATATCAAACTGCAAAGCAGAAGCCAATACGCTGGCTACAGCCTCGTAGTTGCCTATCTCCTCAAGCAGGTTGTCTGGATAGCGACCAGAGAATCCTACGCAGCCGAGATCATCTGTGCCGATGCGTGAATAATCATAATGGATATTGTTGCGCAAGTGGTAATATTCTTCAGGCGACATTTTACCTTCCATGCGTTGGCGCACGTAGTCATAGTTGTTGTCTCGCCATACCACAGGTACACTGTTAGCACCTATGATACGCAAGAAGGACTGATCTTCATCACCCCATGGTTTTGGGATAACGAAGGTAATCTCCATGTCCTCCTGTTGCGCCATGCCGCGAGTTAGTCCGTAACTCGCTGTTCCCAAACCGCCAAGGATATGAGGAGGGAACTCCCAACCGAACATCAATGCTTTCATTTGGATTCGTATTGTTTTAAGGTGTTATATACTTTGATTACGGATGCCACGCTTGGTGCATAACTCATACCTCCGTGTCCTTTGAATGGCGGGTTGCCATCGTAGAGCTCGTTGAGCGTACCGATACATAGTTCGCTCATCTCTGCCTCGTAGCCAGTCAGCAGACGATGGATGAAGTTTTCGCCCGAATGTTGGTAAACCTTGAGGTATGCGATAGCATATGCAGCGATGGTCCATGGCCAAACTGGACCATTGTGGAAGTTGCGGTCGCGCTCCAATTGTCCGCCGATATATACTGGGCGGTAGTTGCCACTCTTAGGCGAGATAGTGCGTAGACCCTTAGGAGTGTACAACTCCTTAGTGCATATATCTACGACTGCTTTACATTGGCGACGGTCGAGTGGAGAATATGGTAGCGAAGCAGCGATGATTTGATTAGGACGTACCTCATTGTTATGGTAGTCGCCATCCACGTAGTCATCCAGGTATACGCCATTCCAGAAGGTTTTGATGAAACTATCCTTGGTGATTTCTGCTTGGTATTCCATCAAATCTGCAATTTGCTCCTTACCCAATTGGCGTTGGATGTCAGCAGTAAAGAGTCGTGCGTTATACCACAAAGCGTTGATTTCCACCACGTAGCCTGTACGTGGCGTGATAGGACGTCCATCTTCTACAGCGTTCATCCAGGTAGCAGGACGTGTTTTGCCATCTACCCACAGCAGACCATTATTGTGCAAGAATAGGCGTGGATGTTGTTGTCTGCGGATAAACAACATGATGTCTATGATGAGTTGACCATATAGACGGGTAACTTCTTCTATGGATGTATAAGCTGCATATTCTTGTAGTGCATGAATAAACCATAGCAATACATCGGGTTCGTCCATACCAGTCAGTTTACAAGGTCTACCTTCTATGAAGTTGCGCACTTCCTCTGTGGCAGTCTTGTTAACAATCGCATCCCAATACTCAGGGCGACCGATACCCATCGTGCACGCAGGCATTGCCATAAACTCTTCACGTGCCGAAGCTTTGAACCATGGATAACCAGCAAGGAGGTAGCACTTGTCGCCTTCGCGTTTGTAGAATTGTGAAGCAGCATTTTTTAAGCATCCAAACATGGTATCACGTGCTGAACGGCGCTTGAGTTCTTTCTCCCATAGTACTTTAAGGGTCTTTGGGTTGACTTCGCTGATACCAGCAGCGAAGATTACGCTCTCGCCCTTCTTCATAGGCATCTCAAACCAACCAGGTACCAACTGATCTTCTTTGTACGAAAATCCACGTTCTTGCTCCTTCATGTACTCTATACCTTTGTACCAAGCAGGCGCGTGCGTGTACTCTACTTTCTTTGAACATTGCATGTACAACTCAGGGAATGATTCGTACATTCTTGCTACTCGACCATTGACTACCTCACGCATGTCTGAGCATGCGTTGTCGTTCTCCTGGGTGAGTTCGTTGGTGTTGCGGTATGCTAAGAAAGGTTTGAGGCGTAAGGTGGTAGGTGAGTGTGCTTCTACCAGTGTGTAGCGAATCAACACACGTGGCTCGAAGCTAACCAACATACGCTCTTTAGTCAAGATTACACCACCTACGCGGTAGGTGGTCTTGCTGATTACTTCGCAATCAAACTCACGGATGTACTTATGTCCGTTGGGCATGTAGAGGTTCTCTCCGTATTGGTGGATACCTAAGTTGAACTCTGCACCATGCTGAATCACAGTCTCATCTAGACTGCTGAGTAGTACATAATTGCCTTCTGGCAATGGGTCACCCAAAGGCAATACAAGTTGCCCATGGTATTTGCGGGTGTTACAATCGACTAGTGTCGTTGAGTTGTAGGCTCCCGCACGATTGGTGCGGATCATCTCCTTGCTCAAACTGCGCTCAAGGTTGATCAACAATGTCTTGTCAAAATTCAAATAACTCATAGATTATTTTGGAATTTAATTAAACTTGCCTTCAAATTTCAATTCTGCATCCATATAGAATTGGCGGATTTGTTGTTCGTCTGCGCGTTTGCAAATCAATAGTACGCCATTGGATTCAGATACGATACAATCTTCTAATCCTTGAATCACTGCCAAATGCCCTTTAGGCAAAGTTACAATGTTTCCATGGCTGTCATAATAGATAGCATCTGAATGGAGAGTTACATTTTGGTGCTCGTCCTTTTCGCTGAGTTCGTAGAGTGAACCCCATGTACCGAGGTCGCTCCATCCGAAATCGCTTGGCATGACGCATACGTTTTTGGCATGTTCCATAACGCCGTAGTCGATGGATATACTAGGACAAGTAGGGAATATTTCTTGGATAAATGCTTCTTCTTGTTCGGTGCCCATGATATCTGCTCCTTGCATGAATTTTTGTGCGACCTCGGGCATATGCTCTTGCAGGGCACTTTCGATAGCGTGTAGATTCCAAATGAAAATACCCGAATTCCATAGGAAGTCGCCACTTTCAACGAATATTTTAGCTACTTCTAGGTTAGGTTTTTCGGTAAACGCATGCACTCTGTACATGCCATCCTCATCTACTTGCTCGCCCATTTGGATATAACCATATCCCGTTTCTGGTCGAGTAGGTTTCATGCCGAGGGTGACTAATGCGTCATGTTGCTCAATAAATGAGAAGCATTTGCAAATAACTTCTCTAAACTTCTCTTCCTGCAAAATCAGATGGTCACTTGCTGCAACAACGATGTTGGCATCGGCTTGACCTTTTTTTGTTGCCATAGCTTTGATTCGTGCCATCGCATATGCGATACAAGGAGCGGTATTTCGTCTTGCTGGTTCGCAAAGCACTTGACTTGAGTGCAAGTCTGGGATTTGCTCCAACACTTGATCGCGATAGATGATGTTGGTCACAATCAAGATGTTTTCGATGGGTACGATAGGGCGAAAACGGTCAATGGTCATTTGCAGCAAACTCCGACCAGTACCAAAGAAGTCGAGAAACTGCTTAGGTTTTTCGTTTCTGCTAAATGGCCAGAAGCGACTTCCTACGCCGCCTGCCATAATTACACAATAATTGTTTTCTTTCATGATATGCTTTTTAGTTATTTGTCTAGTTGTGTTTCTTTTTTTAGCCCGCAAAGATACAACTTTTTTTTGATAACTACAAGTGTGAAATGATTTTTATGTCGTTGTTTTTGCGTTTCATGTTGTACAACATATAAAAGGACATGTTAGCGTATAAAAAGTAGGCACTTTTTAGGAGCGAAGTGCCTAACAGTAAATGATATATGGATAGCAAATTATTTTTTGTCAGCTTCAATCAGGGCGAGAAGTTGGGTAACGGCGTCCTCTTGAGGGATGTTTTTGAGCACACACTCTTTGCCACGATAGAGGCTGACTTTACCACGACCTGCTCCTACATAACCATAGTCAGCATCTGCCATCTCGCCAGGACCATTCACAATACAACCCATGATACCAATTTTCAGTCCTTGCAAGTGAGATGTGGCTGCTTTGACTTTGGCTATGGTTTGCTCCAAATCGAATAACGTACGTCCACAGCCAGGGCAAGAGATGTACTCCGTCTTGTACATGCGCACACGAGCTGCTTGCAGGATATCTTTGCTCAAGCGCTCCAAATCTTCTGCGGCGAAATGGTTGTTGTTGAGTACCAATTCAGTGCAATGGTGATCCCACAATAGGCGCCCACATTCGGCTGCGGCATGGAGTTGAAAGAGTGCCCAGTCGGTGTCGGAATTGGAGAAATATACGGTGGCGTTCTCTATGCGGACTTGGGTGTCATGCGCATAGCGAATACTTTGGTTATCCGCAAAATAATCTACCAAAGCGCGAGCGACAGGTAATTCTTTCTCGGGTGCTTCGCTCAGACTCACGCGGATGGTGTCGCCAATGCCATCTGCCAGCAATGCACCAATGCCTACGGCTGATTTCACACGACCATCCTCACCTTCACCGGCTTCAGTGACGCCCAGATGCAGCGGAAACTGCATGCCTTCTTCTGCCATCTGCCATACGAGAAGACGGACGGTAGTGACCATCACGAGGGTGTTGCTGGCTTTGATGGAGAGCACAATGTCTTGGAAGTTTTCTGCCACTGCTACGCGCAAAAACTCCATACAACTCTCCACCATACCCTCGGGTGTATCTCCGTATCGCGACATGATACGATCACTCAAAGAGCCGTGATTCACGCCTAAACGAATGGCGGTATTGTGCTCTTTGCAGATGTTGAGTAGTTGAATGAAACGCGCACGAAGACGCTGTAACTCGGATTGATATTCTTCTTCTGTATAGTCAATTAGCTTAAACTTGCGGGCAGGGTCAATATAATTGCCAGGGTTGATTCGCACCTTCTCAACTACCTTGGCTGCGGCATCTGCCACATCGGATTGGAAGTGGACGTCTGCGACCAATGGGATGATAGGGCGATGAGGCGATGAGGCGATAAGGCGATGGTGTATTAGCGAAAGGGATTCTACTTCACGAAGACCTTGGGTTGTGAAGCGGAGCAATTCAGCACCAGCTTCGATGCATCGTTCGGCTTGTGCGACACTTCCCTCAATATCATTGGTGGAAGTGTTGGCCATTGTTTGAATACGAACAGGGTGTTCGCTGCCAATTTCAATATTACCCACTTTGGTGGTGGTAGTTTGCCTGCGGTTGTAAGTCAGTTGTATGTCCATAAAAGCCCGAATTTGGTGCAAAGTTACGCAAATATTTTGGATTAAGCAATAAATTTGGTATAATTTAGCACTTTTTTGTTAAAAAATTTGGTCAATCCAAAAAAATGTACTACCTTTGCAGCCGATTTCGCAAGAAAGTGTGCGTTAAACGTGGGATTCAGTAGCTCAGCAGGTAGAGCACATCCCTTTTAAGGATGGGGTCCTGGGTTCGAGCCCCAGCTGAATCACGAAGACTAAATGAAGCGAAAAATGATAGCCTAAGAGATACGTTAGGTTATCATTTTGCTTTTTTATCGCATAGCACGCTATCTGTATCCTATTTATTTCTTCAAAGGAGAGACTAATTCTTTTTGGCGTTGTATGACTCGATGGTTGTAAAGAGGTTAACACAAAGGCTAAAAATAAATATGACGTATCATAAATGATTTCAGTCAGAACATGTTTTTCACCCCCTGCCATCCTAACATGACAGGGGATGATTGTTTATAAAAAAGAAGGCAGAAAGTACCCCCCCCCCAAAAAAAAAGCCACTGCTATGATACAAATAGGCAATAGATGTGCAACAGTGGTCGCGAAGTGGTCGCGTAGTCTGTAGCCAACTTGAGAGCAATCTAAAAGCCACCGAAAGCCCATAGAAGTCCCACAGATCTCCTTGTTTTGTTCTATGCTTGCGCTGATTCCTCAAAGTGGGGACTTTTCGGGCGCTACACTCGGAGTGCGTTCCGTCGCACTCCTTCAGGTCGCGAAACCCGCAGTTCCTTTCTTTCATCAATAATAACTCCCTCATTAATTCTATTTGGTGTGAAAAGATATAATACATTTGCAGGTATGAAAAAAATGTAGTATCTTTGCATGCGTTTTTGTTATCCAAAATCCTCAACAACAAACAAATACAATCATTATGGCAAACATAGAGAAAAAAGGTCAAGACATATTATCGCAGGTAGCGATTATGACAGAGCCGTTGATTAAGCATTTGCGAGAACTTATTGAGAATACTCGCAAACGCGTAGCGTCTGTCGTTAGCGATGAGACAACGCAACTGTATTGGAATGTAGGATATGCTATCAATACATTTGTGCTGCAAGGCAACCGTGCGGAGTATGGCAAACAAATTGTCGCAACAGTGTCGCGACAATTGGCACAAGAATTTGGAAGTGGTTTTGAAGAGAAGAATGTTCGCCGTATGATGCAGTTTTCAACTGAATATCAAGACTTTGAAATTGTCGCAACACTGATGCGACAATTGCCATGGTCGCACTTTACGCTTCTTATCCCTATTCATGAACCACTCAAACGCTCGTTCTATGAGCAAATGGCTATCACCGAGCACTGGAGTGTACGCACGCTGCGTGAGAAAATCAGTTCCCAACTATTTGAGCGTACAGTCATAAGCCGCCAACCTGAAGAAACGATTAAGCACGACCTTGCTCTTTTGAGAGAGGAAAATAAAATGACACCTAATCTGGTCTTCCGTGATCCATATTTGCTGCATTTGTTTGGACTAAAAGATACATATTCTGAGAAAGATCTGGAAAGTGCCATTGTCGCAGAAATACAGCGGTTCATTGAGGAATTGGGTACTGACTTCGCTTTCCTCGCACGACAAAAACGTATTACTATTGACAATGAGGATTACTATATAGACTTGCTTTTCTATCATCGTCGCTTACGTTGTTTAGTGGCTATTGATTTGAAAATCGATTCGTTCAAAGCTGCACACAAGGGACAAATGGAGTTGTACTTGCGTTGGTTGGAAAAATACGAGCGAGTAGAAGGTGAGAATGCACCAATTGGTTTAATTCTATGTGCTGGCAAGAATGATGAACATGTAGAATTGATGCACTTGGAGGAAAGCAACATCCGTGTGGCTGAATACATGACGATGTTGCCAGACAAGAAAGTGTTGGAACTAAAATTACAAAAAGCCATCTCTTATGCGCGTGAACGCATGGCTATTCAAGAGCAAGAATAGTTTGAGCTGCAGGAATACTAGACCTTAAGTATACTTTCGGTACAAAAAACTTCCGCGCTGAAGATTTTTTGCATTATTGTAGAAACGCGTTTGTAGAAAGCCACAGAAATCCCACAGATGTCCCAAAGATCTCCTATGGTGGTCCCGAAACTTGTAAGTGACTTTTCCTATGTCTTGCAAACTGATTACCCTCTCTTTTACCCCCTCTTATACCTTAGCACACAACACCGACTGACGACCGACAGAACACCGAGAGATGAAGAAGTGCCTCGGATGGCACTTCGAGTATTGCGCCCGAAGAGTTCCCTCTCTGAGGAAATAGCGCAACACATAGAATAAAACAACAACTCCCTGCCAACAAAAATGCTTTTTGTTAAGATTGGGCTTTCTAAAAAAGTTGACTAAAAAGTATCAATTTTCTTGTATATATCAGAATAAAGCAGTACCTTTGCGCTCGATTTTTTTAAAACAATATTTTATGTTTCACAAATTTACAGTTCCATAGTAGGAAGAGATGCGAAAAACGAGTTTTTTCATTTGGGCAAAGTGTGTCTTTAATGACACGAAGTCAACCTTTTATCATATTGGCAGTTCTGCCAATATAGACAGGTTTGTAGATATTCTATCCCGTTCGGGAATTTACAAGATCAAGTCGCTACGCTCTATAGCATTTTATCATATCCTGCACAGCAGTATATACGCGACACAGATGTCATTTTTTCAGCGCAGAGCAAATATTCTATTTCAGCAACACGCGCTTCCGCTTCATCTAAACATTTTATGTTAAATGGTTGTCGATCCTACTGATGGGATCGACTAATAGCCTTTGTATATATGTCATTAGGCACTCATGTAGTGTCTTATGCGCTGTGGCTTTTCTGACCATTTTGGTCTTGTTTAATCATATTTATTAACCTTTAAACAATTAAAAACAAAAATGAAAAAAACTTTATTTTTGGTACTCGTAATGGTACTATCTAGTGTGTTAGGTTCTAACTCTTTTGCAGCAGATCGCGCGCATACACTCAAGGTGTATAATTGGGCGGATTATGTTTCGATGGATGTACTAGATGAATTTCCCGCTTGGTATTACGAACAGACTGGCGAGCAAGTAGAGGTATTACTTCAAACTTTTGACATCAATGAAGCTATGTTAGCAGAGATTGAGGTTGGGCACGAAGATTATGATGTTATCTGTCCTTCCGAATATATCATTGAACGTATGTTACGTAATCAGTTACTGCAACCCATTAATAAGGATTTTGGCAGTACGCCAGATTATACAACTAGTGTCTCATCATTTGCCGTAGAAAAATTCCAACAAATGGCACCTGACAGCACCACCTCAGTGGCTGATTACGCTGTTGGCTACATGTGGGGTACTACAGGATTTATATATAATCCTTCTTTAGTGAGCAAAAGCGATATACTATCGATAGGCTGTCTTAATGACGAGAAATTTCGTGGTAAAATTCTGATGAAAGATGCCTTTCGCGACATATACTCATTGTTCGTATTATACGTGTATCAAGATGAAATTAATCGCGGAGAAGTTACTAGAGACGAATTAGTAGCGAATGTTACTGAGGAGCGTATTCAACGCGTAGAAGAGTTCATCCTAAGTATGAAAGATAATATCGCAGGATGGGAAGTTGATTTTGGCAAAGAAGAGATGATTAAAGGTCGTGCTTGGATTAATGTTAGTTGGTCAGGAGACGCGAACTGGGCTATTGATGAAGCAGCACAAGTAGGTGTAACTCTGGATTATATCCTTCCTAAAGAGGGAAGCAACGTGTGGTTTGATGGATGGTGTATTCCTATCTACGCTAAAAACACTAAGGCAGCCAGTTACTTTATCAACTACATGTGCATGCCTCAGAATGCAATTCGCAACATGGATGATGTGGGTTATGTGAGTGTAATATCTTCCCCAGAAGTCCTCGCTTGGGCAAACGACGAAAACATTCACGAAACAGTTGACCTAACTTACTTCTTTGGGAAAGATGCTGAAGCAGTACATGCTAACAAAGTTCTATATCCTGATCAGTCAGTTATTGAATATTGCTCGCTCATGCATGATTGTGGGGATATGACGGAACCAATGTTGGCTATGTGGTCGCGTGTGAAAGGAGATAACTTGAGCATCGGCATATTGATTTTTATTGTGATTACATTGGTGGTGGGTGTGATTTTTTGTGTTTTGAAAGTACTTTCAAAGAAGAAACAAAAAAGAGTGTATTCGAAAAAGAATAGTAATAAGAAAAACACAACTACAAAAATGTTACTAACGATTGGGCTTTCATGGATAAGTATTGCAGCCTTCCCTAATGCTGCATCTGCAGAAGAATATGAAAATAATATAGGTATCTCTATCGAGGCAGGTGCAGATATAGTTAGTTCCTACTTGTGGCGTGGACAAAACCTGGGTGGCCTATCCATCCAACCATCAGTTACCTTTGATTGGAAAGGTTTGTATCTGAGCGGATGGGGAAATATCGGTGCTGATAATTGGACTTTTGAATACTTTAATCCTGAATTGGATATTACTATTGGATATGATGACTATGGTGTACAAGTAGATTTGACTCACTTATACTATTTTGGTGGTGATTCTTACTTTGGCAAAGGCGGTTTTAATGCCGAGGAACAGGTTACTGGTAGCACCATGGAAGCACACTTTGGTTTTCACCTAGGCGATTTGGTAGAGAAAATACCGTTATCTTTGGATTGGTACACCACCATTTACGGCGATGACTGCTACCAAGATAAAAATGGAGAATGGAAACGCGCTTGGTCTACCTACATCGAACTAGGATACGATTTTAACCTGCCACTAGGTATGACACTTGGTGCGCACGTCGGTATTGTACCTTGGCTTAGTTCGTATACAGATTATAAAGAGGTTTGGAAAAGTGCCAAGACTGTTGCAATCAACAATATTGATCTACGATTAGAGCGTAACTTCCAAATCAAAGACCTTTATTTGGGTATTTGGGGAGAGATGATGCTCAACTGCTACGGTGTGAACAAGAACAACCTGACCACAACACTGAATAATAAGTTCGACCAACACTTCAACTGGCGTATTGGAGTTAGTCTACATATTGGAAAAGAGTGGTAATTGATTTCATGTGGCGGAAATGGTGAAATGGTAATTAGTTTCCGCCATGTTCATCCTCTAGATAATAGCATCTTAGTATACACTTTTCTCTCCAATCGTCTTATCTCGCCCAATGGGTTCAAGCGATTCAACGCAAGCGATTTGTCGGCGCGCGAAAACTTTTTTCAAAAAAAAATACGCCCATGCGGAAGTGCTTATAAAATAGCCACTTCCGCATGTTATATATACCACATTTCTCCCAAAACTCTCCAATCTTCGGCACAAAACCCCTTCCGTGCCGAAGATTTTTGCAGCATTATTATAGAGGCGTTTTTGATAATACAATAATTGTTTTCCGCTACATTCACTTAAGATTAAGCGCACGAGTTTCGCACAAGTTTTATATGGGGTCCCTGAAAATCTACTGATTTTTGGGGAGAGGAAGAACGGCGGCAACCTCAACGAGCAGGGCGAGTTCTTTGTTGTAAGCCAGTTCTGACGAAGGAGCGGTGGTAATATATTACGGAGTACTGAATAGGAACGTAGTGAGTTAGTTTAGATTTATAAGATTTCTCGAGCGAAGCAAGTAGGAGCATATTTATTCACGACACAACAGCCACCGAAAGCCCATAGAAGTCCTAGAGATGTGCTACAGTGGTCACCTAATTAACAATCCGTCTTTCCTGTGGTTTCTCTATCCTTTTGTGTTGTTAAAAGGTGTAATTATTTCGATATTTTACAAAAAAATACATACAAAACGTCGATAAATAGCATATTCGCCACAAAAACAATTAAAAATTTGCATATGTGCAATATTTGTAGTACCTTTGCAGCGCAAAGGTCGCGCCTAAATGACCACGGTATAAGCAGATTGTTTGAGGCTGCAAACCGAAATAGGAAATGAATAAATGCTAAATAATAAAATCATAAATAGTTTTATGGAATACAATTTCAATGATATTGAAAAGAAATGGCAGGCTCAATGGGCTAAGAAAGGTGTGTATCGCGTGAGCAATAAGAGCGATAAACAACCATTCTATGTGCTCGATATGTTCCCATACCCATCGGGCGCAGGTTTGCACGTAGGTCACCCTCTTGGTTATATCGCTAGCGATATCTACAGCCGTTACAAACGTCTGCAGGGCTTTAATGTTCTCCACCCAATGGGCTTCGACTCCTATGGCTTGCCTGCGGAGCAGTACGCTATCCAAACAGGTCAACACCCAGAGAAGACCACCATGGAGAATATCGCTCATTATATTGAGCAACTCCAGAAGATTGGTTTTAACTACGATTGGGACCGCGAGGTAAAGACTTGCAATCCTGACTTCTACAAGTGGACACAATGGGCATTTATCCAAATGTTCAACTCATACTTCGATGCCTCTTTGCAAAAGGCTCAACCTATCAGCAAGCTTATTGAGAAGTTCGAGGCTACCGACCCTACATGGGCTACACTCTCCGAGCAAGAGCAACAAGAGCGCCTTATGAACTACCGTATCGCTTATCTCGCAGATACCAAAGTAAACTGGTGCCCAGAGCTCGGTTGTGTACTTGCTAACGATGAGGTAAGCGAGGGACTATCTGTTCGTGGTGGTTTCCCTGTAGAACAACGCGTGATGCGCCAATGGAACCTCCGCGTGAGTGCGTATGCTCCACGCTTGTTGCAAGGTCTTGATACGGTCGATTGGACCGACTCTCTCAAGGAGACACAACGCAACTGGATTGGCCGTAGCGAAGGTGCAGAGATGCGCTTTGCTATCAAAGGACAAGACGAACCATTCACCATCTTCACCACCCGCGCAGATACTGTCTTTGGTGTCACTTTCATGGTGCTTGCTCCTGAGAGCGAGTATGTAGCGCGTGTGACTACCGAGGAACAACGTGCAGAGGTAGAGGCCTACCTGCAAATGGTGAAGAACCGTACTGAGCGCGAGCGTATCGCTGACCGCCGTGTCACAGGTGTCTTCACAGGCTCGTATGCGATTAATCCGCTCACCAAAGCAGAGATACCTATCTACGTTAGTGACTACGTACTTAGTGGTTATGGTACAGGTGCCATCATGGCTGTTCCTGCACACGATAGCCGCGACTATGCCTTCGCTAAGTACTTCAACCTCCCTATCATCCCACTTATCGAGGGTGCGGATGTCAGCGAGCAAAGCTTTGATGCCAAAGAAGGTGTGATGATCAATTCTGGCTTCCTCAATGGTATGCAGGTGAAGGACGCTATCCAAGCCATGAAGGAGCATATCACCAATACAGGTCTTGGTCGTGTGAAAGTCAACTACCGCCTCCGCGATGCTGTATTTAGCCGCCAACGCTATTGGGGCGAACCATTCCCTGTTTACTACAAGAATGGTATGCCATGTATGATTCCTGAAAACTGCTTGCCACTCCTCTTGCCAGAGGTGTCCAACTTCAAGCCTACTACTACAGGCGAGCCTCCACTTGGTAATGCAGACCTTTGGGCATGGGATGAAAAGAACAACCAAGTAGTAAACAAATCACTTATTGATAACGAGACTATCTTCCCATTAGAACTCTGCACTATGCCAGGTTTTGCAGGATCTTCTGCATACTACCTCCGCTATATGGATAACCATAATGATGAGGCACTTGTGGGCAAAGAGGCTAACAACTACTGGCGTCAAGTAAACCTCTATATTGGTGGTACAGAGCATGCTACGGGTCACTTGATTTATAGCCGCTTCTGGAACAAGTTCCTCTATGACCTTGGCTATATCTGTGAGGATGAGCCATACAAGAAACTCATCAACCAAGGTATGATCCAAGGCCGTTCGAACTTCGTTTATCGCTATGTTGGCGAGGGTGCAACGGGTAACTTGTTTATCAGCTATAACCTTATTGACAACCCAGAGTACAAGGGTAAGGTACAACCTATCCACGTGAATGTGAATATCGTGAAGAACGATGTACTAGATGTGGATGCTTTCCGCAACTGGATGCCAGAGTACAAGAACGCTGAGTTCATCTATTCCGATGGCACTACTGACGTGGATAATCCATACATGGGTACTCCTACAGATAAGCAATATATCTGCGGTTGGGCAGTTGAGAAGATGTCTAAGTCTATGTTCAACGTGGTTAACCCAGACGACGTGGTAGCTAAATATGGTGCCGATACCTTGCGTCTCTATGAGATGTTCCTTGGGCCACTCGAGATGTCCAAACCTTGGGATACCAACGGTATTGACGGTGTACATCGTTTCTTGCGCAAGTGGTGGAATATGTTTGAGACACTTTCTACCGACGAGCCTACTGCTGAGGAATTGCGCGCTTTGCACAAACTCATTAAGAAGATTACTTGGGATATTGAGAACTTCTCGTTCAATACTTCTATCCCTGCTTTCATGATTGCGCAAAACGAGTTGCAAACGCTCAAGTGCAATAAGGTGGAGATTCTCAAGACCTTCGCTGTGTTGCTTGCTCCATACGCTCCACATATTGCTGAGGAAGCATATCAACTATGTCTCGCAGCCGAAGGCGGTCTAACTTCTAACAACGCAAGCGATCTAACTTCTGTCAACGACGCTGAGTGGCCAGTTTGCAACGAGGCTTATTTGGTAGAGGCAACGCAAAAGTACCCTGTTCAGTTCAATGGTAAAGTTCGCTTCACTATTGAGGTGGCTAAGGACACTCCACGCGAAGAGGTTGAGAAGATTGTCATGGCACACGAACTGACCGCCAAACAATTGAACGGCGCCGCTCTAAAGAAAGTGATTGTCGTTCCAGGCAAGATTGTCAATATCGTGATGTAAGGTTACACCTTATAATATAATAAAAGAGTGTGCCGATATGACACGCTCTTTTATTTTTACGTTCAATAGTTGAATGGTAGCGGGAAGGTAGCAGAATCACTAACTAATCACTAACTAATCCATAATCAAAAATAGATGAAAGCAGTTTACATCCACGGTTTTGCGGGCTCAATACACTCTGATACAATTACGAACTTCAAGAAATACTACCCAGAATTGGAGTGGTGTCCGTTGGAAGTGAATCACCATGTGGAAGAATCGGTGAAGAAAATAAATGACTTTATCAAATCGAATACAGATGTCAAGTATTTGATAGGCAGTTCGCTTGGCGGCTTCTACGTCCTTTGCGCCGATTTCGCAGGGCGCAAAATCGTCATCAATCCTGTCCTCAATCCTATGTCCTCATTGAAAAAGGCAGTCGGTGTAAACAAATACCGAGGTCGCCGCGAGAATGGCGAAACGGAGTTCAAACTCACTATGCAGGATCTCTTTCGTTTCAAGGCATTTAAGCCTAAGGACACGCCTGAAACGATTTGTCATTATACGCCTCACGATCCCAACCTAGGCGAAGACATCAAACGCGAATACCAGAAATTCTTCGCCCATGCGGAGATGACGTCTCACCTCCGTTCCCACTTCACCGACGAACACTACATTAAGCACAAACTTGGTGATGCAATGAATACATAAAACAAAAAACGCTAAAGAAATCTTTAGCGTTTTTTTACTTTTTTTGTGATCCGTGCAGGATTCAAACCTGCAACCCCCACATCCGTAGTGTGGTACTCTATTCAGTTGAGCTAACGGACCATGCTTCTCAAAAGCGGGTGCAAAGGTACTGCTTTTTTTTGATATGACCAAATTTTTTAATAAAAAAGTACATTTTTTTTGTAGTGTTGCAAAAAAATCGTACCTTTGCAGAGAAAAATAACGTGATTTTATATGAAACAGAGTATTTATCGCGCCGCTATAGCGGCATTGCTTTGGATAGTAGGAGTAAATGCGTTTGCCGTAGCTCCTCTACCAGGATTGGATTTAGTGGAACCCTATCGCGCACGCGCGCCTTTTACAATAGTGTCACACGATGCTGCAAAGAATATACAAAAAGTGGCTCCACGTCAAACCCCTAAAATCAATCTTGCTCCTCGTGGATTATTGATTTTGGTGAATTTTTCAGATGTTACGTTTGCAGAAACAAATACCGTTCAGGCGTTTGACTCACTTGCTAACGGAGAAAATTACACCTACAATGGAGCCAATGGTTCATGCCAAGCATATTTCAAAGATCAATCCAACGGACAATACGTACCACACTTTGATGTGGTTGGACCAGTAGTTCTGCCACAATCAATGGCATACTACGGAGCAAACAAACTAGACGGAAATGATCAATATGTAGTTGATTTTGTGATTGATGCATGCAAAGGAGCAGATGAATTAGGTGTTGATTTTGCTGAATATGATAATGACAATGATGGCATGGTGGATTTTGTGTACATTATCTACGCTGGCTACGCAGAGTCAGAAGGTGGTGGTGCGGATGCTGTTTGGCCTCACAACTGGGATTTGATTTCTGCCTTATATTTTGGTTATACAAATCAACAAGAATATTTCGCAACGTCTGCTACAAACTACAAGCTACCTGAGATTGATGGCAAATTACTAAACAACTACGCGTGTTCCAACGAGATAAAAAAGAGCAACAATGCACGCGCAGGTATCGGTACAATTTGCCATGAGTTTAGCCATGTATTGGGTCTACCAGACTACTACCTCACCAGCAACAACCCTGCTGTTAATCAACGATATACACCAGGAGCATGGTCGTTGATGGGATATGGAAATTACCTCAACGACGGCAATACCCCGCCTAATTATTCAGTGTATGACAAGTATTATTTGGGTTGGCTGGAACCTGAAGTGCTAGCTGAATCACAAACGCTTGAAATCCCAGCAGATGGTAAGACAACCTACATGATTAGTCACAATGAACAACATGTGAATGCTGGTCCATACCGCACAGATACAGTTTATTACCTTGAAAATCGTCAGCAAGAGGGCTGGGATGCATACTTACCTGGTCATGGATTATTGATTTGGCGTGTCATATTTGATGAACAAGACTGGTTCGGAAATTGTCCCAATGACTATATTGCCCGTTACTTATTGGTTTCAGCAAAGAAGACTTCTTCCCCCTATACGACTACCAAACCTAAACCAGAAGTTCCATTCCCTGGTTCAGAAAAAATAACCACATATACAACCTTCCCACATAATCAATTGAAGAATATCCAAGAAATTAATGGACTGATTACATGCGAGTTCATCACGACAACACAACCTACTTCAGTAGAAAATATCACCATACCATTAACTGGACAATGGTATAATGTTTTGGGGCAACCTATTGACCCCGAAAGTTATATAGGAATTGGCATTAACAACGGCAAAAAATATCTGCTTCGATGAATAGTGCATTGGCAGCGGTCATCGGACTGCTACTTTCCATCGTATTGATCATTCGCAAGGTGTCACCCGTCTTCAGTTTGATGTTGGGTGCCATCGTAGGCGGATTGTTGGCTGGTTGGGGCTTAGAAACTACCGTTGCCCATATGATTGGCGGAGTTAAAGATATCGCCCCCGCCATTGTGCGTATCCTTGCTGCAGGCGTACTCACCGGTATGCTCGTCAAGACAGGTGCTGCCACCACTATTGCCAAGAGTATCATCAAGGCATTGGGCGAGAAATATATCTACTTGGCATTAGCCATCTCGGCAATGATTCTTACGGGTATGGGCGTGTTTATTGATGTGGCTGTGATCACAATTGCCCCTATCGCCATTATCATGGGTTGTCGCCTTCATTTGTCGAAATTCAAACTGCTATTGGCTATGATTGGTGGTGGCAAGTGTGGCAATATCCTATCGCCCAATCCTAATACGATTATCGCAGCAGAAAACTTTGACGCACCCCTCTCATCCGTAATGGCAGCAGGTATTGTACCTGCAATAATAGGATTGATTATCACGGTGTTTGTTATTGTTCCGTTGATTCCCAAAGGCGATCTGATGGTTGGCGATGAAGCTACAGAGCGTGACAATGAGAAGGCATTGCCTGCTCTATGGTGCAGTCTTTTAGGTCCTATTGTCACCATTATTCTATTGGCACTACGCCCCATTGCGGGGATTGTAATTGACCCCATGATTGCCTTGCCTGTAGGCGGTATAGTAGGTATTGTTGCTACTGGCAAATGGCGCGAGACAGCAGCATGCCTGAGCTATGGATTGGAGAAGATGTCGGGTATTGCGATCCTGCTGGTCGGAACAGGTACGTTGGCTGGTATCATCAAGGCATCTGCTATCAAAGATGTGTTGGTTGGCATGCTGGCAGGTTGGAGCAGCGGCGGTACGTTCATGGCTCCTATCGCTGGTGCGCTGATGTCCGCAGCTACCGCTTCCACCACCGCTGGCGCTACTATTGCTTCGGCTTCGTTTGGCGAAGCCATTTTGGCAGCAGGCGTAGCCGCCGTATGGGGCGCAGCCATGACCAATGCTGGTGCTACCACCTTAGATCACCTACCTCATGGCTCATTCTTCCATGCCACAGGTGGTTCGATGGGATTTTCAGTCAATGAACGTCTACGACTGATTCCATATGAGACACTGGTCGGATTGATATTGACGTTAGGTAGTATCGGTATGTATTTTATAGTAGGATAGAGGCGAGAAGTTATGAAAATAGTTATAGCATCCGATTCTTTTAAGGGATCACTCACTTCCGTAGAAGTAGCACAAGCAGCTACGCGCGGTATTAAAGCCGTATATCCCGATTGCGCGGTAGTGGCTGTAAATGTGGCAGATGGTGGCGAAGGTACCGTAGAAGCCGTAGTAGAGGCATTGGGCGGCGAGATTGTACGTTGCACGGTCAGCGACCCGTTAGGTCGCCCAATTCAAGCACGCTATGGCATAGCAGGTAAAAAAGCCATCATTGAGATGGCAGCTGCCAGTGGTTTACCCCTACTCCAACCCGCAGAACGCAATCCTTGGATGACCTCCACTTATGGCACAGGTGAGATGATTATGGATGCCATTCAAAGAGGCTGCAGCCAGTTTTTAGTGGGTATTGGCGGTAGTGCCACCAATGATGCTGGCACGGGTATGTTGCAAGCATTAGGCTTCAAATTCTACGATTTCAACGGAAAAGAGATTACCGACTGCCGTGGCGGAAGATTGCAAGATATTGCCGATTTAGACGATAGTTTTGTGCCAAAATCCGTGAAAGAAGCACAGTTTATTGTGGCAAGTGATGTGGACACACCCTTCTGCGGTCCAGAAGGCGCAGCACCCGTGTTCGCTCCGCAAAAAGGAGCCGATGCAGAGATGGTGAAAAAACTAGATGCGGGTATGGCATCCTTCGCTAAAGTCATTGAGAGGAAATACAAGATGAATATCATACCCGTGGCAGGTGCTGGCGCCGCAGGTGGTATGGGTGGTGCATTCAGAGCATTCCTTGGTGCCAAACTCCAACGAGGCATAGAAATGGTGCTATATTCTATCGATTTCAACGCAATAATCCAAGATGCTGACTTGATTATTACAGGCGAGGGAAAGATTGATTTCCAAACAGCCAAAGGTAAGACTGCCGCAGGCGTTTTGGCTCGTGCCAAGAAGCAAGGGATACCTGTTATAGCTATCGGTGGATGCGTGGAAATGTGCGAAAGTGTCGAGCAAATGGGCTTTGCAGGCATCTATCCCATCTTGGAGGAGAAAGTTCCGTTGGAAATAGCCATGTGCCCTGACTTCGCCGCAGCGAATGTAGAGAAAACTATACAACGCATTCTAAAAAACAAACGCCATTGATGATTTCAATGGCGTTTATTAAGTGTGGATACACTTATATACAATAATCAGTAACGATTAGTTTATTTATTCGCTTCTGCATTTTCTGCAGCAAGGGCTTTTTCGTAGCAAACACGACAGAGGGGCTCATAGCTCTCTGTTTCGCCCAACAACACACGCTTATCGCTGCTCACAGTACGGTGGCTCACATACGCTAAGTCGCCGCAATGTACACATATAGCGTGAGTCTTATACACATCATCTGCAATAGCCATCAGCGCTGGCATTGGTCCAAATGGTACACCCTTAAAGTCCATATCCAAGCCCGCACAGATTACACGCACACCACGGCGAGCCAACTCATTGGCTACTTCCACGATACCCATATCAAAGAATTGTGCTTCATCAATACCCACTACATCCACATCACTGGCTAGTAATAGGATATTTTGGCTACTATCTACTGGCGTAGATGGGATAGCATTGCGATCGTGACTCACCACTTCTGCCTCGCTATAGCGAACATCTATAGCTGGTTTAAAAATCTCTACGTTAAGTTTCGCAAACTGTGCACGTTTCATACGGCGGATTAGTTCCTCTGTCTTTCCCGAGAACATACTTCCGCAAACTACTTCAATACTGCCTCGACGCAAGCGAGGACCTTTTCTATCTAATTCGCTGAACATGGTTGAATGTCTTGTACCATCATTTGGATGGTGGTATAATGGTTAAATGTATTTTCGTTTAATTCGTAGCAAATATCCACAGCATTGCCATTTTGGATATACTCTGCCATATCTGCACGACCAAAAGCAATACCTGTGATAGCGTTCACACGGTCAGTGACATCCAATCGCAAATGCTCACGTTCCTTACCTACAGCACGCGTATCGCGGTGATTGATTAGGTAACGAGAGACAAACAATGGTCTTGGATTACCAGGCCCAAAAGGTTCCAAATGGCGCAATACATTGTAGAACGATTTAGTAATATCACCTAACTGCAACTCAGCCTCAATCTGCAACGTAGGTTGCAACTGATCTTCGCGGATATGTGCTGCTACATATGCCTCAAAACGTTCTTGGAATTCAGGCAAATCATTGATATGCAAGCTCAATCCAGCTGCAAACTTATGTCCACCAAAGTTGGTGAGCAAGTCACTGCATGAGTCTATTGCCGCATAGATATCAAAACCTCCCACCGAGCGTGCCGAGCCGGAGATAATACCATCTTCACTAGCGGTAAGAACGATTGTCGGACGGTAGTAGTTTTCTGTCAGGCGCGATGCCACAATACCTACCACACCTTTGTGCCAATGTGGAGCATATACCACCGTCGAACGACGGTTGGCAAACATAGAATCTCCCTGCAGTTGTGCCAATGCCTCTTTGGTCGTTTCTGTATCGCAATCACGGCGGTCTTCGTTGTGATGGTTCACCTCTTCCGCCTGTTGGCGCGCGAAATCAGGGTCATCGGTGAGTAGTAATTCTACCGCTGCACGCCCTGATTTCATACGTCCGCACGCATTAATACGCGGCCCTATCTTATATACTAGGTCACTGATTGTCAGTCTCTTCTCTTCTATACTTGCTACTGCCATGATAGCCGACAATCCTGTGAAAGGTGCCTTATTAAGTTGCTGAATACCGAAGTGAGCCAAGATACGGTTCTCACCTGTGATAGGCACGATATCCGAAGCAATCGACATTGCCAAGAGCTGCAACAGTGGTATGAGATTATCGAATGGCAAACCGTAGCGAGAAGTGTATGCCTGTGCTAATTTGAAACCAACACCGCAGCCCGAAAGATCTTTGTATGGGTAAGGGCAATCGCTACGCTTCATATTCAGCACTGCTACAGCATTGGGTAACTCTTCGCCTGGTGTATGGTGGTCGCAAACAATCACGTCGATGCCTTTACTAGCGGCATAAGCCACTTTCTCTACTGCCTTGATACCGCAGTCAAGCGTGATAATCAGATTACATCCTTGCGCTGCAGCATAGTCAATACCTTGTTGTGACACTCCATAACCCTCTGTATAGCGATCAGGGATATAGTAATCAAGGTTAAAGGTTAAAGGCGACAGGTTAGAGACAAGGTTCTGAAGGAACCGATACATCACTGCTACGGCGGTGGTACCGTCCACATCGTAATCTCCGTAGATAAGAATCTTCTCGCCTTGAGTAATAGCTTGGTGCAGACGCTCCACGGCTTTGTCCATATCCTTCATTAGGAACGGATCGTGCAGCATCTCCAATGATGGGCGTACAAATGCGCGTGCCTCATCTGCTGTTTGTATTCCACGTACAACCAACATACGTGCCGCAGCCGAACTGATATTCAATTCGTGCTCCAATTGCTGTTGTATCTCTTGTTCCACAGCAGTCAAACATCGTATGTTCCATTTGTAGGTCATTGATTGTTACCAACAATGAGTTATTAGTTAAAGGCAAAAGTACCCATTACTCCAATTTTGCGACAAAGATACAACAAAAAATGCACATACGCAAGAAAAGTTGTTTTTATTTGAAGTTTAATGTATGATTCTTTCAATGATTTTCGAGCAAACTACAATTAAAAAACAAGATAACCACTTCATATTAAAGTAGTTATCTATTTATTTTGTCGGGATGACAAGATTTGAACTTGCGACCTCCGGTCCCCCAGACCGTTGCGCTACCGGGCTGCGCCACATCCCGTTTGCTCGTAGAAATTACCGAACGCGAGTGCAAAGGTACTGCTTTTTTTTTATTCGTGCAAATTATTTCTCCGATTTCTATGAAAATCTAACTATTTAACGACATCATTATAGTTAGGTATGTGATCAAGGAAAGAGCATTCTTTTTCTAATATCTTTGCCATGATTGTATCTTTACCATTGCTCAGCATCAGATAAGGCACATGCAAATGGCGATTATATATAGCTGCTTGGTCAAAGACCTGCTGCGTAAGAGGCACAGATTCAGCTTTAAACTCAATCAGCACAAGTGGTTGCAACTGTTGGT
The DNA here is from genome assembly GCA_017546705.1 of Paludibacteraceae bacterium. Lineage (GTDB taxonomy): Bacteria > Bacteroidota > Bacteroidia > Bacteroidales > Paludibacteraceae > Colicola. The sequence continues at coordinate 37,218 of JAFYSB010000025.1, forward strand.
TATATACGATCGCATCACATCGTTTCTTCAGTCCCGCGACCTCTATAGGCACTTCTACGGCTATTAATCCGTGTGGATAGTCAAAGTTATCTTCTAACGCATGCAGAATTGTCTGACGAACATGCTCCTCTGGCGTGAGGCGGACATATTTCCGCCTCCACGCACAGAGAATCTGTTGTTTGTCGTTTTGTGTTCGTATATTCATCGCCTATAACCTCTAAACAGTAGCGCCATAGGCGCGTTCTCTAAACACTAAACTACTTCTGCCAATTATCCTTGAGCGAAGCGGTACGGTTGAAGACGAGTTTCTCGCAGGTGGTGTCAGGATCAACCACGAAGTAACCATGCTTGAGGAACTGGTAGTTCTGGCATTTAGCTATGCCATCCACCACCTCTGGTGCGTGCATCTCTGCTTTGAGTGCTCCCTCTATCTTGCAGTTCACCACCTTCAAACTCTCTGGATTCAGCAAGTCGCGGAAGTCGCCCTCCTCAGCAGATGGGTTCTCGCAAGCAAACAATCGGTCATACAAACGAACCTCAGCATCTACACAAGAGTCACACTCTACCCAGTTGATAGTAGATTTGGTCTTGCGGTTACCGCCTTCGGTACCTGACTTGGAGTCTGGGTCATAGGTTGCATATACCGTAGTGATATTGCCCTCGGCATCCTTCTCGCAACCTGTTGCTTGGATGATATAGGCAGCTTTCAAACGCACCTCACGACCACCAGGGCTCAATCGGAAGAATTTCTTGTCACCCTCCTCTTGGAAATCACCGCGCTCGATATAGAGTTCCTTAGCGAACTTCATCTCACGAGTACCCAACTCTGGATGTCCATCGATATTTTCTGCCACGATGGTTTCGCCTTCGCCCTCGTAGTTAGTGATAACCAACTTCACAGGATCGAAGATAGCGCATACACGTGGTGCGGTCTCTTTCAATGTCTCACGAACAGTATGTTCAAGTAAGCCAAGGTCAATCATACCCTCTACCTTGGTATAACCAATCTTGTCAATGAAAGCACGAATGGCCTCTGGAGTATAACCACGGCGGCGAAGACCGCATACAGTAGGCATACGAGGATCATCCCATCCATTCACGAGTCCCTCCTTCACGAGTTGGAGCATCTTACGCTTTGACATCACGGTATAGGTGATATTGAGGCGGTTGAACTCGTATTGGCGTGGGCGATAGTCGCCAGTGATGAATTGGTCGATATAGTAGTCATACAATGGACGGTGCACCACAAACTCCAGCGTACAGATAGAGTGAGTAACGCCCTCGAAATAGTCGGATTGACCGTGTGCAAAGTCGTACATAGGATATACATTCCATGTGCGACCAGTGCGATGGTGCGGGTGAGTAGTGATAATGCGGTACATGATTGGATCGCGGAAGTGCATGTTTGGATTAGCCATGTCAATCTTCGCACGAAGTACCATCTTACCATCCTCAATCTCGCCATTTTGCATAGCTTGGAAGAGACGAAGATTCTCGTCGATAGGACGATCACGGTATGGAGAAGCTACACCTGGTTCGGTAGGTGTACCTTTTTGCTCTGCAATCTGCTCTGCGGTTTGCTCATCGATATACGCCTTACCTTGCTTGATAAACTCGATCGCCAAGTCATAGAGTTGTTGGAAATAGTCAGAAGCATAGTAGATATTACCCCACTTGAAACCTAACCACGCGATGTCTTGCTGAATAGAGTCCACATACTCTACATCCTCCTTCACTGGGTTAGTGTCATCAAAACGAAGGTTGCACACGCCATTGTATTTCTCCGCAATACCAAAGTCCATGCAGATGGCCTTCACGTGACCGATGTGCAGGTAGCCATTTGGCTCAGGCGGGAAACGTGTCTGAATACGTCCGTCGTTCTTACCTTCTTGTAAATCTTTTTCTACGATTTGCTCAATAAAATTGAGACTTCTTTCTTCCATTTCCATTATTCTTGTCTTTAAACTTTAAACTCTAAACTGTAAACCAACGCAAGGCGTTTAATTATATCCTCTCACTATTCCACGAGGCGATCCTTTGATAAACTCAAGGATCAGGTCGCGCTCCGCACTTTGTGGCAAGGTATTCTCCACTTGCTCTACCGCTTGGCTCACATTCAAACCCGAGAGGTACACCAGACGATAGGTGTTTTGAATAGCCGTAATCTGCTCTTGGGTGAATGCACGGCGATTGAGTCCTACAGAGTTGATACCGCAATAGGAGATTGGCTCGCGAGCTGCAATGATATATGGAGGAACATCCTTGTTGATCTTCGAGCCTCCTTGAATCATCACATGTGCACCGATATGGCTGAATTGGTGTACCAGACTTCCGCCACCAATGATTGCCCAGTCATCTACTACCACTTCGCCCGCCAATTGTGTCGCGTTGGACATGATGATATGGTCGTGCAACAAGCAGTCGTGTGCCACGTGGCAGTATGCCATGATGAGGCAGTTGTTGCCTACCACCGTCTTGCCTTTGCTGGCTGTACCGCGGTGAATGGTGACAAACTCACGAATCGTAGTATTATCGCCAATAATGGCATAGGTCTTTTCGCCTTTGTATTTCAAGTCTTGTGGATCGCCACCAACCACTGCACCCGAATAGATATGGCAGTTTTTACCGATACGTGTACCGCTGTAGATAGTCACATTGTTATCGATTACAGTACCTTCGCCAATCTCCACATCCTCGTGGATACAAGAGAAATGTCCGACAGTCACAGTTGGATGAAGCTTTGCTTCTGGATGGATGTAGTTCATATCTTTCTTCTTTTTCAGTTTTCAGTTTTCACTTTTCCGCTGCAATCTTATTGCGCAAGCGTTTCGCGCATTGCGTATTAAAGGTATGTCCTGGTCGCAACGCAGCAATCTTGCCTTGAATACGGCAACCAACAAGCGACATGTCGCCTATCAAATCCAACAACTTATGTCGCGCAGGCTCATTCGGGTAGTTCAGCGGACTGAGGTAGCCCAGTTTGTTAGCATCCAAACGTGGCTGACCCAATTTGTCGGTCATATAATCCAACCCCTCTTGCGACATAGGAGTCTCATATATCACAAGCGCATTCTGCAAGTCGCCACCTTTGATCAATCCCATGCGCAATAGTGGTTCTATCTCGCGCACAAAGCAGAATGTACGGGCAGCAGAGAGTTCGCTTTTGTAGTCTGCAAGGGCGTGAATCTCAGCACTTTGCTCACTCAACATACCACTATTATCATAGGCAATTGTTACCCCAGCTTCGTAGTGGTCACATGGTTGGATCACCATCTTATTGCCGCGCTCCGAGATATACTCAATTGGCTCTGTGACAACAAACACTTTCTGTTCCGCCTCTTGCTCCTGCAAGCCCACCTTTTCTATAGCTTGGATATAATACTTCGCACTACCATCAAGAATCGGCATCTCTGGTCCGTCCACCTCAATAAGGCAGTTATCCACGCCTAAAGCATACAACGCCGATAGCGCATGTTCCACGGTAGACACTTTCCATGCGCCACGCTCCAATACGGTGCCACGTTCTGTGGCGGTCACATAGTCGGCAACGGCTTCGTAGGTAGGACGTCCCTCTAGGTCGGTTCGACAGATACACACACCAGTATTTTCCTCAGCAGGGAGAAAAGTGGCATGTATATGCAATCCAGTATGCAATCCTTTTCCTTCAAAGAAAAAAGGTGCTTTTAATGTATGTTGCTTCATTATTTTCTATATATTTTTGCACACTACTCCAATGTAGTATGAAATTCGCTGCAAAGGTACAACAAAAAATGCATATTTGCAAGCAAAATTGCGGAAAGTTCACTTTCGACGCTATTTTGGAAGCAAATAGGCTGCATTATGCGACCGTACCTTCGAGGATAAGGTACCCTCGAAGGTACAACCATGCCACTCTACGTAAGGACGAAGCCTGCACATACGCAATAGTACGTGCATTTCTCTTGTTATTAGTGGAATCAGACCGAAAACGATTCTTGCTTAATCCCTGTCTTTCCGGTTCTTATTCAAATTTCGTGCAATGTTTTTCAGTTAGGTACATTTTTATCTCAAGTAGTTTGACGCTCGCTCTTCCGTACATTGTGCGCTTTAAGGCTTTAAGTTTGTTGACATACCCTTCAACTATTCCGTTTGAAAA
>JAFYSB010000038.1 GCA_017546705.1 Paludibacteraceae bacterium
GGAGGTAGCTGGTGACTTCTTGGATATTCCTAAGTTCACCAACGTACTCCTCTATTGGATTTATGTGCTCGTAGCACTTGTTATCCTTGTTACTTTCGGCTTCGTATTGGCTAAGCTCGTAGAGACCTTCAAAGTAGATCCTAAGCGCGGTCTCGTATCTGTAGCCGTAGTGTTGGGTGCTGTTGCTCTCTGCGCACTCTGCTGGTTCTTGGGTAGCCCTGAGAAGGTAGAGATCCTTGGTTACGAAGGTACCGACAACGTAGGTAACATGGCTCGCATGAGCGATGCTATTATGTATCTTGTTTACATCCTTACCGCTTCTACTATAGCAGCTTTGGTTTGGGGTGTTATTTATACTAAAGTTAAAAAGTAATTGTAGTTATGGCAAAGAAAATTCCTGAGATAAACGCCAGTTCCATGGCCGACATCTCGTTCTTGCTGCTCATCTTCTTCTTGGTGACCACCTCTATGGATGTGAATCAAGGTTTGGCACGTCGTTTGCCACCTCCTATTCCACCAGATCAAAAGGTAGAGGACACCGATATCAACAAACGTAACTTGTTTGTTGTGAAGATCAACTGGGAGAACAAACTCCTTGTGCAAGGTCAAGAACTCGATGTACGTCAACTGCGCGCTAAGGCGAAGGAGTTTATTGCTAACCCCAACGACGATGCCAATATGCCTAAATTGGTAGAGGAGGATTTCGGTGCTCCATTTGGCATGGTTAAATATGCAAAAGATCACGTTATCTCCGTTCAAAACGACGCTGATACACAATATCAAGCATATTTGGAGGTGCAAAACGAACTCGTAGCCGCCTACAATGAATTGCGCGAAGAGTGCGCACAACAGTATTTCCACAAGTCTTACAACGATCTTGATGAGGAGTGGCAAAAGAAGATTTCTAAAATCTACCCTCAAAAGATTTCGGAGGCTGAACCTAAAAATTATGGAGGAAAATAAGTATGGCAAAAATTCGTAGAAACGATAAACGTGAGATGCCAGCATTGAACACCAGTTCATTGCCAGATATCATCTTCATGCTCTTGTTCTTCTTCATGTCAGTAACTTCTATGAAGGAGGTTACCTACAAGGTTCAAATCCAAAATCCACAAGCAACGGAGTTGACTAAGTTGGAGAAGAAATCATTGGTTCGTTATATCTATGTAGGTACTCCTACTGCTGAGTTCCGCAAGCAATACGGTGCTGAGACACGTATCCAATTGGACGATGCTTTCGCTGACGCAAAAGAGATTGGTGACTTCATCATCAACGAGCGTTCATCTATGAAAGAGTCTGACCAAGGTTTGATGACCGTGTCTATCAAAGCTGACAAGGAGACTAAGATGGGTATCATCGCAGAGATCAAGCAAGAACTTCGCCGTGCATACGCACTGAAGATCAGCTACGCTGCTACCCAACGCACATCCTACTAATCAATAGATTGATATCAACAAAAATCACCTGTACCCTACAGTACAGGTGATTTTGTTTTTGCGGGGATTGATGTACCATTTACCATGTATATAAGGTTACTCGCCGCTCGCGGTGTTGGCGAGCGGAATGTTGTTGGTTCATGTTGTTTATGTTGTTGATTTAAATAATTCTTGTCGTTTTGGGGTTTCAGTGCTAACATCTATATAGTACTTTTTTATCTGTACAAAATCCTCACAACTGCCACATTATCAGTACTTGTTTACACAAAAACATGTACATTCTATATATCCACTTGCCAAAGTCCAATATTTTTACTACCTTTGCAAACGAAATCCAAATCAATACCGCTCATTATGCAATCTGTTCGTCTCGTTACATACCTGCTCCTCTGCCTACTCTTGGTTTCCTGCGACTACTGCACTCGCTACCAAGAAGCACATGCCACTATCGCCATTGCAGATAGTTTAGACCAAAACGAACACACCCTCTACGACGACACCGCAGCGATTCAGCAAGCCATCCGCACGCTTGACAACCCTTTGGGCAGACTCTTCGCACACAACCAGCTCGGCAAAGCGCACTACTACCTCGGACGTCATCTCAGTCTCAACGACCAAATTACCCAAGCCGCAGAGCATTATATCGCTGCTGACCGCGCACAGATAGACGATCCTATTTATCGTGGACGCATCTATTCCTGCCTAGCGCATATAGCCAAACAAAACGAGAGCGATAGTCTCGCCCTTATCTTCTTCCTCCGTGCCAACGAAGCGTTTAAAGCCAGTGGCAAGGATTGGTACTTTGCACATACCCTATTGGATGTTAGCGAGTTTCATACCTATCTCCATCACTACTCACAAGCCGACAGCGTACTCCGTATCGCGCAGTCTTATGATTTAGACGATTACTACTTGGCACGCTACTACGAGACCAAAGGTCTTTATTTCTACGAGCAACTCCAATACGATTCTGCCCTCTACTATTTCCACCAAGCCTTAAGCCTCTGGGAATATGAAGAGGACAAGTTCTACACCTACAAGAAACTCATGCAAGTCCATCTCGACATGGGCGACCAAGCAGCGGCTTTGCCTTACGCACAGATTATGGTCGAGCTGTCCGCCGACCCCAACGACTTAGTCAATGCCTACTACTGCCTCATGCAAGATGCCAAGGCGCGCGGAGATATAAATAAACTGAGCGCGTATGCGCACGCGCGCCAAGATGCCAACGAACTCTTGATGCAAAGTGTAGGCAACTACAACGGCGCACAAACCTTGTTAGAGGAACATCTAGCCAACCCTTATCCTTATCGCTGGGCTTGGATCACGCTCCTATGCCTTATCGTAGCTTGCCTGCTATTGGTTATCGCTATCGTGCTGCACCGCCGATATGCCGCCCGTAGCTTGCAAGTGGCACATCATCAGATAGAAGACCTATCTATCAGCGCTCAACTCTCCAATATCCGCGCTACGTACCCACGCCCTCGCAAACACTGGAACGACTACAACGAACTCAAAAAAGACTTAGATACCCAGCTCCACGACTGGCTATCTCAGTTGGAAACTTACCAACTCTCCAACCGCGAAAATGTTTTCTGCACCTATATGCTCCTTTATCCCAACGCTTCGTTGGAGGATTTGGCAGATTGGATGCACTACTCCGCTACGGGCGTCAGCACCTTCAAACGCCGCATTGCACAAAAGATAGGAATCCCCACCCGAGAACTGTATCATTTCCTATACGAGATGTTACAAAGCGAAAAATAGAAACTGTACATTTTGAGAGATAGGTAATTGATAATGAACCACATTTATTTTAGGAAACAGTACAACTACCTTTTACTATTGCTGAGGTAGAAGAATTGCTGTAATTTTGCAGTGAATTTAACACACTGCAACAATGCAAATACGACACAAAAACAGAGAGATTTACTTTCGAGAGCAAACGGAATGTACCCAAAAATATGTTATTCCGTATATCGAACAAGTGCTATGTATTAAATCCAATCTCCGTGTTCTGGAGATAGGTTGTGGGGAAGGTGGCAACCTAAAGCCATTCTTAGATATAGGATGCCATTGTGTCGGGATTGATATAGATGCTGCACAGTTAGAAAAAGCCAAAGCATTTTTTGCCAACCACTCACTAAACAAAAATCTTCGTCTTATAGCGAACGATATTTATAAGGTATCACCTAATGAAATAGGCAATTTTGACTTGATTATACTTAGAGATGTGATAGAACATTTACCAAATCAAGAACTATTTATGCACCAGCTCAAATGTTTTATGCATAGCGAATCGGTTATTTTCTTCGGCTTTCCCGTATGGTGCAATCCCTTCGGTGGACACCAACAGATATGTCGCAACAAGTGGCTGTCGCATACCCCTTGGCTGCATTTGCTGCCTAATCGTTTATATAAACAGGCATTACAATTGGGCGGAGAAAGTGCTTCCACAATCAAGGCCCTTTTAGACATCAAAGCCACAGGTATTAGTCTTTCCCGCTTCGAAAGTATATTACACAAAGAGCAATACCAAATATTAAAACATACACATTATTTCATCAATCCCAACTATGAGATAAAATTCAGTTTGCGTCCTCGTATAATACCCCAATACCTTCAAATTCCATATTTGTCGGACTTTTATACAACTGCAATGTATTATTTGATTAAAAAATAAAGCTCTAAACATTATTTGTTCTACAATCAAAAAACTGTACATTTCAATTATAACTATCAGAATATAAGTGCTATACATTTTTGCGGTCTGTACAATTGCTTTTGCCTATTGCATATATTGTCAAAATGTACTACCTTTGCACTAGAAATAATCTTTACGGCAGAAATAACCAGCTACAAACTATATAACTCGAACATAACACACCGCTAATCCGCTATCTCTCCGCTGTCAATTACGGTAGATATACGGTACATATACGATAGATACACGATAGATAAACGATATATTAGTATAGAAATACCATAAGAAACTAAAATGCATAACGATATGAAAACAATCAACTCCCTCCGCAGCAAACTCCTTGTTCTCACCCTCGCCCTCATGGCAAGTGTAGCATCTTTCGCGTATGATGAAATGCCCGATTTTCAGGTGGATGGATTATACTATAACTTTTTAGAGGGGGATAATGTGGAAGTCACTCATCCGTATAGACCTGAGATGCCAACAGAAGGTACATCTACTACGGCAACACAAGATTTATATGATGACTATGCTGAGCTCACGGAACTAACTATACCCTCTACGATTTCGTATGAAGGCAAAGTGTATAATGTAATACGCATTGGGTATGCTGCATTTGATCAGTGTAATCTTACCTATGTTGATATTCCAAGTAGTATAAAAACTATTGGAGTGGGAGCATTCTCTAATTGCAGTTCTCTAACGTCTATCACACTGAAAGAAGGATTAGAACATATTGAAGGTAATGCATTTGCTGATTGTAGATTACTTGAAACCATTACCTTCCCCAATAGCTTGAAAACAGTCGGATCGTATGCCTTTTCTTTTACAGCATGGTATAATAATCAGCCCAATGGAGGTGTGTATGCAGGTAATGTTTTCTATAAATACAAGGGGGACATACCTGAAAATACATCATTCGTTATCAAAGAAGGAACGGTCAGTATTAGTCCCGATGCCTTTATTAAGGAAAATCGTCGTATTGATTATGGACTTGTTGCTGTTGCTATTCCTAATAGTGTAGAGATTATTGGTGAATATGCTTTTTCTCAATGTAGGGCATTGCGCTCTGTAAATATCCCCAGCCGAGTAACAACAATTGAGAGTTATGCCTTTAGTTATTGTAAGTCGCTCACTTCAGTAACTAGCGAAATAGTAGAACCTCTTTCGTTACCAAGTGATGTATTCTTCAAAGCTTCTGTTGCTAATGCAACCCTCTACGTCCCTGCCGAGTCTGTTGAAGCATATAAAAACGCAGACCAATGGAAAGACTTTGGTAAAATCTTGCCTATTGAACCTACCTTCTACAAATCCCAATGGTGCAACCAATGGAATATTCTTTCCCATGGTTATCTTGGACCACAAGATCCGTTAGCGGGTGCAAGAACGAGCATATATTGGTTGAGCAATAATACTGTCAACAGAAATGGTCAAGAGTATATCCCTCTTATGTGTTCATCCAGTCTGCCTAATGAGGAATCAACTCTTCTTGTTGGTGAATTACGCTTTACAGAAGATAAACAAGTGTATTTTTACTACGCATTTGACGAAACTGAATATCTGCTTTACGATTTTGGTGCAGAACTAGGAGATACGTTAGAACTCTTTGCTGGTTTAGAATTTTATAA
>JAFYSB010000039.1 GCA_017546705.1 Paludibacteraceae bacterium
ATATTTTAAATACGAAAGGTTTAATACTAAGAAAATCAGTTGATTATATCATTTTACGCTGCTGTTTTTACGAAGATCGAAGCATCTCTCTAATCTGTGTCATTCGCAGGGAGTTAACAAAATTTTGATGCGGTTGCCCTGGAAAAATGCCTGAAAATTTGGCTGTTTGAAAAAAAAGTACTATCTTTGCAGCCGAAAGACTACTATGATTGAATACCATGATAGGAATTTTTAATGACAATTTCCCTCCGGTTTTAGACGGAGTGGCTATTACAGCGCATAATTATGCCTATTGGTTGAAAGAATCTGGGCATGATGTTACTGTAGTTACTCCATATGCTCCCAATATGGGGGAGGTGATGGAGGCTGCGGCCTATCCCATTTATCGCTATTTCTCTGTTCCGATTCCCTTTAGACCTCCATATAGATACGGAATACCTTACATAGATATGTCATTCATGCGCCAATGGAGAAAGATGAGTTTTGACTTGATACATGCTCATTGTCCTTTCACCACAGGTACATTGGCTTGCCAGATGTCAAAACGACAACAAATACCGTTGGTTGCAACTTTTCATAGTAAGTACCGACAGGATTTTGAGCAAAAGGTACGCAGTAAGGTCGTTGTTGATTGGATGATGAAGAAGGTCATTAACTTTTATAACCAAGCGGATGAAGTGTGGATACCACTACCAGCTGTAGAGGAAACATTGCGCGAATATGGCTATAAGGGACATGTAGAGGTTGTGGAAAATGGCAACGATTTCTTTGCACGCAAAGCGCAAGTGGCGGTCATGCGCGGAGCTATGCGTGAAGAGTTAGGTATGATGCCATATGAAACAATGCTTCTCTATGTGGGACAACACATTTGGGAAAAGAATATCAAATTTATTCTAGAATCGCTTGCGTTGATAAAGGATAAACCATTTCATTTCTTTATGGTCGGGACTGGATATGCTGTCCATGGTATTCGCAAGATAATAGAATGCCTAGGCCTATCCCATCGTGTGACACTATTGGGATCGATACAAGACCGTGAACGACTCAAGCGCGTATATGCGGCTGCCGATTTATTCTTGTTTCCATCACTATACGACACTTGTGGACTAGTTGTGCGCGAATCTGCTGCTATGCATACACCATCTATCTTGCTACGAGAATCAACAGCTGCTACGGCTATTACAGATGGAGAAAATGGATTCCTTACAAACAATGATCCTATGTATTTTGCACAACAAATAGCATATTTGATGGGGCATCCAGAGGAACTGAGGCGGGTAGGAGAGAGAGCTTCGAAAACAATCTCTCGTTCATGGGAGAGTGTGATTGAAGAAGTTGCTCTTCGCTATCGAGATTTGAAAGAGTCTTACCGTTTTAAGCATGGTAAGTAACAAATGAAATAATAAAGACCGATGAAAACTTCGTATCTGCTTCTTTTTATGCTCATACAGCAGGCGATGTCTGTTGTAGGGCAGTTACTTCTCAAAATGGGTATGGCTGCTGCGAGTCCATTTACTTGGACCTGGCGCAATGTGGGGCATCTATTTGTTAACTGGTACTTGCAGTCTGGCTTGTGGCTGCTGATAGGCGCAAATGTTTTTTGGTTGTGGCTACTCAATAAATATGCTTTTTCCTTGGTGTACCCATTAACAAGCTTAGGATTTGTTTTCAGTGTGTTAACAGGTATGATTATTCTGCGTGAGCACGTATCGCCTATACATTGGTTGGGATTGCTGTTGATCATGGCGGGATGCTTCTGTATTGCTAAAGTATGAGAGAGCGTATACAACAATGCCTTGCCATTGGCAACCGAGCCAATTGGTGTGTATTTGCTATTTTTGCTATATTCATCTTTGGTAAAACGTTATTATTTGACCATTTTGCCTTTCGTGAATTAGCACTACAACCATCGTTCGTAGGAATTTTATCTAAAACCTTTGTTAAGGTTGCGGCGGCATTGCTATTTGCTTCTTTTACATTTCTATTACGTGACAAGCGTTGGCTTATTCTACTTTCTTTTATTATTGATACATGGTTTATTGCGAATCTTATTTACATGCGCAATAACCATATTTTGTTAGATGCCGAGGCATTTAATATGTCAAGCAACCTACATGGCTATTTTTGGTCAGTATTAATATATATAGAATGGGGAATAGATTTGCTCTTCTATGCTTTGACTATATTATTCTGTGTTGTCTATCGTTATACGACTAAGAGTGTACGCAATTGGCGAGCATGGATAATAGTAGTGTTTGTTTCTGTAGCCTTCCGTCTATCAGGCGAAGCCATCTATGTGTCCGAGCATAAGACTTCATTTGATTCCTGGCCTTTCGTTCGTGAGCGAAGAGAACCTGTCTATGGCATGCATTTTCCTACTACTGTAGCCAATACCAGCGTGCTTTATTCTCCTGCATATATTCTGTCGGACTATTTCCTAATGATCAATGGTATTCAGCCCAAGCGTCCTTTGGTTGATAGTGATTTGCAAGTGATGACAATGCTTGACAATGGTCAGCCAACTGATACTTTGCAATCGCCATTGATTATCATTCTGTTGGAAAGTTTAGAGAATTGGGTATTGACACCTCAAATAATGCCTAATCTCTATCGCCTCACACAAAATGAACATGTGTTTTACGCCAATCGTATTCATACCCAAATAGTAGGTGCTCCTTCTGCAGATGGACAGTTGATTGTCAATACGGGTTTACTACCTATCAATGCAGGCGGTACGTGCCTCTATTATGGCAAACATACTTATCCTGCGGTCATGTCGCTTGCGCCCGATTCTACAGTATGTCTTCTTCCTCATGACCTGCGCGTATGGAATCAAACGGAAATGTCACCTGCCTATGGATATGATACTACAATATGCTATAGTGACATAGACACCATGCTTTTCCAAAAGTTAAATGCTCTAGTTGATGAAGGAAAACAGTATATACAATGCATCACACAATCTACTCACGCACCTTTTGTAAGTGAGGAACTTTCACACTTGCCATTGCCTGAAGATATGCCTTGGGTGATGTATAATTTTATTCGTGCATTCAATGCTTTGGATGACGGATTAGGCTATTTTGTACGTAAGTTAGAGTCCGATCCTGTGTTGCAACAATATACCATTGTTATTACTGCCGACCATCGTATTTTGCATTATGAGAAGCGTCGCCAAATCCAGCAGTATGCTGATGCGCACGATATGAACTTGCAGCCTATGGATGATTGTTTGCCTCTATTGATTTATTCTCCTAAGATACAAGGTAATCCCCGTTACACGAACGATGCGTTCCAAATGGATATCTATCCTACTTACATGTCTCTTTTGGGCGTGAAGAACTATCGTTGGAAAGGCTTGGGCATTGATCTTTTAGAGAATCCAACACGTCCTATCCAAGAGTCTGAGGCATATATATTGTCGGATAAATTAATCAGAAACAACTATTTTTCCAAGTGATTTTTGCGGCAGA
>JAFYSB010000026.1 GCA_017546705.1 Paludibacteraceae bacterium
AAGTTGGTGAGGATCAGCACCTAAAGTGGCAAAAATACGAGAGATATTCGCACTCTGGAGTGCATAAGCAATTTGGACTCCAAAGAATCCAAAACTAAGGTTAAAAAGCTGTCCAAAGGACAAGTTGCGTTTTTCTGTCATGACATGTATTTTTCAAAATCGGGCACAAAGGTACTACTTTTTTTTTACACGCGCAAGGGCACTTGAGAAAAAAAATAAAAATATCAACGCAAACGTTTTCGATTAGCGACAGAGTAGCGATGGCATGGTGGCATTAGCACAATCATTTGGCGAAGGCAAGAAGAAGACACGGAGTTCCTTCGATAACAACCCGATTATCCTACGTATATCTTACGTATATGTTACGTATATCCTACGTAATTGACAGCGGAAAGATTAAGGTTAGCCCTTACTTCCACATAAAAAAATGTGTCGATACTACGAATATGGGCGGTCGTACCTACCCTGTACAGTACTACCCTGTAGCCATACGGCTGCGTGACCGCAATTCAACACCCCACCAATTCACGAAATTGGTCGGGGACCCCGTAGGTCGCGCCATTCTATGTATTGCGCTTAATCCTCAGAGTGGGGACTCTTCGGGCGCAATACTCGGAGTGCGTTCCGTCGCACTCCTTCACGTAATTGATAGCGGAAAGACAGGGGGGGGGATTCTTCTAATAGCTTAGACAAATAAACAAGTGCTTTGAATAGAAGAGCATTGCACCAAAGCAAGTACACAAATGATAAAGACAGAGGAAAGAAAAAAAAGAAATATGAATGATGGATTTTTGATTATCAATAAGTTATAAAAATAAGTCAAAAAAAAGTAGCTTTTTTTATAAAAAGATTTGTATATGTGAAATTTTTGTTGTAATTTTGCAGTTGAATTGGGCATAAAGCGAGCCCTTTTCCACACAATTAGGGAATCGCTACAATAGAAGAAGAAATAGTAATCAATTAAACAAAATACACGACAATTTGTTCTATGACACGACATGAACAACTGATTGAAGCACTACAACATCATTTTGGATTTGATTCGTTTAAAGGGAATCAAGAAGCAATTATCAACAACCTTATGGATGGCAAAGACACGTTTGTGTTGATGCCGACTGGTGGAGGAAAGAGCCTTTGTTATCAACTGCCATCGTTGCTGATGGACGGTGTGGCAATCGTAATCTCTCCACTGATTGCGTTGATGAAGAACCAAGTGGACGCTATGCGTAACTACTCGGAGGAGGATGGTGTGGCGCACTTCTTGAACTCATCGTTATCACGCCCTGAGATCCACGCAGTAAAGGCTGATGTATTGAGCGGCAAGACGAAGTTGCTGTATGTAGCTCCTGAATCGCTGAATAAAGATGAGAATGTGGACTTCTTGAAAGATGTAAAGATCTCGTTCTATGCCGTGGATGAAGCGCATTGTATCTCGGAGTGGGGACACGATTTCCGTCCAGAGTATCGCAGGATTCACCCTATTGTGGAGCGTATCGGCAAGGCACCAATCATTGCATTGACCGCGACTGCAACGCCTAAGGTACAAAGCGATATCCAGAAGAACTTGGATATGATGGATGCGACGGTGTTTAAGTCATCGTTTAATCGTCCGAATTTATATTACGAAGTACGCGAGAAGACTGACGATGTGGATAAAGATTTGGTACGCTATATCCGCAGCATGAATGGCAAATCGGGTATTGTGTATTGTTTGAGCCGCAAGACCGTAGAGGAGTTGGCAGAGACTTTGCGCGTGAATAATATATCGTCGTTGGCATACCATGCGGGAATGGATGCTGCGACCCGAAGCGCCAATCAGGATGCGTTCTTGATGGAAAAAGTGCAGGTGATAGTGGCGACTATCGCATTTGGTATGGGTATTGACAAGCCAGATGTGCGCTTTGTGGTGCATTATGACATCCCAAAATCATTGGAAGGATATTACCAAGAGACTGGTCGTGCTGGTCGTGATGGTGGCGAGGGACAATGTATCTGCTTCTATTCGCCCAAAGACATTGAGCGTTTGCGCAAATTCCAACAAGGCAAACCTGTGTCGGAGCAGGAGATTAGCAATCAGTTGCTGTTTGAGACACAGTCGTATGCGGAGAGCTCGATTTGTCGTCGGAAACTGCTGTTGCACTATTTTGGCGAAGACTACAAGAAAGACGACTGCGGCAGCTGCGACAACTGCCGTAAGACATATAAGATGGTGGATGCGACGGAGTTGCTCGGTTTGATCTTGGAGACTATTCATCAATTGAACGAGAAATTCCGTGCGGAACATATTGTGGATATCATTCGCGGAAAAGAGTCGGCAGGTGTATTGGCATACAAACATACCGAATTGGAGAACTTTGGCTGCGCTGAAGATGAGAACGAGGCCAACTTGCATGCGATCATTCGCCAAGCCATGGTGACTGGATATATAAAGAAGGACATCGAGTCGTATGGCGATTTGAAAATCACCTCTACTGGTAAGAAATTTATGAAACGTCCAACGATGTTTGAGGTGCCAATTGAGGTGAAGAACGACGAGGAAGATGGTGATTTGAGTGCAGGTGTAGCAGGTTGTGCAGCAGCGGATGATGTATTGTTCTCTATCTTGAAAGACTTGCGCAAGAAACTCAGTAAGAAGATGAATGTTCCTCCGTTTGTCATCTTCCAAGACGGCAGTTTGGAGGCAATGGCAACGACCTACCCTATTACTATCGAGGAGTTGCAGAATATACCCGGCGTGGGCGTAGGCAAAGCTAAACGCTATGGCGATGAGTTTATCCGCGTGATTAAGGAATATGTAGAGGAAAATGAGGTGATTCGTCCTGAGGACCTGCGTGTGCGTACCGTAGCAAAGAATTCAGCTCGTAAGATAGAGATTATCAAAGCTATTGATCGTCGTGTGGCATTGGACGACTTAGCAGAGCGTTTGGGTATGTCAATGGAGGAGATGCTGGAGGAGATTGAAGCGATTGTATATTCAGGTACGAAATTGAATATCAAGTACTTTATCGAAGAAGTGGTCGATCCAGACGAGGAGGCAGATATTTACTACTATTTCCGCCATGCGGAGAATGATAGCATCAAATTGGCGATGGAAGAACTCGGCGAAGATGACTATGACGAGATCAATGTACGTTTGGTGAGAATTAAGTTCCACAGTGAGTTGGGGAATTAGTTTAGTGTTTAGTGTTTAGTGTTTAGTGAGAAAGGGTGAGATAGATATAATCACATTGGGTTGCTCGAAGAATCTGGTGGATGCCGAGCGATTGATGCGCCAACTAGAGTTGGCAGGATATCGTTGTGTGCATGATTCGGCTGAACCCAAAGGTGAGATAGCTATCATCAATACTTGCGGATTTATTGGCGATGCGAAAGAGGAAAGTATTGATATTATACTGCAATTCGCAGAGCGAAAAACAAAAAGAAAATTACGCAAATTGTATGTAATGGGCTGTTTGTCACAGCGTTACAGAGAAGAGCTGCCCGTTGAGATTCCAGAGGTGGATAAGTGGTTCGGGAAGTTTGATTATATGGGGATTGTGGAGGAATGTGCAAGCGCACAGTTTAGAGAACGCCCTGAGGGCTCCAGTTTAGAGTTTAAAGGCGAGGAGTTTGAGCGGACATTAACCACGCCCAAGCACTATGCATATTTGAAAATCGCAGAGGGATGTAATCGATATTGCTCGTATTGTGCTATTCCGCTGATTACGGGCAAATTTACTTCGCGCACGATGGAAGATATACTGGATGAAGTGCGTTGGTTGGTTGGCGAAGGAGTGAAGGAGTTTAATGTCATTGCACAAGACCTATCTAGCTATGGGTTAGACCTTTACGGCGAGCATCGATTGGCACAGCTAGTGGATGAAATGGCACAAATAGCAGGCGTAGAGTGGATTCGATTGCACTATACCTACCCTACGGATTTCCCATACGATTTGCTGCCCGTGATGGCAAAACATAAGAATGTGTGCAAGTACATGGACATTGCGCTACAGCATTGTTCGGACAATATGCTCAAGAAAATGCACCGTCACATCACTCGCGCGGAGCAAGATGCTGTCATTGCTCGTATTCGAAAAGAAGTGCCCGGCATATGTATTCGCACCACGTTGCTTGTTGGGCACCCCGGCGAGACGGAGGAGGATTTCAATGAACTATGCGAGTGGGTAAAAACGATGAAGTTTGAGCGCATGGGAGCATTTGCATATAGTGAAGAAGAAGGCACCTATGCTGCGAAACATTATATAGACGATATTCCTCAAGAAGAAAAAGAGCGCCGCGTGGAAACATTGATGGCGTTACAACAGGAGATTTCATCGGAGATTTTGAGCCGAATGGTAGGTACAGAGCAACGTGTGGTGATTGATCGCGAGGAAGCAGAATACTACGTTGGACGCACGCAATATGACTCGCCTGAAGTGGATTGCGAAGTGCTGATAGAGAAAGGAACAAGGAGCCAAGAACAAGGGGCAAAGACATTAAAAACGGGAGAATATTATACTGTAACTATCATAAAATCAGAGGATTTTGATCTCTACGCTACATTATGAAAACAAAAGACCTTATTCAACACATTGCCACAGCCACCTCTATGACCAAGACACGTACAGAGGAACTGTTGGATGCCACCGTGGCGGTGTTGCAAAAAGAACTACTTGCAGGAAAGAGTGTGCAATTGCAAAATTTCGGCACATTGGAGATGCAACGCAAAGCTGCGCGTACTGTAGTACACCCCAAAACAAAGGAGCGTACCAACATACCAGAAAAGATGCAATTGGCGTTCAAAGCAAGTAACACAATCAAAGAACAACTGAAAAACGCATAAGATATGGCAAACGAAAAACTTACATGGCTCGAACTGCGTAAGGCAGTGGCAGAATATGCCAATATTTCCGAACAAGAGGCGGGACAGTTTCTCAATGCCCTATTGGATGGTGTGATCGAGGGATTGAAAGTAGATAAACAAGTAAAAATCAAAGGATTAGGCAGTTTCTCACTCAAAGCAGTTGCTCCACGTAAAAGTGTGAATATCGCCACTGGAGAAACGTTCACAATTGAAGGATATAACAAACTGACCTTCAGCGCAGAATCGATGCTGAAAGAGAGTGTAGAGAAACGCCTTGAACAACCACGCACAGGAGCAGTCCTATCTGAATTGAATAACGATCCTCTCAAGAAATTGGGTGAACAAGCCGATGAAATTGTAGATATATTGGCAGAATTAGGACAGGCAGTGACCAAACCAAGTTTGGAAGTTGAAGAAGTGGTAGAGGTTCCAGAAGTTTCGAAGGAAGAGACAGCAGAGACGATTGAAGAATCGGTATCAGTGGAGCCAATGGAAGAACCAACTGAGAAGCCTACAGCAGAAGTAGAAATCGTGAAACCAAGTCCAACACCAAAACCTACTTGCAAGTGCCATAAATGGGCATGTTGGGTGATATTCGCAGCCTTATTATTGGGAATTGCAGGAACAGGATTCTACTTCCGCGAGACAATCATGCAATGGTGGCAATGCGTACAAGATTGCCAACAAGCGACCGAAGAGGTTGTAGTGGAGGAAGTGGTAGAGGAGCCTATAGTCGTTTCATTGGCAGATCAGCCACGCGAATACGTCAACTTTATTGGCATTGAGCGTGTGGGACAAGATAGTCGTTTGGCATGGATTGCATACAAATACTATGCACAAAAAGACTTATGGGTGTTTATTTACGAAGCCAACCGCGATCTTATCAAACATCCTTCTAAAGTGCATCCAGGCGTATATATTCGCATTCCCGAATTGAGCGAAGAGTATCGTAATTTGTACAATCCAGAATTAAGACAACTGGTTGATAGTCTGGCGACTATGTATTTAACAGGTGACAATTGAATGAGGATGTAATTCATATTCACAGGGCACGCACGCATAACCTAAAGGACATCACCGTAGATATACCGCGCAACAAGTTGGTAGTCATCTCGGGCGTCAGTGGTAGCGGCAAGTCATCTTTGGCCTTCGACACATTGTTTGCCGAAGGTCAAAGGCGTTATGTGGAAAGCCTTAGTTCATATGCGCGCCAGTTTCTTGGGCGTATGCAAAAGCCCGATGTGGATTTTATTGACGGTATTCCGCCTGCTATTGCTATCGAACAAAAAGTCACTAATCGCAACCCACGTAGTACCGTGGGAACGGTGACGGAGATTTACGAATACCTCAAACTGCTATACGCACGCGCTGGCAAGACAATCTCGCCTATCAGCGGACAAGAGGTGAAACGACATAGCATCCACGATGTGGTGCAGTGTCTGCGTCAACAACCAGTGGGCACTAAAGTGATGTTGCTGGCGCCTATTGTTGCTAAAAATGTTGCTCAGCAATTGGAGATTTGGCAGCAACAAGGTTTTTCGCGTCTATATCGCATTCATGAGGATGGCAAGGGCGAAGTGCTGCGTATCTCCCAATTTTCTGCGCAGAACGAAGAGCAGCATAATCCTACCTATACCACCCATCTGCTGGTTGATCGAATCATTGCGGATGGTGAAGAAAGTACACTCAACCGCTTTGCGGACTCGGTACAAACAGCGTTCTTCGAAGGAAAAGGCGAATGTAAGTTGGCCATAGAATTGCCCGCAAATGTGCAACAGGAATCAGGAGTCGGGAATCGGGAATCAGATAGTTATTATCATGCAACATTCTCACAGCGTTACGAAGCTGACGGTATTACCTTTGTAGAACCCACCGAGCATTTATTTGACTTCAACAACCCACTGGGTGCTTGCCCTACTTGTGGCGGTTATGGTAATGTGATTGGCATTGATCCCGATTTGGTGGTACCCGACAAAACCAAAACGATTTATGAGGGCGCTATCGCCTGCTGGCGAGGCGAGAAGATGAGCCAATGGAATGATGCGCTGATCTATGCAGCAGATAAGTTCGATTTTCCAATCCATACGCCTTTCTATGCACTTACAAACGAACAAAAGCAGTTGCTATGGCTCGGAAATGAACATTTTCACGGACTAAACGACTTTTTCCACGAATTAGAAAGCAAACAATATGCCAAGATTCAATACCGCGTGATGCTCAGTCGCTACCGCGGTAAAGCCATTTGTCCCGACTGCCTTGGCAAACGCCTACGCAAAGAGGCGGAATATGTGTTGGTAGAGGGCAAATCCATCACGGAGCTTTGTCAAATACCGATTGACAGTTTACAGTTGATAGTTGACAGTTGGCAACTTCCAGAGGCTTTTAATCCTTTGGTTTTGGAGATTCGTTCGAGACTTCAGTTTATGCAAGATGTGGGCTTAGGCTATTTGACTCTCAGCCGCATGTCGAGCACATTGTCAGGTGGCGAAGGTCAGCGTATCAACCTGGCTAAGTCACTAGGCAGCAGCTTAGTAGGTTCGCTCTATGTACTAGACGAACCCAGCATCGGTCTGCACCCACGCGATACGCAACGCCTGATTCATGTATTGAAACAGTTGCGTGATCTCGGCAATACGATCGTGGTTGTAGAGCATGATGATGAGATACAAAAAGCAGCGGATTATACCATTGAAATAGGTCCAAAAGCGGGTCGTCATGGCGGCGAAGTGGTGTATGCAGGCGCACCCAAGATAGAGAAATTCACCTACTCCATTCCGCCTTTCCGTCGCACTTGGAACAACTACATTGAGGTCATCGGTGCTACAGAAAACAACCTCAAGAATATCAATGTCCGCTTCCCGCTGAATGTGATGACAGTGGTAACGGGTGTCAGTGGTAGTGGCAAATCATCGCTTATTACAAAGGTTCTATACCCTGCTTTGAAAAAGCACTATGGTGGCATCGCTGAGCGAACTGGCGACTTCGGCAGTCTGCGTGGCAGCTTGCATCTGATTCAGAATGTGGAGTTTGTGGACCAAAACCCACTAACCAAGTCCTCCCGTTCTAACCCAGTAACCTACCTCAAAGCATACGATGAAATACGCAAATTATATGCCGATCAACAACTTAGCAAACAGATGGGCTTCACCCCTGCGCATTTCTCGTTCAACACCATGGGCGGACGCTGCGAAGCGTGTCAAGGCGAGGGAAAAGTGACCATTGAGATGCAGTTTATGGCAGATATTACGCTGGAATGCGAACACTGCCACGGCAAGCGATTCAAGCAAGATGTATTGGATGTCCTATACCGCGAAAAAAACATTTACGATATCCTCGAAATGACTGTAAATCAAGCGATTGAGTTCTTCTCCGAAGATTCGGCTTGTAAGAAGATAGTCAATCGCTTGCGCCCATTGCAAGATGTAGGTATCGGATATGTGAAACTTGGTCAAGCGGGCAGCACACTATCAGGTGGCGAGAGCCAACGCGTAAAGTTGGCATCGTTCTTAGCACAGGAGAATGCCACCCCTACACTCTTCATCTTTGACGAACCCACCACGGGCTTGCACCACCATGATGTAACCATTCTGCTGAAAGCTCTTAACGCATTGATTAGCAGGGGACATACGATATTGATTATTGAGCACAACCCATCGGTAATCTTATCGGCTGATCACATCATCGACCTCGGAAAAGAAGGTGGCGACTTAGGCGGTTATATCGTAGCCGAAGGTACACCTGAGGACATTATGCAATGTGCCGATAGCTACACCGGCAAGGCGTTAAACGAGTTGAAGGATAGTTTCATCTAATTTCCCCATCCGCACCGCACAATAACCAGACAATTACCGCACTATTTATTACGGATTTAGATGCCTCTTAGGCATAATCGGTAGAAAACAGCAAAAAATAATCTATTTTTTGTAGTAATGTTGTGTAATTCAAAAATTTTGTGTAACTTTGCGCGATATTTGAAGAATTACAACAACTATGCGTAAATTGATATTCATGGCTACTCTTGCCCTACTGGCAACCTCATGTCAAAACAAAGCGGATGCCACCAAAGCACCTATCACTAAACCCGAAATTACTATCGAAGGCGGCCGCCTTACCCCTGAAGCACTTTGGGCGATGGGACGTATCAACTCGGTACTGCCCAATGAGCAAACCGAGCAGATCGCCTATACCGTCAGTTACTACAGCGTAGAGGAGAATCGTTCTTCCTCATGGATTCGTGTGGCAAAAGAAGATAAAGCAGGTCGATTGCAGACACAAAGCGAATGGGTAGGCTACGAGCCTGCATGGTGGGGCAATGATATTGCATATCTCAAGGCAGGAAAACTATACGTAAAAGGCGGCAAGGCGAAAGATGCATGCCTCAAGGGCTTTGACAAGGATATTGAGGGTTTCCTACTCTCTCCTCAAGGCGACAAGATCATTCTCATTGCACAAGTAAAGACCGTAGCTAGTACAACGGACAAACATCCTGACCTGCCATTGGCTTCGGGTCGCGTAGTAGATGACCTGATGTACAAGCATTGGGACGAGTGGACAGAGACTGCACCTCACCCTTTCCTCTGCGACCTGAAAAGAGAAAAGGGAAAATTGGTAGTGAGCAATTGCGTGGATCTTTTAGAAGGTACTCCATATGAATCTCCTATGAAGCCTTTTGGCGGTGTTGAGCAATTGGCGTGGAGCCCAGATGGCAACACCATAGCCTACACCTGCCGCAAGAAAAGTGGATTGGATTATGCCGTTTCAACCAATTCCGACATATATCTTTATAACTTGGAAACTGGCACGCACACCAACCTTACCGAGGGTAATATGGGCTACGATACCAACCCTAGCTATTCGCCCAACGGTGAGTACATTGCATGGCAATCCATGGAGCGTGACGGCTATGAGAGCGATGAGAATAGACTGATGATTTGCCACCTCGCTACGGGCGAGCAACGATTCCTTACACAAGGTATGGAAACCAATGTAGATAGTTACTACTGGAAAGACAACAGCTCACTTGTTTTCAGCGCCGTATGGCATGGATGTTCAATGCTCTACGAGGTACAATTCTCAACTTCTGAACACCTAAACTCCTCAACTCCTAACCTCAAAACACTCACCGCGGGGCAATACGACTATGTGCCTGGCGGTAATATCGACAGCACCTACTATTGCCTGCGTCATTCAATGCGTGAGGCTAACGAAATCTTCCGCTTTAAGCAAGGTGAAGCACCCGTGCAGATTAGTCACGAGAATGAGAACATCTATGCGCAAATCACCATGGGAGAAGTGGTACCTCGTTGGCAAAAAACTACTGATGGAAAGGACATGCTGACATGGATCATCTATCCTCCTCACTTCGACCCTAGCAAAAAATACCCTACTCTGCTCTATTGTGAAGGTGGACCTCAATCTCCGGTGAGCCAGTTCTGGAGTTTCCGCTGGAACTTTATGATGATGTCTGCCAACGATTATATTATCGTAGCCCCAAACCGTCGTGGTCTTCCTGGCTTTGGCAATGAGTGGAACGAACAAATCAGCGGTGACTATGGAGGTCAATGTATGAAGGACTACCTATCGGCTATTGATGAATTTGTAGCCAACGAACCATACGTGGATAAAGACCATCTAGGCTGCGTAGGTGCGTCGTTTGGAGGATTCAGCGTATATTGGTTGGCTGGTCATCACAACAAGCGCTTCAAAGCGTTTATTGCCCACGATGGTATCTTCAATATGGAGATGCAATACCTCGAGACCGAGGAGAAATGGTTTGCTAATTGGGACATGGGTGGCGCCTATTGGGATAAGAAGAACCAGATTGCACAACGCACCTTTGCCAACTCGCCACATCTCTTTGTGGACAAGTGGGACACTCCTATCCTTTGTATTCATGGCGAAAAGGACTATCGTATTCTTGCCAACCAAGGTATGGCAGCATTTGATGCAGCCAAGATGCGCGGAGTGGAAGCCCAACTGCTCATTTTCCCAGATGAGAACCATTGGGTATTGAAGCCCCAAAATGGTATCTTGTGGCAACGCACATTCTTCAGTTGGTTGGATAAATGGTTGAAATAGTTTAGTGTTGATAGAATAAAGAAATGGTAAGTTTAAAAGGAAAAACAGCATTAATCACAGGTGCATCACGCGGTATTGGACGTGCTATTGCACTGTGCTATGCCGAATATGGTTGCGACATTGCTTTCACCGACATACACCGTGACGATGCAGCAGAGCAACTCATATGCGAGTTAGAAACCAAAGGTGTGAAAGCCCATTTCATTGAAAGCAATGCCGCCGATTTCGATGCGGCACATGCAGTGATTGAGGAGGTGGTGAGCATATTTGGGAAGTTGGATATACTGGTGTGCAATGCAGGTATCACACGCGACACGCTGCTCATGCGGATGAACGAGTCACAATGGGATAGTGTGATCGATGTGAATCTAAAATCGGTATTCAACTATTGCCACGCAGCTACTCCGCAGATGATGCGTCAACGCAGTGGCAGCATCATTGCCATGTCATCCGTAGTAGGTATTGGAGGCAATGCGGGGCAAGCTAACTATGCCGCATCCAAAGCAGGTATCATCGGTTTTATCAAGTCGCTGAGCAAAGAATTGGGTAGCCGCAATATCCGAGCCAATGCTATCGCACCTGGATTTATCTTAACAGATATGACCTTAGCATTGCCTGAAGCCACGCGTGCAGAGATGGTGAAGATGATACCTATGCGTCGCTGTGGCGAAACCGAGGAAGTGGCCAAAGTAGCACTATTCTTGGCATCAGATCTCTCATCATATGTTTCAGGACAAGTGATTTCGGTCAACGGAGCAATGGGATAATTAATCACATAAATAGCCAATAAATAAAAAAATACAACGATATGAAATTGAACGACAGAGTAATTGCAGTCATTGGACTGGGTTATGTAGGATTGCCTCTGGCAATTGAGTATGGTAAGAAGTACCGCGTGATTGGTTTTGACATCTATCAAGCTCGTGTGGATGAGTTGAATCGTGGCGAAGATCACACCTTAGAGGCCGACCTCGTAGGTATGAGACAAGCGCGCGATGCATACGAGAGCACCAAGAAGATTGGTCTCACTTTCACCAGCAACATGGAGGACCTAAAGCAAGTGAATACGTACATTGTCACCGTCCCTACTCCAATTGACCGCTTCAACAACCCTGACCTCACGCCGCTATTAAAAGCCAGTGAGACCATCGGTAAGACCTTGCAAAAAGGCGATTTAGTGATTTATGAATCAACCGTTTATCCAGGTTGTACCGAGGAAGATTGCGTACCCGTATTGGAGAAGTTCAGCGGTTTGAAATTCAATGAGGATTTCTACTGCGGCTATTCACCAGAGCGTATTAACCCAGGTGACAAGGTGAATACCTTGACCAAGATTAAGAAGATTACTTCGGGTTCTACTCCAGAGATAGCAGACTTGGTGGATGCACTGTACAACTCCATCTTGGAGAACGGCACCCACAAAGCCCCTAACATGAAGGTGGCAGAGGCAGCAAAGGCGGTAGAGAATAGCCAACGCGACGTGAATATCTCGTTTATGAACGAGTTGGCATTGATTTGCGACCGTGTGGGTATTGACACCAACGACGTCATCGAAGCAGCAGGTAGCAAGTGGAACTTCTTGAAGTATCGTCCTGGTTTGGTAGGCGGCCACTGTATCTCCGTGGACCCATACTACTTGGCACACAAGGCCAAATCGCTGGGTTATGATCCACAAGTGATTCTTTCAGGTCGTGCAGTCAACAACTCTATCGCTAAGTTCATCGCCGATAAAGTGCTGAAACTGATGATTCAAAAAGACCACAAGATCAAAGATTCACATGTTTTGATTTTGGGTGTGACATTCAAGGAAAACTGCCCTGACTGCCGCAACACCAAAGTGGTGGATATTGTAGAAGAATTGGAAGACTTTGGCTGCTGCGTGGACATCTACGACCCATGGGCTAGTGCCGAAGTAGTGAAACATGAATATGGCAAGGAGCTGATTGCAGCCATCGACCCTGACAAGGAATATGCAGCTGTGATTGCCTGCGTAAGCCACAACCAATTCAAGACATTCGACTTCAAGAAATACAAAGAGATGAACGCCGTAATCTTCGACGTGAAAGACTTTGTAGATCGTAGTGTGGTAGACAGTAGATTGTAATTTTGAGTTAAACATTTTGAGTTAATACTTAGATGATTATTGCAGTAGCAGGAACGGGATATGTGGGCTTGTCGATGGCAACACTATTGGCACAACATCACAAGGTGCTGGCGGTGGATATCGTACCCGAAAAGGTGGAGATGATCAATCGCCGCCAATCGCCTATTCAAGACGAATATATCGAGAAGTATTTCGCAGAAAAGCAATTGGACTTGACTGCCACCTTAGATGCTGAAATGGCATACAAGGAGGCAGAAATAGTGGTGATTGCTGCACCTACGAACTACGACAGTCAGAAAAACTATTTCGATACTTCGGCTGTGGAATCGGTAATCGAAGTGGTATTGCGTGTGAATCCGCAAGCAATCATGGTGATCAAATCCACCATACCAGTTGGTTACACAGAATCTGTGCGTAAAAAATTTGGCACAGAAAATATCCTATTCTCGCCCGAGTTCCTACGTGAGAGCAAGGCGTTGTATGACAATCTTTATCCATCGCGCATCATTGTGGGAACAGATGTTAATAATCCTCGATTGGTGGAGGCTGCCAAGAAGTTTGCTGCATTATTGCAAGAGGGCGCCATAAAACCAGAGGTTGATACCTTGTTTATGGGCTTTACGGAGGCAGAGGCTGTCAAGTTGTTTGCCAATACGTACTTGGCATTGCGCGTAAGCTACTTCAATGAGTTGGACACCTACGCTGAGATGAAAGGGCTTGACACACAATCGATTATCAACGGCGTGTGTCTTGACCCTCGTATCGGTACGCACTACAACAACCCATCGTTTGGCTATGGCGGCTATTGTTTGCCCAAAGATACAAAGCAGCTGTTGGCTAACTACCAAGATGTGCCCGAGAACTTGATTGAGGCGATTGTAGAGAGTAATCGTACACGTAAAGATTTCATAGCAGACCGTGTGCTAGCCAAAGCAGGGTATTATGACTATTACAACAATGGTCAGTACAATGCCCAAGAGGAGCATACATGCGTGATTGGCGTATATCGCCTGACGATGAAGTCAAATTCAGACAATTTCCGCCAGTCCAGTATCCAAGGTATCATGAAGCGCGTAAAAGCTAAGGGTGCTCAGGTGATTATCTACGAGCCCACTCTGACGGATGGTTCCACCTTCTTTGGTTCGTTGGTAGTCAATGATTTAGCACAATTCAAAGCACAATCACAGGCGATTATTGCTAACCGCTATGATACCTGTCTGGAAGATGTGAAAGAGAAAGTATATACGAGAGATATTTTTAGGAGAGATTAATCTATGTCAACTTTCCTTTTTTGGTTTAAAAATGCACGCAATATTGCATTGCCACAATCAGCGTTACCGTGTTTAGCAGCCATCATACTCTGCATTGGTCAAGAAGGCTTTCTATGGTGGTTAGCCTTTCCTGTATTCTTTGGTATATGCGCGGCTCACTTGGGAATGAACCTCGCGGATGATTATTTCGATTTTAAACATGACTCCCGCATACGCTCAGACTTGAGTAGTACTAGTATCCGTGCTCGTATGGAAAAATGCCACTATCTTCAACGAGAAGGTGATACAGCAACAGGCGAACGCAAAGCCACCATCAGCCAACTGGGTTGGGCAGTGGTAGCATTTCTAGGTTTTGCTGCATTGATGGGAGGTATCACTTTTGTTGCACAATGGCTCATCCATGGCTGGCAAGCTGCCATAGGCATTGTCATTTATGCCGTAGCAGGTCTCATCGTAGGAATCAACTACTCAGGCAAACCCCTCGAATTGGGTTATCATGGTTTGGGCGAATTGGTTATCGGTCTGATGTTCGGTCCGCTCAACATGATGGGCGTACAGGCGGCATTGACAGGTGCTCCCTTCACATGGCAAATGCTGTGCATAAGTATAGGCATCGGTTGTATGGTAACCAACATCGTGTATGTTCACTCGGTCATGGAAGTAGATGCTGATGCCGAGTTGGGTAAGATGACTTTCGCACGATTGCTCAAAAGCAAAAAAGCAATGATTATCTTTATCGGAATCTTTGCTATTGTACCATTCGTGATGTTGGCGTTAGGTATCGGATTGGGGTGGTGGAGCCCATGGTATCTCCTAACTATCGCTACACTGCCAATGTCCATATTCCTAATCCACTCTACCCGATTGTTTGCCTATGGTTTGCCCCGCAACGATACCCCTCGCTGGTGGATGGGGCCGATGGGTGATTGGGAAGGATATAAGCAGGCAGGAATGGATTGGTTCTTATTCCGTTGGCTATTGGCACGCAATATCTGCACCTTCTTCTGCCTAATACTGATGGTAGTACATATCGTATTGCGAATTATTGGATAAACATTTCAGTTTTCACCTTCCTACAATATGAATATAGTTAAAACACTAGGACATTATATCTATTTAGCACAATGGTTTGCGCGTGCACGTTTCTTAGGTCGCCGTGCGCCATTGCAAACGGTATTGTTCATCACCGACAAATGCAACTTGCGCTGCAAACACTGCTCTGTATATGGTAGCGCAGGCTACAAGCAACGCGCATTCGAAGATATTGTAGCCGACATGCGCTATTCGTATGAATTAGGCTCTCGTTTTATCGACCTCGAAGGTGGCGAACCTACGCTATGGAAAGCAAATGGACGCACCATCAATGATTTGATCGATGCAGCCATGGAGATTGGATTCTTCTCGGTGACCGTAACGACCAATGCGCAACAAGATTTCTCATGGATTCGACCACAATCTATTTGGGTAAGCATGGACGGTGTGGGTGAATACCACGATCGTATTCGTGGCGAGGGGTCGTTTGCCCGGTTGGAAGAAAATATCCGCACATCAGGCTTCAAACATATCTGCGTTAATATGGTAGTCAATGCACTCAACTACGAGTCCTTAGACGCTGCAATGGAATATGCGAAAAGCAATCCAGCTATCGAGCAGATTTCCATCAATTTCCATACGCCTTACCCAGGTACTGAGTATTTGATGTTGCCACCAGACAAGAAAGCCGAATTGATTGACAAGGTGCTGGCTTACAAGAAAAAAGGCTACCCCATCATGAACTCACGTTCGGGCTTGAAACTCATGAAGCGCAACGCCTTAGGCGAGATCAAGTTGGGTAAAGAGTGCTTTGTTACCAACTTTATTTACACCGACGGTAGCCGCAGTTTGTGTTTGGGCTATGGTACAGAGCAATGCCGCGTATGTGGCTTCTGTATGGCAGGCGAGATGGCTAGTGTTTGGCATTTCAAACCAGACACTATATTGGCTGGTTTCCAACTCCGCATGTAAGCAATTCACCGCATCGTTTTAGACAACAAAGGAAGAGCCAGGCTCTTCCTTTGTTATATATATCCCCGTAGGATGAGTGGGCTTACTGCCCACCCCATGCCGCTGGCCATGGGTTGTGGGTGATGCCTGCCATGTGTTGCATCTGGCTATGAGCCACCTCGCGCAAGCGCTCTACTTCGGCCTTGCGAGGTTGGGTCGTGTCTGGGAAGATGGGTTCGCCAATGGTCACAGTCAATAGTGGCAAACTCTTTGGTCCGAATAGGCGGAAGATACCTTTACGTTCGCGGTAGGTGATGACGCATGGCAACAATGGTTTGTTGTACTTATAGCTCATCGTGAACGCACCTTTTTGGAACGGACGCAATGGTTTGTAGAAATCCCATCGGCATGCTTCTGGGAAGATATGGAACCACCAACCACGGCGATTAAACTCATCAAAAGCCTCGTTGAATCGCTTGAGCGCGGTCATATTGGTGGCAGAGTCAGGAATAGGTACCCCACCAGCCAAACGCATAAAAAATCCATCTTTAGTACGGAAATTAGGTGCGAACATGGGTATGCGTGTGGTATGTACCCCATTCACAGCGAGTAACACACATGGACAATCCAAACGATAGACGTGATTAGCAATGGTAATCGCACCATGCGCCAACTCTTTTTTGTAGCGCTTCAGCACCTCTCGTCCACGGATACGCAGACCCATTTGCACACGTAGTTTCAAACGTAGCAATATATGAACGATCAGATAATACCCCCATAGCAAGTTCAGTTTGTATCCCAAACTATCATCCAAATAAGGGAAATGCTCGTCAATCGCTAATTCTTTTGTGTATTTTGGAAACAAAGTGCGCTCAAAAGGATTCTCCTCTGGATACGCCATAGCAGGTTGAGGGATATAGACATCTTTCTCCACCTGTAATTCCTGGTATTGCTTATTCATAAAGCAGGTGTATTTAAGATTTTCAGATTTAACGTCCCAATGCCCGTTCGATGGTTGCCACATCTTGACGCAACACGGCGTCGTAGGTCATGTGCGAAGCGATGGTATTCAGCGTATATGCCACCGTAGCATGATCACGATGTACACACGCACCAATCTCAGAGAGCGAACTATCGGTGTATTTCTTGATGAGATACATCACGATGCTACGTGCACGCACTGCATCGCGTTGGCGTGTGCGTGATGTGATGGCTTTCTCAGGCACATTGAGGTGTTTGCAAACGGCATTCACGATATCCGATGGCACGTATGACTTAGGATTCAATGCCACCAATCGGCCCACCACCTTTTGTGCCAACGCCATGTCTATCTCGCTGTCGGTGAGTGTCGAGTAAGCCAACAGACTAGCCAATACACCCTCCAAGTCGCGCACGTTCTCTGTGACGTTGGTAGCAATATACTCTACTATATCGTCGCTAAGCTTGATACCATTCTTCTTGATATGGAATTGCAAAATATCCTTGCGCAAGAGGTAGTCTGGACTTGTGATCTCAGCCGCCAATCCCCACTTGAAGCGTGAGAGCAAGCGCTCTTGCACACCGCGCAACTCCATCGGACTACGGTCTGAAGTCAAGATCAACTGCTTGTGACTCTGCTGCAGGTGATTGAAGATTTGGAAGAACGTATCTTGTGTACCTTTCAAGTCAGCAAAGTATTGGATATCGTCCACAATCAGCACGTCGATCGACTGATAGAACATCAAGAAGTCGGGCACGCGATTGTGGTTGACAGCATCTTGGAATTGCAATTTAAAGGTATTGGCGGTGACATACAGCACACGTGCATTCTCAAACTGCTTAGCCACGTAGTTGCCAATGGCATTCGCCAAGTGGGTCTTGCCTACTCCACTGCCACCGAAGAGGAACAATGGGTTGAAGATGGTCTTACCTGGTTGCTTAGCAATCTCCACACCGGCGGCACGCGCCAACTTATTAGGTTCGCCCTTGATAAAGTTGTCAAAGGTGTATTGGATATTGAGTTGCGACTCCCATGCCTCGTTGATAATCGGACTAGCAGTCTGCTCCATCATCTGGCGAGTAGCAGGTTGCTTAGCACTATCGCTTGGGATGTCAATCGAACTACCTGCCATCATGATGCGGTACTCCAGCTGCACCTTTGCGCCAAACACCTTTCTCAATACGCGCGAGAGGATGTCCAAATAATTATCTTCAATATAATCAACCACAAATTGGCTCTTCACCTGCAATACCAACAAGTCGTTGTCCCATTGCTGTGCAACAATAGGAGCGAACCATGTTTGGTACGCACTCTGCGAGAGATTATCACGCAGAATCTGCTGGCATTCCGCCCACAATATGTTCAAATCATTTGTCATTGATTAAGAAGAGAAATCCGAATACGGATCTCCAAAAGAATCCGTTTTTCACGAAATCGAGTGCAAAGGTACTGCTTTTTTTTTGATTGACCAAATGGTAGTTAGATAGGTGATTTTCACGGAATCTTATCTTACAAAAAATCAGTAGGTTATGTTTCCGTATTTGGTTATCACAAAGTTAAGGCATTAGGCATACGTAACTCGTTGAAACTCATATGTTAAAAAATCATAACGTTCCACATTATTGTTTCACAAAAATCCCTAATCCGTTTCATTATCAACAGATTAGGGACTTTCTCAACATTTCCAAAAAATTAGACACTCGCAAAAATCACTTCTGCTTTGGTAATTTCTTTTGAATGAATGGTCTTGCCTTAATGGACATCACCACAGAGTCCACATTGAGTACTGCATTATCCAAATCTTGGAGTGCCGTATTGAGGTTATCATACAGTGCTTTGTCGTTGAGCAGCAAGCCCAGTGTACCTTCCTCCGATGCCAAAGCAGCATTGACTGATTGGATAGTGGCATTCAGTTCGGCAATGGTATTCTGTATCTGCGCCTGACGCACGTCGGCCATCACCGCTTGCAGGTCTGCTAAGGTGCTATCCACCTTCTCTACCACACCAGGCAAATCATTGTGGGTCAAATGACGAATATCCTTACCACTCACCTTCAGGTCAGCAGTGATTTGCTCGATATTCTGCAATGCAGCATGCAGACTACCCTCTCCCATCTCGTTATTGAGCGAAGCCACCAGTTGGTTAGCCTCTACGAGCACACTATCCAGATGCGCCAAGATACCTGTTTGCAAGTTGTCGAATAATCCTGGCACTATGGTAGAAGGCAATGTGTCGCCTTGTTGATAAGGCATGGCGCGATTGGCGAGCTGAGGCAGCTGCAACTCGATGGCACTACCACCCAGCAGCCCATCAGCAACCAATGCCATTTGTGTACCACGAGGCAGTACAATACCTTTGTCGATATGCACACCTACTACAAACGCAGGCGTACGCGTGAAGTCGTATTGAACACTGGCTACCAAACCTACCTTATGCCCTAAGATATATACAGGTGCTTGCTCAGTGAGCCCATTGCTACGTTCAAAATAGCCGTAATAGCAATCGGTTGGAGAAAAGATATTGACTCCTTTCAAGAAATTAAATCCAAAATACAAGATGCCCGCGCATATGATCGCCAAGACACCCACTTTCACTTCTCTTGCGTGTTTCATTGCTTATAATATTTTTCAAAGGCATCAAAAATGCCGTTAACTATTCCACTCTTACCCGCTTCGCTGGCAAGCCATTTCTCCTCTTCAGCATTGCTAATAAAGCCCATCTCCACCAGCACACTGGGGCATGCTGACTGCAATAGCACCCAGAAGGCTGCCTGACGCACACCTCGATTGGCACGTTGGAGGGTACCTACAAACTGCTGTTGCACCAGTTCGGCAAACTCCAGACTATTGTCCATATATTGGTTTTGCATCAACTCGAAGATGATATAGCTCTCGATCGAGTTGGGATCAAATCCCTGATATACCGTCTGATCTGCCTCCAGCTTCATCACGGCGTTCTCACGCATGGCCACATCCAGGTTATCCTCCATACGGTCCGTACCTAGGATGAATGTCTCTGCGCCACATGCCTTGCGGTTTTCAGCGGCATTGGTATGCACGCAGATGAATAGGTCAGCATGGTTCTTATTCACGATATCCGCACGCTGCTGTAGGGGCAAGAACACGTCCGTCGTACGCGTCATGACTACATTCACTTCGGGATAATGTTGGCGTATCTTATCTGCCAGTCGCTGTGCCACGCATAGATTGAGGTCTTTCTCCTTGAGCTTCAGCACATGACCGATGGCTCCCGCATCATTGCCGCCGTGACCTGCATCAATCACCACGGTAAACGACATGCAGCACATCGCTACCATCACTACTAATATTGTCCTTACAAATTTCATACCACATCCAATTTGGCTACAAAGGTAGTACTTTTTTCCAATATATACAATATTTTTTAGCAAAAAATAGTTTTTTTGTCTTAGCTACTTTGCCAAATCACAATTTTTTTGTACCTTTGTACCCAAATTGGATTAGTATGCAACGACACTTACGCGATATATCTCCCCTGAGTACCTCCTATGAGATGGGGCTCAAGCGTGTATTGCTCTCTGCCAATGAGAGCGGATGCAGCATTACTCAGATTGCTATGCTGGAGCTGAAGGCGGGCGAGCGCAGTGCGCAACATATCCACCCAGATTTGCAAGATGCCTTCTTTATCTTGGATGGCGAGATTGACATCACCATCGATGGACAAGTGCATCACTGCCAGAAGGAGGATTTTATCTTCGTGGAGCACCTCAAGGCCTACGAGCTGCACGCCATTACGGATGTACGTATGTTGGCGATGGGTTGTGTGATTGAGGCGCAGCGCACCAAGCTCTACCCCATCCTCTTCGAGCCCAATCTGCGTCCGATGGTATGGGGCGGTAAGCGCCTCACCAACTGGAAGCAGTTGCCTGAGCAGGACAATATTGGCGAGAGTTGGGAGGTATCCACGCTGGATATGCTGCCTTCGGTGATTGCCAATGGAACCTGGGCGGGCTATCCGCTGAGCGAAGTGATTGCGAAGATGCCAGAGGCCATATTGGGTAAGGCAGTCGCAAAGAAATACCACAACCAAATGCCATTGCTAGTGAAGTTTATCGAAACGAAGGCGGATCTCAGTGTGCAAGTGCACCCCGACGATGCGATGGCGCTGCGTGAGCACAACGGCCCGGGCAAGACAGAGATGTGGTATGTGGTGGATGCAGACAAGGACGCCTATATCTATGCTGGATTCAAGGAGGAGCTCACTCCTGAGGAGTACGCACGTCGCGTGGCAGATGGCACGATCATGGATGCACTGGCTAAGCACGAGATTCGTACGGGCGATGTCTTCTATATCCCAGCAGGTCGCGTGCATGCGATAGGCAAAGGCGTGATATTGGTGGAGGTACAGCAGTCGTCGGATCTCACCTATCGCATCTATGACTACGGTCGCCTGGGCTTGGATGGCAAGCCTCGCGCATTGCATACCGATTTGGCAGCGCAGGCGCTGGATTATCGTGTGTATAAGGAATATAAGAATAGCTACAAGGATGCTATCGATGCTGCCAACCCATGTTTGGATACGGAGCACTTCAGTGTGCGCGTGGTGTCGCTCACGCAGGCTATTCACCGCAATATGGTGGGCTACGATTCGTTTGTAATCAGCACTTGTACGCAAGGCAGTTGCAAGATTCGTATCCGTAGTACGCGCGACGAAGTGGAATTGCGAGAGGGTTTCTCGTGCCTAATTCCAGCAGCGATTGCCGATTACGATATCATTCCTATCACGCCTACAGCCAAGTTGCTGGAGGCGTATATCAACAATAGTTCACAACATACTTTCCGCCGCATAATTTCGCAGTTCCTGCACTTGAGCGGATTCTAATAAAGACCCATACTATGCATATCACTCTCATCGCAGGGGCACGCCCCAATTTCATGAAGATTGCATCGCTCGTGCATGCTATCAAAGCTGCCGAAAATGCAGGTAAGGACATCCATTATAGTCTAGTACATACTGGTCAGCATTACGACAAGAACATGTCCGACACCTTTTTTGAGGAGCTCAATATCCCTATGCCCGATGCCAATCTGGGTTGTGGCGGAGGTTCGCAAGCCGAGCAAACGGCCAATATCATGGTGGCATTTGAAAAGTACCTCATAGATCACCCTACAGATTTAGTGCTTGTGGTAGGCGATGTTACGAGTACGATGGCATGCTCCATTGTGGCCAAGAAGCTCAACACCAGGGTGTGCCACGTGGAGGCAGGTATCCGCAGTTGGGATTTGACCATGCCAGAGGAGATCAACCGTATGGTTACCGACTCGCTGGCGGACTATATGTTCACCACCTCGGAGATTGCCAACAAGAACCTGCTGATGGCAGGTGCAACCCTCGTCAATAGCCCATCGCCTATGACCAATTGCCCATTACCTACACTGCAAGAGGAGCAGTACGCTTTTCAGCGTATCTCACAACGCGTGTGGTATGTAGGCAATGTGATGATTGATACGTTGCTGGCTAATCGTAGCCGCTTCCGTCGCCCTGCGGTATTCGATGAATTGCAACTCACCGATGGTCAATATATTATGATGACCATGCACCGCCCTGCTAATGTGGACGAGGAGGCGCATCTCAAGGCGCTGATGGAGCAGATCATCACCAACGTACATGGGCTGCCAATTATCTTCCCTATCCACCCTCGTACAGCAAAGATCTTCTATAATCTATGGGGCGATGAGGCCACTTTGCGTCAGTTGTTCCCAAATCTGCATATCGTAGAGCCTATGGGCTACTTGGAGTTCAACTATATGGTAGAGCGTGCTAAGGCGGTCGTTACCGATTCGGGTGGTATCACCGAGGAGACTACGGTGATGGGTGTGCCATGCATCACGTTGCGCGACAATACCGAGCGACCAGAGACTTGCACCGTAGGTACCAACGAACTGATCGGTACCGATCCAGCGGCAGTGAAACCTGCACTGGACACCCTATTCGCAGGTGAATGGAAAAAAGGAGCCATCCCTGCGCTGTGGGATGGCCATACTGCCGAACGTATCGTAGATATCTTGCTGACGTTGTAAGGTAGAACTGGTGTATGTTTTTTATGTTTAAGAAAATTCTTGTCGTTTATATATCATCATTATATCTCCTATGCCCTACCGGGCAAGAAATCTTATTAATCTTATTTTCCACGCTTATCCAGCGCTTCTTCCTCTGTTCTCCGAAATAAATTGCCACCATTCCTTCCGCTCGTTCCGTGCTCAGTCATTGAATCTTATAAATGTGGCGGTACACACTAAAAAAACTGTCAGAGTCGGTGCAGTTAAGATTCAGCGGCGTTGTATCGGATTTGCCCGATACAAGGAGCGGTGATAATTTATCACGGAGTGCTTAATAATGGGTGGATTTATGCGTAATAAGATTTATAAGATTTCTCGAGCAGCTTGCAGCAAGTAGGAGCTACAGCCTTTCGTCGTTACTTATTTTCTCCTCGCGGCGATGAGTAGCCTTTTGATGATATTCTTTAGCGATTGCATGAGCAGTTCCTTGCTCCATGCTAGGATGTTGTTGGTCCATCGCTGTGGATGGGTGGTGATCATGAGGTGGGCTGGCAACGTGCCTTGCTCAGCGGCGCGGATCACATCATCAGTGGTGTGATATACCAGCCCCTGCTTCACCCATTCATCTTGATATACGGGTATCTTATCGCGGACAGAGACCTTGTATCCGTCCCAACAACGACCAGTGTCGGTAAGGTAGAACACCTGGCTAAAATCCACGTCGAAGTATGGTTCGCCAATTACGCCTAGCGATTGATAGTCATAATGTTTCCACAGCTCTTTGCCATCCCATTTGCTGGTAGGTGCGCCGTGCATGCAGATGGTGCGCACGGGATAGAACCGACGGAAATACTGCAACTGCTGTTGAAAATGCGCATATGCTTGTGCCACATCTCCTTGGCAAATCGCCATATCCTCGTAGTGATAACCTATCTCATGCCCTAGGGCGGCTATTTGCTGGATATATTCGGGCTGATTGCTCTCTGGTACCACACGGAAGTAATAGCTTGCCCGTATGCCCAACTCATGCTCGATTTGCGCAGTAGCCAAGCTATTCTTGGGCAACAAATCCACATCGTGTCGCATGATGATATACTGCGCAGGTAATGCTTCGCCTCTATCTAGGTTGTCGCAATACTGCTCAAAGGTGATAAATTGGTATCCCTGTTGCTGTAATGCAATTAAGAGTTGTTGGTATTTGCTTAGAGTAAAGTCCATTGGATTAGTTTTGAGATTTCAAATATGCTCTAATCTGTTGATCCAAGACATCTAGGATTTCTTGTTGTACTTGTTTACAACGCTCAAGTCCTGCAATACCACCAGCACGATATTCAAAGAACGAATCTTTTGCATGCTCCAAATATTGCATGATTTGTGCTACATCACGAGAGAAGAACATTTTGCCAGCATCCACGAGTGATTGATCCACAGATAAAAGATGTGCTCCCGCAAAAAATGATACAGAAGGGACACCCAGACATGCTGCTTCACGTGCCATAGTGCCAGCTCCCGTGAGGATAGCATCTGCATAGTAGCAAGCGTCAAGCCCATTGACAGCCTCTTTGGGCATATAGATGTTCTTTATTCCTTGTGCATAATCGCGGTCGGACTCATATCGTGGTAGGAAGAGGATATTGTATCCTGCAGCATCAAGTTCCTTAAGCAATTCAGGTACAATAGACTGGCGTCCTTCTACATAACTAGCTTTTATATTCTCAGGACGCACTACTACATAATGCTCAAAAGGCAACTTATCCAAAAAAGCAGAATCCGGTTGATAATCTGCCAAATAAAAATCTTCTTTATATCCATTATATTGATATAAGTTTTTATTGAAAAATTGCTTTTTCAGTCGTTCAGCAGATATAAATTTAGGCCAAAATGCTAAGTCTGTGAATGGTGCATACATCCAATTAGGGGATGTTTCATTGTCATCAAAGGTCACAGCCATTTTCCTACGCCACCATGCTACTGGTGAAGAAGAATCACCACCAACAGATATTTTGACATCAAAATATGGAATTTGACTCTGGAGCGTAATGATACGTTTTAGTAGTCCTATCAGTTTCTTAATCTTGTTTCCTCCTTGGTGCTGTCCTGCTTCAATATAAGGTTTATTGATGCGTTTCTCAAATAAACTTTTGGTTTCTGCAAAATCACGCAAAGAAAATACCATTTCAAATTCACCTTCATATTTTCGTATGATAGGTAATAAAAAATTCACGTGTGGTACATTGGTTATATCAAACCAAATAGTTTTTTTCTTATCCATTATTATCTCTTTTTCAATAATTTCACTCCTAATTTACCTATCTGGTAGAGTAGCGGTTTTCGAATACATAAATACCGCCCATGCTCCACCTGTTCGCCTCCGAAACGCGCTTTAAAGTCGCGTACGCCGTATGCTTCATCGGGTTTACCTGCGCCCATCATATCAAAGCGCGAACAACCATGTTCGGCTGCATAACGGATGCCTGCATATGTAGCCAATGACGACGGGAAGATACTCTTCCACTCTCCATCTCTACCGCATACGAACCACTCGTACAAGCATCTTTCTGGCAACTCAACGCAGACGGTACCACCGATGATTTCGCCATTGAGTTCAACCAAGATAAATCGGCCATTGGGATGTGCATATAACTTTTTAAAGAAATCCCATGAGAAGAGCGGTGTCTTGATTTTGGTGGTGTATAGGTGCTTGAGCATCGCATAATACGTGCGCACTTGCTCGATGGTGGGATGCTCTATGACAGTCGCTCCATCGCGTATGGAGGTCTTGATATCACGCTTGCGATTCTTTCCCAAGCGGCTTTCCACTAGGTCTACCGAAGTGGTATCCACATGGAAGTTCAAATGGGGTTGGTAATTAAATCCACATTCGAAGAATACGTCTTTCCAACTCGAATAATCATGAAAATTTCTTGTTTCTATGTAAATTGCTTGAGATTGCAATCCTGTTTTTATGGCACACAATAAGTGTTTTACATCTTGCTGTGTTGCATCATCTGCAATAACCGGACCACCTATGATAATGGCACGGCGGGTAAAGAGTTGTTTAAGAGCATTTTGCTCTCGAGTGATATATCCAACGCAAAGAGCGCGAAGTTTTTCATCACGCTTTACGGAATATGCAAACGGCGTCATCTCTGCGGGATTCGCCGCATAGAACTCATATGCCTCCTTGGTTTGGAACCAAGTGGCGTAGGGAGAGCGATCGATGAGCGCTTGCCATTGCTGTGGGTCTATGTCAGGGTATGTAAGGAGTTGTGTCATAATCTAGTGTAAAGTATATGGTGTAAAGTGTAAAGGCGAGGATAATGTATATACTAGTTTCGTTCCAACAACCAGTCTGATGCAAGTACACAATGGATAGTTTTTCCATCTACTACAATATCGCGTGCTTCACCTCGCATCATGATTAATGTCAAATGATCGCAATGTGTCAGTTTAGCGCCCTTTAGCAATGCATTTATCTCTCTGTTATACAATCTGGTGGTTGGTTCTACAAAATCATATGTTACTTGTATCAACTCGCGCACATGCGAGGATTCTACCACTACAAAATCCACTTCAAAATCCTGTACCTTACGCAGATAATAAAGTTGTTCGTACTCCGAATGCAGACGTCGCAGCAGTTCTACTGCTACCACATTCTCCAAACGCAAACCAAAGCTTTCTGTCAGCAAAGCATTTTCATGTTGCGAGATAAAAGCATTATCTACTGCATATAATTTGCGCCCCGAATTACGCTCACTGCTCTTGAGCGAAAACTTAGGAATAAGACAGAGCAAATAAGCATTTTGCAGATAGGTGATATAGTTCTTGACAGTATGCACCGACTTGATGCCCAACTCTTCCGCAATATCGTTGAAGGATTTTTCTTGGCAAAACCAATCCAGTAAACGATTGGCTAGGTCTGATAATGTTTGCTGATAGCGAATCTTGTATCTTTGACAAATATCCTTCTTGATAATCGCTTCACGTAGTGAGAATAGGTAATTGCGTTTGTTGATTTCAGGCGAAGCGATCAACTCTGGGAAACCACCTGTCATGATATATTCATCTAAAGCACGATCTCGCAGACCATATGCTTTGGTAGTTGTTCCCTGCACATCCACATCCTTGATGGCACAATACTCTGAAAATGAGAATGGATATAGTTCTATTTGATGATATCGCCCTGTCAGATGAGTACTCAATTCTCCGCTCAATAGATTGGCATTACTACCGGTAAGTATCAGTTTGATCCCTTGACGAAGCAACCTATTCACAAATAAGTGCCAACTATTAACATTCTGTACCTCGTCCAAAAAAAGATGGGTAAAAGCGCCATAAATTACATATAATTCTTGTAGGATCGTATCTAAATCATCTGCCGAAACACGTCGTAAACGCTCATCATCGAAATTCACATAGGCAAAATGTACTTTATTTTGGAGCAAAACTTTTTGACAAAGAGTAGATTTTCCGCTTCGTCTTACACCAATCACAATCTGCGCAAGTTTGCTATTCAGATGAATCTCTTGCTCCTCTTTTCTAGTGCAAAGAGTTGCCAAATCCAACTGCTCCAACTCCGCTTTTTGGTTCGATAATATACGTTTTAAATCCTTCATAAAACACTATAATTCAAAAATCGCTGCAAAGTTACTGAAAATCTTTTAATTACACAAATCAAACTGCACAAAAATAGAAATTTTCTTTATCTAAACTGCACAAAAATAGAAATTTCATTCATCTAAACTGCACAAATTTAATAATATATGCTTGCCATTGCTGTGGGGCGGCATAGCCGCTGTTATTTTCCTTGAGCGCCTCCTTAAAGTCGTTAAGGTCATTACTGCGATTACACCAGCTGCTTGTATATCGCCATCAATCGCTCAGCGACTTGGGTGTTGCTAAGGCCTAATTGTAAATGCACTATCAAAAGATATATGCTCGCATGAGAAATTTAAAGCATATTCTTATTCAGTGCTCAACTAATTTGCGAATATGTTAGAGTATCAGAGATTACGCTTCATACTGCGCATCGATTCTTTATAGATATTGATAAGTCTTTCTGCAATTTGCCAATCCGCAAGACCATCCAATAACAACCGGTCTCGTCCATTACTCTTGTCACCATACATTAATGCTTTACCTAATAAATCCGCAAATTCCTCCACCTCAAAAGTATTCGCTACGTAGCATCCTTTCACTCCCTCTATACGTTCGCGGCAATCCCCCATATCGGTAGTGACGATTGGCGCATTACATGCCATCGCTTCTTTCACGGCATTGGCACTGCCTTCATAAAAACTCGGTAATACCACGACATCAGCAGCATTGTATAATATTGGTGTATCTTCATTCTTTACGCCCACCATGGGATGCAAATCAATTGCATATTTACTAGACTGATTTAATAGTGTTACTGCATTTTCTGCTAATGGCCAATTCTTTCGAGCTTCAGCAGGATTAGCAGGAAATAGTACATGTTGTTTCACATTACTCCATTTCAATCTTTCTTGACAATCTAACTTGCT
This sequence comes from Paludibacteraceae bacterium, assembly GCA_017546705.1. Lineage (GTDB taxonomy): Bacteria > Bacteroidota > Bacteroidia > Bacteroidales > Paludibacteraceae > Colicola. Next base: position 28,822 of record JAFYSB010000026.1, read on the forward strand.
CTGTTCATTGAAGATATTCATATTTACCCCGTTCGGCACTACATTAGCCCTAGCTATACCTACTCGATATTTCATCTCAACCGACTTCACTATTATCGCATTCCATTTATTAGCAACCATTCTCACTAGAAGTGGATACCAACTATGCGTCCATATATCACTCCCCATCAACGATACAACGATAGGCACACACAATCCGATAGTAGCCATATTGACTAGATATGCCGAAAACGCATAATGCGCATGCACCACATCATAATGTCCCTCTTTTATTTTCTTGCGCAATGGCTTGATATTCTTTACATATCCCTTAGTGCTACCTCCATAAACGACATAGTACTCTACCTCAACCCCTACTCTACGTAGCGATTCGCCTTGATTCTTAATTATCGGGTTTGCCCCTCCTTGTCTTCCAGAACAAACAAATAACACTCTCATAATATTAACTATTTACCGAATAAAAATCTTTATACCACTTCATAAACTTTCCTATCCCTTCATGCAACTTTACTTTAGGTCTATAGTCCATCTCATCCTCTAACCTAGAGCAATCTGCATTCGTTTGATACACATCCCCAGCTTGCATAGGCAGAAACTCTTTCTTCGCCTCCTTGCCAAACGCCTGTTCCATCTCCGAGATAAAATCCATCAACTTTACTGGATGACTGCAACCGATATTGTAAATCTTATACAGCACACCATGCTCACATTGCGCTCTGTCCAACGTTTGATCAATCGCTCGAATCGTTCCTTCTGCTATATCATCGATATACGTAAAATCTCGAATCATATCGCCGTTATTAAACACCTTAATCGGTTTATTTTTCTTCATCGCATCAGCAAACAACATCGGCGACATATCAGGTCTTCCCCAGGGACCATATACTGTAAAGTACCGCAAACCTATCGTCTGGAATCCATAGAGCTTGCTATAGCAATGTGCCATCAACTCGTTCGACTTCTTTGAAGCGGCATACAGACTTACTGGAGTATCCACCTTATCATCTTCATTATAAGGTACTTTCTCATTCAACCCATACACAGACGAGGAAGAAGCAAACACTAGTTTCGGCACATTGTAGTTCCGACAAGCCTCGAGTATATTGAGGAATCCCAATAGGTTACTCTGCATATATGCGTATGGATGAGTTATACTATACCGCACTCCTGCTTGCGCTGCCAAGTTCAGCACCACATCAAACTTATGCATCTCAAACAAGCCATCTAATGCCGTCTTATCATCAATAGACAACTTCACAAACCTCAAATTCGGATAAATTGCGGAACAATATTCGTTCAATTGTCCAACGTTCACTCCAAGCAACTCGCGGAGTCGAGCATACTTTAACTGCACATCATAATAATCATTGATGTTATCAACACCAACCACTATGTCTCCTCTCTGCGCTAATATCTGCGCCACTCGCGAACCGATAAATCCAGCAGCTCCTGTTACTAATACTTTCATAATATGTTTTTAACTAAATCATTTTTTCAGGTAAAGTTAACCATTCTCCAAATTGATAATCATATTCTTCTGGGCGAAATGGTGTTAATCCTCCAGAACTAAAAAAAGTGAACTCTCCAAAAAAGATATTACCATTTGCCTCATATAAATCAACACGGACGTGCGGAATGCTCTTTGACATCGTTTCTGCTAAAGCAATCATTTGAGTTAATAATTGAGGTTGCTGTGGGTGTATTTCTGCATTTTTATGTGACTTACGAATTGGCAACCAATTAAAATCCCTATCAAAATAATCAATACAGACATCTCCATGTGATTGTCTACCAGATGCTATTAACATAGCCTTTACTACTCCATCAAAACAAAAAAACTTATAATCTCTCAATTCACCTTGAGTAGTATCTTCGATGTATTTTTCCGCAACAATTTGTGGTTTGATATTTTTATATGGCCACTCTCTCCCCAACATAAACGTGTTTCTATTGAGAGACCTACGCAATCTTTTTTCAACGGAAGAAATATCTAATTTACTTTTATCCTTACATATTATAACACCAAAATTGCCGCCATCATGCGTAGTTTTTAAAACAAATTGCTGCGGCAATTTTTCCCACTCAATATCCTCCACACAATCCCACACAAATAACGTTGGTATTACATATTTTTCCCCTACTAGATTCTTCACATATTGTTTCACAGCATATTTATCCGCCATAATTGTATGCATTGGATTATGGTAGTATAGTTTCAACCATTGTAATTTCTCACTATACGTAATGGGATTATTTAAATCTAACTTACGTTTAAATTCTAGTCTATATAGAATTTTTAAATATAACGCATCATTAGGTATCAAATAAGACAATCTAGATACGATTGCTGCAACAAAATGCCTCCTATTCAATAATAAACTTTTAAAAGCATTATATACTGGTCGTTTCATCTTAAACTAAATTTAAATTATTGCTTCCTATAAATATACCTTTATTTGTGTATTTCAATCGTGAATAATACATTACAAATATTACTAGCACACATACAAATGGTTCACGAATCATTTGTGCGTTGTATAAAATAAAGTCAAACATTACCATGCCATATAGCGCAATACGCAATCGTTTATATTTAACTATTTTAAAGTAAAACCAATAGTACATCATAAATAATATCAATCCAATCAATCCAAACGCCAAATACCACATTACCGCACCCGTCATACTTCCTCTGTGGTTAATACCAAAATTGTAATCCTTATCGTAATAATGTTCAAAGTCATTCGACGTATATATACGCTCCACTCCATGACCAAACCAAGAATGCGTGTCATAATTATCCACATCCTTTATCCATTCCCACATCAACAACGTTGCTCCGACACGACCAACTCCTTTTTCTCTATTACCATATTGATCCGTTTCACCCATAGAATAATCTTTACCATAATTCAATGCGTACTCAATATCAAAACTACCCCATACCTTATGTTCTGGATTAAGTGTTGGTGTTAATCGCAAACCAAAATAAAACAACAATGGGGCTAATACAATAACGGTCATTACCATCTTTGGATATTTTTTACGAGCGACATACAACGCAAAGATCACAAAGAATAAAGGGAAAAGTACAACCACAGCACGTTTACCTGTCATGATACCTATTAACAACAATCCCGCCAAGAAAGCCCATGATTTCCATCCCTTAATATTCATGTTGGTATTCACGCATACCCATGCCAGCGCAACAAGCGGGAAACTAGTACCAGCCCCTCCTCCTTGGGGCTGTCCAAATGTTCCTACCATACCTTCCCAAAAATGCATGTTAAGCATGATAGCCTTCAAAACACCAGATAAGATCTGAATATAAATCAACTCTCGAAAAAACACATTGATATACTCCAAACTTTGTGGAGTTTTTTTTAGCAATACCGCAAAAAGTAAATAACAGACAAAAGGCACATAATACTTCGAGTATTGACCAAGAGTAAATAGCAATCCATCTTGCCATTTAATCAATGACACATAGAGGAAATATATGGATAAAATACCAAATAAAATCACAAGCCCTTTCAATTGCTCCCAATGTTTAAACACATTGTACTGCACCAACAGATAAGTTGCTAATACCGTTGTCACAACTCGCATTACTTGAGGCCCCGATGGTAGAAAATAACTTAAAGGACCATTAAACGCAAGTAACAATAAAAGCAAGAGGAATAAACTTTGTCTGTATCTCCACATCATCCATAGCATCAATACTAATGCTATTAAATAGTATGTCAATTGTACCGTAGCAAAAACCATAACAACTTATTTCTCCTCGTATTTCAATTCAATTGCTTTTGGCCAAAAACATAGAATGGATGTTAAGAAAACAATATCCCGTTTCACCACTAACCAAATCATCTTTATAATCTTCACTTCATTTTGCCTTTTTGCTTTTCTTAACAAAATCAATAGATACCCCACAAGCAATAATAACCACCAACATGATGGGTAAAAAATCGTACCAATAATCATACTTGCCAAACACCCCAGTAATGTAAATGCTGTGTATTGCGCGGGGATTAAAAGACGTTTCCAATACTCCATATTTGTAAAATGTTTTCTAAACACTACTGCTGAGTACTTTGCCCATGTAACATAAGTACTACGCAAATTATATGGCGTTGTATGATGTTTCACCAATAATTGACATTTTCTACACAATTTAATGCTTCGTTCAGACATTCTCAATCCGAAGTCATAATCCTCATTCGCACGCAAGCGTGTATCTATGCCCCCTAATTCTTCCCAATATTTTCTTTCTACCATAAACAATCCTCCTGTGATTTGCTGGTAATATTCAGTGACATCTTTGGGATGTTTTTGCAGATGAGTATATTGCATAATCCATTGCGAATTATATACTATATTTAAATGCAATCCCGATATAAATGGGTAAATAAGCCTTTTTTCATCATCACATAATACATGTTTTATAAAGTTGGGTTGAAGCTCCATATCCCCATCCACGAAAAACAATATATCTCCTACGGCTGCTTTCGCTCCAATATTCCTTCCAACGCCAGCATTACATTCGCCTGTTACCAAGAAGACTCTAGTTTTAGGATATGTTTTAGCCAATGCTATACTATCATCTGAAGAGCGGCTATCCACATAAATAACCTCATAGTTCTCAATTTGATCTAGAAGAACCACCTTTCGAATAGAATCAAAGCATAATTTAAGCTTCCAACCCTCGTTTTTACCTATAACAATAAAACTAATCATTCTATTTTATATATTAATTGTAAATCCTCCTATAGTATAATTATTTCGACAACGCTCCATTATCTCCTGTGTATACTTTCCTAAAGTAGGATTTCCTGCAAATTGGAATAACCAGGCACTAAAACTACCAACATTTAATTCTATTAATTTCGGGCAATCATCAACATCCATATATATATCTAGTGCTATGATATTATGATGTAAAACCGTTTTTATAACATTTGTTGCAAAAAGTTTTACTTGCTCATAATTCGGAATCTTATAGATATTATTCGCAAAATCAATGTCATTGAATATTTCATATTTAACTCCCAAATAATTACAAACGTACTTGTTCAATACGCCATTATCATCTATCCCACAGAACACTCCACCTTGATGGGCATTATCCATTATGGAACCAGAGGCCCCTATTCTCAACACCGCACCTAGAATTTCTACATCATTCTTTTCATTGCGATATACAGCCATGCGAATTGTATTCACCGATGTAGAATTGAATTGAGCCAAATAGTTAGATTGTGCTGCCTTTTCTTGTATCAAGTAATTTTTTTTATATGTTTGTTTTAGATAATCTAAAGTTAATCGGTTTTGCCTTTGATTTATCCATTCATTAGTATCATTCCTGTAAAACATATCCACGCCCCGACCAGATCCTTCTAGTGATGGTTTAACAATAATGGAACTTACAGGTATTTTAACTAACAACTGCGAAAGATTATCTTCCTGTATTACCTCATATTTATCTGTATAATAAGTACCATTGATATTTCTCAAATATGTCGTAGGTAAATATCCTCTTTCTACCAAGCGTGGTAACATATTTTTATCGCCATAGTATCCTACAAACTTTTGTGGCATCATAACAGGCTCTACCACATTTGCAAAAACTTCCAATGGTAAGATATCCATGTTGTTACCTACGTATCTAGAAAAAACCCGATAAGCATAAGGTTTAATATTTTCATCGTAAGAATGCCAAATTTGCAACCATTCTTTCTCACCATCAGCACATTTTTGCGGTATAGAATTTTTCTCCATCATTTGATCATACAAACGATAATAAGTCCTTCTGTTTTTATATATTCTCCAACCTCGTAATAATTTTCTCAATAATTCTTTCATATTATTTCATTTTTAAAATTTTGGCAGGCACACCGCCTACGACACTATTATCTGGAATATCTTTAGTAACCACAGCATTTGCCCCTATAGTTACATTATTGCCTACTCGTACTCCACCCACAACTTTTGCTCCGGCATAAATGACCACATCATCTCCAATGATTGGAGCTTTGTCACCATTGTATCCAATCGTTACTTGTTGATTGATCCAAACATTCTTACCTATTGACTCGGCAGTTATTATCGTGGCAAAACCATGCTGTATATATAGCCCCCCCCCGATTTGTGAGGTTTTGATATATAAACACTCTTGCTCTGGCAATAGAATGCGTAAAATACGCTGAACTATCCGTAAGACCATCCCACTTCTACGCATACGATAGTACGCCACAGAACGAAACGCTTTATTCTTTAAAAATAAGCTCAACATGCCACTATCTGCTGAAAGTTGCTCTACTTGAGCCCAATGCCGAAAATCTTGTTTCAGCAAACCTATACTATTCATAGAAATGCTCCCTTCTTTTTTGATAGTTGTCTATGAAGTATAATTTCTTTTTTCAAACTATATGCTTCCACCCATGCATGCCAGTATAATTTCAATCCCTTTATATCAACATGTAGCAGCGACTTCATCAATTTACGACACAAAACACTCCAACAAGCAATAACTCCTCTTATAGCAGAGTAATTTATATCTTTCCATATCCCCATATAAACCAAACGTTGACGATAAATTTCTTGTTCTAAAGTCATCTCTTTGTTTGCTATAGGATGCTCATGGTATGCAATAGTGGCAGTATCAACCCCTATTTGACCTCCCCAATACTGCACTCGACGAATGTAATCGTTATCTTCTCCATAATGCGGAAAAATGGAATCGAAACCACCAACCACTTCAACGCATTGTCTTGACACAAACCAAACAGCAGCATTAACAAAACCAACATTTTCGATTTTTTTAGAGTAGAAATCTATATTGCTCTGCTCGCAGAACCGAGCAAAATGTCGTTCCACTCCTCCTTGCTCTGTATTCATCTGCAATGGTGATAAAATCCAATACTCCAGATGCTGTTTTTGCGCTGCTATCAGTTTTTCAATTGTATCAGGCAGTAACCATGCATCTTGATTGAGGAGCAATACATAATCATATTTATTGTCCAATGCATAGCGCAAACCGATGTTATTAGCTTGTCCAAAGCCCAGATTCTTGTCCATTGCACGCACAATTGCCTTTGGATATTCCTCCTGCAGAATAGACAAAGTATCATCCGTAGAAGCATTATCCACCACAAACGCATCGTAACGCTCCATATCCACCGAATTCAAACATTGATGAATCCAATCATGCGCATTGTAAGTTACTATGATTACTAATACTTTATCCATTCAATGCTCGCTTAAATGCCTCTAAATATTGTTTACCCCATCTTTGATCTGGCTCCAAATGGTTTCCTTCAGCCCATTCATTCCAAGCATTAATAAAAAAGAGATTTTCTTCTTTAGAAAATGGATTAAATAATTTAATTTTCATTCTACACCACCATTCAAATAATGCAGGGGTACTATTTTTAAATATTGTAGCCATATTCTGAGGGCGTCGAGCAGAATTATCCCACATAGGAAGAACACAGGGATAACATTTTCTATCAGGCTTGAATAATTCTATATCATACTTGATGAATTTCTCATAATCAACAATTCTATCTTTGCGTACAAACTCGACATTAATCATACGACAAATCTCTTTTTTTACTTTTTTTACAATTCGTTCCCATAAACTCAATTGCAACAAATCTTGTTCATATTTCGCAAATGTCGTAGAGAATGGTTGAAATTCAATCATAGCATCAAAGCCATATACCATGAGATTTTTCTCAGAAATTTGAGAGCAACGCTCAAAACAACATAAATACAAATCTATCCCCTCCTTACGCGCTTCTTCTCGAAAAACACGAATTGTATCTTTCACATTAGGCAATACATCTTCCTTATAAATTATAAATACAGGCTTGCCATCTATTCGTATATATCTAGGATCCTTAAAATATTTCAACAAATACTTAATATGTGCTATATCATCTTCTACAGAATACTCTTGTTTTATCAACACTTGCTTTTCTGCGCCATCCCAACTTCGAGTCCAATTCTCATTGGCCCAACACATACAAAATGGAAAATCCGGTTTCCCCAACTCCAAAACCTCGCTTAAAGGACGCTCCATTAACAGTTTTCCATTAAACCAATAATGATAATAACAAAAACCATATATTCCATAATCTTTTGCCATTCTTGCTTGCTTTTCACGTACTTCTGGCAAACGTAAATCATAGAAACCCAAATCTGCAGGCAGATGTGGCTGATAATGCCCATTAAAACGAGGAGTTCCTTTTACTACATTGGTCCATTCTGTAAACCCCTCTCCCCACCATTCGTTATTTTCCTTAAATGGATGATATTGAGGAAGATATATTGCTATCGGTCTTATTTTCTTCATAAACGTATAATGTTTTTTAATTTTATTATTCTAACAGCCACTCGCCAACCGAAAATATTTTTCAGCATATGGAATAAACGACCACGATTTTCAAAATTCAAATTCAAGCCACGTACATTCATTGACTTCACCATATCTTTTACCAAAAATCTATTTTGTGGATACCAGGCCGTAAGTACATCTGTGTAATGTATTTCACATGCACGTTTGGCATAAATAGACTTGGAATGTGACAAGATTACATCTGCTATCACATCACACACTAATGCCTCTGATTGCAATTGTTGCTGTGACAATGGCTTACCACTAACACTATTCTCCACTTGCCGATAGTAAAATATCGCATCAGGAACATACAGCAATTGCTTCGCTAATGCAAGCACTCTCGCCATATATTCACAATCTTGGGCACGCATCAAACTCTCATTCCAGTTACCTACTGCCATTACAAGTTTCCGTGGAAGTAGATAAGTAGAATAAGGAAAAGAATTTAAGTGATTTTCCCAAATCGCCACTTGTGCATCTACAGCAGGAACATAATCTTGACAGAGACTCCACATAGAAGCCTTGGTACATTGACCATTTGCTAATAATCTCAAGCAAGAGCCATAAACTATTGTATCTTCATCTAAATCAGTATTCAATTGCAAAGATAATTTGTTACGCTCTAACTTGTCATCCGCATCTAAATACTGAATATAATCTCCTATGATATGCTTTAATGCGGTATTACGTGCCACGCATCCGCCTTGATTAGCTTGATGATATACTTGTATACGATTATCTTGTGCTGCAAATTGTCTAACAATTTGTAAAGTATCATCCGTACTTCCATCATCAACAATAATTAATTCCCAATTGGTCCATGTTTGATCTAACACTGACTCAATCGCCTCTGCGATATACGCAGACGCATTGTATGCTGGCATTATGATTGATACAAGTGGATTAGTTTTCATAATAAATGCTTTTTTATCTTTCTACAATAATTAAACCATTTATAGCATCTACTAACTCGTTTCCAACAATGCGGCAATTGTTGTTTTATATAATCTTTTTTAAGATTATTAGCATATACAGCCAGTTCGTAACAACGTAAATATATTACCCATCTAACCCCGAAATGAGATATAGCGAAAGCACATAATTCACTAATAATATGACATAACGACTCTAATGTTTTTTCTATTTTTACAGATGTCATTATTGATCCAGGTCTAACTCGACGATGGAAAAACATACGAGGTATATACATCATTGTACTTGCCAAAGCATATAGTTGTGGTGTAAACAATTCATCTTCGTGAATCAATCCCTCTTCAAAAGTCAAATCATTTTTTACCAACAAATCTCGACGGATAAAATTCAAGCAAGCCGATGCCCGCATTGCTCCACTCTGAATCATTTGCTTAAACAATTGTTTAGCAGACATTGCCTGATTTACATCAGATTGCAATAATTTACGTCTGTCATAATCATTCTGTATTTCTTCAGAACATTTTTCCACTCCGTCCACAAACGACAATGCATCAAACAATACAACATCTACATTACCATGTATCGCCTTCTGATAGCACACATCCATAGCATCATGTTCTAACCAATCATCGCTATCCATAAAATACACGTACTCCCCTTTAGCGACTTTTAATCCAGCATTGCGTGCACCACTCAACCCACGATTTTCTTGTTCTATCAATTTTATACGCGAATCAGCTTGCATATATTTGCGAATAATATCTGCACTATTATCAGGAGAACCATCATTCACACAGATAATCTCAATATCCTGCAATGTTTGATTTACCAATGAATCAAGACACTCTACAAGATATTGCTCTACATTGTAGATGGGTACTATAATAGATACTAGAGGAGTTGTAATTGTACGAACACGATGTAGTTCTAACATATTGTCCTTTTTTCTCACACATCCTTCTTGAACAATTACTGCAGAGTGGTAACCACATGCTTGCACATCTGCGGTCACTTCTTTATTTACTTCTCCATATGGATAAGAGAAATGCAAAATAGGTTTCTCAATAATCGCTTCTAAATATTTTTTAGAATTCGACAATTCGTCAAAACGTATATCAGGTAGTTGCTTTGTTAGGCGCGCATGGGAAACTGTATGTGATCCGATAGTACAAAGTTTCTCTTTGCCCAGAAAAATCAAATCATCATTAGATAGACATAACTGATTGTTTAATCTTTGATTCGTCTCGATCCAATTAAAGCCCATTTCATCAAACCATTGTTGACATTCATTGGTATCTCGCTGAGATAAAATAGCATGGATTTTATCAAACACCGCATTTTTCTCGTCTAATGATTTTATTTCATAGATTTTATTTCCTAAGTTTATTTCTGCATTAAACATTAGGATTTCTTCCAACACATACCACCATAGAAAAGTCGTTCTCGTAACCATTGAAGTGGAAACGTAGATGGTAAAAGGTACATTATATTTTTGGCAGATAGGCAATGCTTCCATCAAATTATCCTTGTAACCATCATCGAAAGTAATCGTAACGTATTTCTGGTTTTGGAAAAAGGATTTCGTTCTTTTTATATTAATAAATTCATCCAACGAAACAAACTGGTAGTGTCGCTTTTTATAAGATAAGATTATCTTTTCAAATTGGTTTGGAGTTATTTCTAACGCTTTATTTTTTTGCAAGGTGGCCCCTTTAGATGTAACACGATGTAACATCAAAATATCCCCAACTATCGGATTTTTGATATCTCGATAGATGGTTCTCAATTGATGCCATATATTACGCAATATACTTTTCATTTTCTGCAAAAACGTTTTAAAATGCCCAACAATCTTTCATAAAATGTTCTTTTATGAGGTTGTTGTAATCTTTCAGCTGTAATAAAATATTTATGCCATCTCCCCTTTAACAACATATCATATTGACGAATCAATCGAATATTTTCTTGTCGTTTCAATTCCGCGTTCTTGCTAGACCATATGCCATCACTACATACTCGATAGATCGAAGTAATCTCTCTATGATATATCAACAACCCTTTTTCAGACAATGCGATATGCAGAATCCAATCTAACAAATCACTTTCATACACACAAGAATCAATAGCTTGTAATGCAGAATTTCTAATTACACAAGTTGATAGGTTATCAATGCAATTATTAGCAATTTGCTGTTCCAATGTAATAGCATAATTTGGCAAGTGCTCATCCCTATAAAAAGAAGGTACAAATTCGTTTGTTTGTTCATAATAACGACATGGTCTATTCGCACTCAGCACACACTCACGATGTTCATCCAAAAAGTCTAAATGCTTTTGCAAATGATATGGATTACACCACCAGTCATCGCCCTCTAAGATTGCCACATAATCCCCCGTACAAGCGGCAAACGCACGCTTGTAATTGAGTACATGACCCATATTGGCCTCTTGTGGCAAGTAGATGAATGGAAATGGCGACTGCGCTTCATACGAACGAATGATCGCCACAGTATCATCCATAGAAGCATCATCCGCTACAATTACACGCACCTCTACATCAGGGTTCACTCGCTGCATTATCAATCCATCTAATGCCTGAGCTATATATTGCGTTTGGTTATATGTGATTAAAACGATATCTAGTTTCATATATGCTTGTATTTTATTTTCTAGTTATTACTACAGCACTAGTCCTACTTTATCGCGCAAAGGTACAACTTTTTTCTGACATACGCAAATATTTTAGAAGAAAGGCGATAGATTATAAGCAAAAGGCGGGATTTTTTATAAAAAAAATCGGAATTTGTGGAGAAATTCACCACACAGAGATGCAAATGTGGAGAATTACGCTACAACCATGTTCCATAAAAGCAGTACCTTTGCAGCGAAAAACAAACGTATGAAAAAACATCCTATCACACCCATCCAACAAGTAGTCTGCAAAAACGTAAAAGCATTACTAGTTGAAAGAAAAATTAGCGTCAGAGAATTGTCAATCAACATCAACAAAGATCATTCTCAACTTAACAAAATCCTAAACAACCAGGCCATCTTACCTGCATATCTCATTGACGATTTTGCGACATTTTTTGAAGTCGATAGACGCCATTTGATTACAGACAAGAAAAATATATTGGACACCGATGACACCCAAAACCTCATCATTATTCGCATGCAGATACCTGCATATAACATGTACAACCAAATCAAGAAATGGATACGAACATTTGTACATTAAACCTAAACCTTAACCTTTGAAAATCAAATCACTACACTACTATGACCAAACAAGAATCCGTTATCAAATACATCGAAGATAACTATCTACAACACAATCGTTTGAGACACGATGTGATCTCGGACAAGCTACAGCTTCGCATGGAGAAGCCTAGCCCCGACCCCTTCCTTAAGGACAGGGGGAATAGCGCGGCGCATAAGTCCTTTCCTTCTGGAGAGGATTTAGGAGAGGCTGTTGTTTGGCGTGAAATGACCAAACAAGACATCAACTCCATCGTCTGCCATTGTGCGCAGGAGTATGACACCAACATCACCTCACGCGAAGTGATAACCGCCCTACAATCCGACCTCATACCCAATGTGCACCCTCTGCGCGAGTATATCCTCTCGCTCCGCCCCTACACGCCCGATCAACCCGACTGGATCGATATGGTCGCCTCTCAGGTGAGGGTGCGCGAGAGCGCGAGTTCAGGTGTTCAGGAGTTGAGGAGTTCATGTGTGACTTCTGAACAAGCGCAAAGCGCTACTGAACCTTCTGAACCTCTGAACAGCAGCCCCGCTGACCGCCTCTGGCGCACGTGCTTCAAAAAATGGTTCGTCGCCATGGTGGCTTCGTGGATGAACGACGAGGTAGTCAATCATCAGGTGCTCGTGCTCATCGGGCGCCAAGGCATCTACAAGACCACATGGCTAGAGCATCTCATCCCGCCACATCTCCGAGCCTATACCTGCAAACTCGCCAACTCCACCGACCTCAACAAAGATGAACGCTTGCGTATAGCCGAGTTTGGACTCATCTCGCTGGACGAGATCGATTCGATGAACAACCGTGAACTCAACCAGCTGAAGTCGGTCATCACCGCCACGGATGTGAACGAGCGTGCTGCCTATGCTTACACCAAGGAGCGCAGGGTACGGTTGGCGAGTTTTTGCGCCAGCGGCAATAGGCGGGACTTCTTGACGGACATAACGGGCAATAGGCGTTGGTTGCCGTTTGAGGTGGAGAGTATTCAGAATCCGTTTTACACTATTCTGCCCTATGAGCGGATGTATGCGCAAGCATGGGCATTAGCACAAGATCCGCTGTTCAGCTATTGGTTCGACCTGGACGAGATAGAGGTGTTGGAGCAACATAATCAGTATTTTAGGGATGAGAGCAATGAGGAGCAATTGTTGCCGATACTCTTTGATCTGCCTGCCGAGGGCAGAGGAGAGTTTATGACGACGGCACAGATAAGTGAGCGGTTGGTAACATACGGCAACATCAAGAAGCCGATGGCATTAGGGCGTTTAGGAGTACTCATGGGTAGTATGGGATATAGATCTGTTACACGAGGCAATAGGCAAGCTCGTTTGCGCGGATGGATTGTATATCAACGAGATACAGAAGAAATTGCTGCTAACAAAAAACTTTTAGCTAAAGAATGT
>JAFYSB010000003.1 GCA_017546705.1 Paludibacteraceae bacterium
AAACCCACCAGAGGTTGTTAGCGATCTCTTGAAGTTTGCTGAGGTTCTTTGGCAGATTTGCATGAACATTCAAATCTGTCCAATTAGGTTGATTGGTGTTACTTACTTTAATAACCATAATTGTAATTTTTATTCTTTTTTTGTACTTAGTATTCAAAAAAAACATGCGCACGTGCGCACAAAAAGCGCTGCAAAGGTACAACATTTTTTTGACATATGCAATACTCTTGCGATTTTTCAGTTCAATCCTGCCATATAAATCTCCGCAATCGGTTGCAAACTCTCCTAACCAACCACTTTTTTACTCCATTTTTCCTACCCCTTATGTGTTTTGTATTTCTCCCATTATCCCTATTTCTTCACTTGCCTTTTCCTTATCAATTACGTACCATATACGTAGGATATACGTAACATATACGTAGGATACACGTATGATAATCGGGTTGTTGACCTAAGAATGCCCCATCTCCCTCCTATCTTCCTCTTACCTTCATCCTGCCTTCTATATGCTTCTTTCCCGCTATCTTTCTCGAAACCACCTCGTTACCACTCCGATACCACTCTGTTACCACTGTATCACCATCCAATACTTTCCCCGTACCATGCTCCCTATCCTCCGCTCGACGGATTCCCGTCTCGCGAGTCCCAACTCCCAATACCCGCCACTTGTCTTGTGCTCGGCGATAACCCGCCGAGTAAAAAATCGCACTAAAATGCGATTTTTCTTGCAAATCCGCAAATTTTGTTGTACCTTTGCAGCCGAATCCTACGCTGGAGGGAAATATGTCCTGCGAAAAGCGTTTCGCAATGGGTCTTTCTAAGGGTAGGTTTCTGACATATTTAAATAGCGTTTATTGACGCTTTGCGTTTGACAATCAGAAAACTTCGCAACTTTTCAAACACAGTCAAAATCAAAGTAATCAGTAGATGCCTATGGGTATGATTATATCCATGCTACATCTCGTTTGGGTGTAGTGTGTTTTCATACCAGCGTAGGTTTCCTGTTGTTTATTTGACTGTGTGGGCAATGCGAAGGCCTCTGATTGTGAGTGAGCAACGGAGGTCTGCGCTTTTTTTTTGCATCCTATTGTCTATAAATAACATTTGGTCAACATTATAACAGTAAAACTTATCAAAAAAAAGAAGATTATGAAAACAATTAAATTTTTAGTAAGTGCATTGCTCGTAAGTGCAATGGTAGTATTAGTTGGTTGTCAGCCACAAAATCAACCAACTCCAGACACCCCTAACACCGACGAAACCCCTTCTACTTCAAAGGCTTCTATCGTAGGAGTATGGCAAGGTGACATGGCATCTTTTTATGAATATGGAGAATTTCAAGGACAAAGCAGCATTTCTGACATGTATTGGGAATTTGATAACAAAGGCAGATGGATTATGACAGAAGGAGGTCAAGATTATACATATCAATATAAATTAATTAAAAATAACACAAAACTTCAACTTATTGAGGACTATGAAGTTATTGATGAATACATTGTTAAATCAATAACTTCTAAAAAACTTGAGGTAGAATGGGTATATCTTGATGATGAAGATGACGAGGAAGAAAAATATATTTATACCTTTAAACGCATAGAATAATCCATCTCTATTTATAGACCAAATGTAATATGCGTACCGCATCCGCGGTACGTTTTTATTTATTTAAATTGGCAAATGAATATTAAGATTGGCAGCAGAAAAGATTACAGCAAACGAAGTGCCACCGATCTCCCACAAATCTCCTATGGTGGTCCCGAAACTTGCAGGCAACTTGCAGATAGTCACAAATGACTTTTGTCGTGCATGTGATTCATCAGCTATAAATCACATACCCTGCCACACCCGCTAAAACTATCAATAAAATCGGGTGAGAGAGCAGGTTGATAAACTTCTTAAACACCTCAGCACTTTTTTTAGAA
Source organism: Paludibacteraceae bacterium (assembly GCA_017546705.1). Lineage (GTDB taxonomy): Bacteria > Bacteroidota > Bacteroidia > Bacteroidales > Paludibacteraceae > Colicola. The sequence goes on from JAFYSB010000003.1 coordinate 1,926, forward strand.
ACCCCTGCTGTGTTCTTCAAAAACATAGGCAAGATAGTAAACAAACAAACGACCCCGAAGATAACCCAACTCTTCCAATCTATAAAGCTGACAGAAGGCTGATTGACTGGCTGAATGAGCAACAAAGCAGCCGCAGCAATCATTCCCAATACCGAAAGACGCAACATCTGCATGGTACGAGTGAAATAAATATTATGCTGAAAACGCGTACTGATAACGAAATACACCTTACAAAGCGACAGCATAATAATTAAACTAGGAATAACTATCGCTACCGTAGCCAGCAAACTACCCCACACGCTGCCCGTAGCTGTATAACCCACATATGTGGCACAGTTGATACCTATCGGACCAGGAGTCACTTGGCTGATAGCCAAGATATCAACAAACTCCTCTTGCGTCATCCAACCATGCACCTCTATTTCGTGTTGGATCAGCGAGAATATTGCCAAACCACCACCAAAACCGAACAATCCGATTTTCAAGAAGCTCAAAAATAGTTGCAGGTATATCATTTTGTTTAGTGTTTAGAGGACGGCTGCGCCTACTGTTTAGTGTTTAGAGGATTTTCGTTCTTTGAGGTAGGTGTATAGTAGGGTTGCTACGACGGTAACGAAGATTATCCATACAGGCGACAACCCACCCAACCAAATTAGCAACGCACCCGCAATAGGGATGATAGCCGTTACCCAAGTAATCTTGGCGCTGTGCGCCATCTTGCAGAGCGGAGCAGCAATTAGAGCCACTACCGCAGGGCGAATACCTTTAAACACTGCCTCTACAGCAGGCAAGTCCTTATAATCCTGAAACACCAGCGCTATCCCCAAGATTATCAAGAACGAAGGCAATACCGCACCCAATACGGTGGCTATCACACCACGCCATCCGCCAATACGCCAACCAATGAATATTGCCGAATTCACCGCTATCAACCCAGGCGCAGCTTGTGCCAAAGCAATCATATTCAGGAACTCCTCACGGTCAATCCAACCCTTGCGCTCCACCACCTCATGCTCAATCATAGACAACATCACATACCCTCCACCTATCGTGAAGGTACCAATCTTGAGGTATGTCCAAAAGAGCTGGAGATAAAGCATATTAGACCGCTTTGCTATTAGATATTAGACCGTTACACTGTTAGACCGCGACTTTGTCGCTGTTAGATTATAGAAGTCTAACTTCTCTCAGCCCGAAGGGCGGTCTAACAACGAAGTGGTCTAACAGCCGAAGGCGGTCTTATTTCTTCTCCTTGAGCTCCTGCTTGATGAATTTCACCAGCATATTGATAGCAGCATTGTTGTGTCCGCCTTGAGGAATAATCACGTCCGCATAACGTTTACACGTCTCAATAAACTGCTCATGCATAGGTTTGAGTACACGCTGATAACGCTCCATCACAGCCTCTACAGTACGTCCACGCTCCACAATATCGCGTTGCACAACACGAATCAGACGATCGTCTGCATCCGCATCCACAAAAATCTTCAAATCCATCTGCTGGCGAAGATGATAATCACGCAACGCCATAATGCCCTCAACGATAATGATTTCGCGAGGCTCAACATGGACAGTCTCCTTCTGACGCGAAGAGGTAATGTAGTCATAGATTGGTTGCTCTACGGCGTGACCTTGCTTCAGTTGCTCAATATGCTTTGCAAGCAATGGCCACTCAAACGCATCAGGGTGATCGAAATTGATGTTTTGGCGCTCCTCCGCAGGCACATCACTACTATCCTTGTAATAGGAATCCTGAGGAATAACCACTACTTCGCCTTTAGGAAGGCGCTCTATCAGTTTTTTGACTACCGTTGTTTTACCCGAGCCAGTACCGCCCGCTATGCCAATGATAAACATGGGACAAAATGAATTTTGGATGATAAATAAGATTTTTCGCTGCAAAGTTACTACATTTTTCGCAAATATGCAAATTTTTTCGTACCTTTGCAGCCCAAAACATTTTCAACAACATGAACAATCATTTTATCGTTATCGCAGAAGCTGGTGATTTTATTGGTGAACAAAAACTTATCGCACAGCACCTACAAGGAGAAATGCTTGATGGTCAATGGCATATGACCGACGGCACCGTATGGGACATCATCGTCACAGGCGTTGGAGCAATCAATGTATTACATACCTTGCGCGAATTGCCTCGCGATGCCCAAATTATCAATATCGGCTATGCTGGCAGCGCGAATTATGCCATTGGTTCAATCGTGAGCGTAACAGAGGTGCGTTTGAATCACCCTTGCGTCACATACCCCGAGCCTGAGTTGCACCTATCACCTATCGCCGATAACTATTTGCGAAAGCCACAAGATTGCCTACACTCCGTTTGCTACAGCAACACCGATTTTGTCTTGCAATCCGACTACCAAGATTGTGTCTTCGATATGGAGCTGGCATATATTGCAGCCATGGGATTCACACATCTATCTTCGCTCAAAGTTGTTAGCGACAATCTCAGTCTGCATGCCTATCGCGAGGTGGCTGCAGGTGTAGAATAATCTACACTTCCGTATGCTCTCTGCAAGGGGGAAACCTGCTATTTTCAGTTAAAAAAGTAAAAAAAGTACGAAAATATTTGGTCATTCCAAAAAAAAGCAGTACCTTTGCACCCGATTTCGAAAGAGATATGTATCGCGGAGTAGAGCAGTGGTAGCTCGTCAGGCTCATAACCTGAAGGTCGGTGGTTCGATCCCGCCCTCCGCAACAAGACGAAAGCCATCCAGTAGGGTGGCTTTTTTGCATAAAATGCCATAGATGGTTGCATATTCCAGAAAAATATACTACCTTTGCGCAGAAATGCGAAAGGTTTGGATACTCATAATGCTGTTGGTGCCCACAGTCACATGGGGAGAAGTTCTGCCCGACTTTGTCATGCCGTCACATGAGATGGATTATGTGGATTCGGTACAGTTGCAAGTGAGCAACAACGATACCTTCTACCTCGCACATATGCACGAGATTTGGGTGTACCCAAAGATGGTATTCAAAAACAAACAACAGGAACGTTTCTACTGGAAAACAGTCCGCGATGTTAAGAAAACCCTACCCTTTGCCAAGCTTCTAACCAAAGAGATGGAGTATGCCGACGAACAGCTTGCCAAGATTCCTGATATAAAACTGCGAAAAAAATGGTGGCGACAACATGAGAAGTACCTCTTTAAGAAATATGAACAGCATTTCCGAAAGATGACTGCCTCGCAAGGACAAATGCTCATGAAACTCATGGATCGAGAAAGCGACCGAACCAGCTACGATATCATCAAGCACTATCGAGGAAAAGCAAGCGCAAATTTCTGGCAGTTCATCGCCAAACTTTTTAAGAACGACCTCAAAGAAGAATACGATGCCTTGGACAAAGATAGAATCGTAGAACGGGTGATAAACCTCGTAGAAGCAGGTCAGTTGTAGTAGTTTTAGTATATTTTTTATGCTTTTCATGCGAAAAATGCAAATTGTACATCGTAAATTTTGTAAATTGTAAATATTTTTGTACCTTTGCAAACTCATTGGGTTTTTGCGACTCGAGAACAAGCGCACAACGCTTAAAACATTTAGAACCTTTAAAAACTTTTAAAACAATAAATTATGTACGTACTATTAACTATTTTGATTGTAATTGCAGCAGTATTGCTCACCCTTTTGGTGTTGGTTCAAAACAGCAAGGGCGGCGGTTTGGCTGCTGGTTTCTCTAGCGGAAACCAAGTGATGGGTGCTCCTAAGACTGCTGACTTCTTGGAGAAAGCAAGTTGGACTTTGGCTGCTATTATCATCGCATTGAGCATTCTCGCAGTTGGTTTCAACAAGAGCCAAAATGCGACTACAGAAGAAGGTAGTGCTATCACCGAGCAAGTGCAAGAAGCTTACGAAGCTGAGCAAGCTGCTCAAGCAGTACCTGAGTTTGAGACTGAGGAAGTAGCAGAGTAATTCATTACTTTACAAACTACAAGAATCGAGAAAGGGCTATGACGAATTTGTCATAGCCCTTTTCTTATATCGTTGGGTTATGCCATAAACATACAAAAAATCGCACATTTGCAAGTTTTACTTATGCAATGTGCGATTTTTCATTTAGTTAAGCGGAGAGGATTATACCACGCCGCTGAAGCCCATGAATGCCATAGCCAAGAGGCCGGCGGTGAGGAGGGCAATAGGAGTACCTTGCAGCGCCTTAGGCACTTTAGCCAATGCCAATTGCTCGCGCATACCAGCGAACAATACCAATGCCAATGCAAAACCAATAGCTGTAGCGATAGCGAAAAGCATACCAGTCAATAAGCCAGGCTCTGCGCCCATAGGCAACTTATATGTACCACTAGCTACCATGATAGCCACACCCAACAAACAGCAGTTGGTCGTGATCAATGGCAAGAACACACCCAAAGCTTGGTACAAGGATGGAGAGATTTTCTTGAGGATAATCTCAATCATCTGCACGAGGGCAGCAATCACCAAGATAAACAGGATAGTTTGCAAGAAGCCCAAGCCCCATGCGTTCAAGAGTTGTTGCAAGAGGTAGGTCACCAATGTTGCCAATGTCATGACAAACAACACGGCAGCACCCATACCCAGCGCAGTATTGATTTTCTTACTTACGCCCAAGAATGGACAGATACCCAAGAACTGGCTCAATACGATATTATTTACGAATATCGCAGAGATAAATATCAGAAAATATACCATAATCTTATTTCTTCAAAAGTTTTTGTACCAATGCCATCAAGTAGCCCAATACGATGAACGCACCAGGAGCGAGCACGAAAATCAACATACCATAGGTCTCACTGTAGAGGTTCATGCCGAACAAGCTACCTGTACCAAGCAACTCACGCACTGCACCAATCAAAGTCAATGCCAATGAGAAGCCAAGACCCATACCCATACCGTCCAAAGCAGACAAGCCAACGGTGTTCTTAGCAGCGAATGCCTCAGCACGACCGAGTACGATACAGTTCACCACAATCAGTGGGATAAACAAACCAAGTACTTCATAAATAGCAGGCAGATAAGCTTGCATCAGGAGTTGTACCATAGTCACGAAAGTAGCAATCACCACGATAAACGCAGGGATACGCACTTTGTCTGGAATCAAATTCTTCAAGAGCGAAATCACCACATTCGAGCAGATAAGCACGAAAGTAGTAGCGAGTCCCATGGACATACCATTGATAGCAGAAGTGGTAGTCGCCAAGGTAGGACACATACCCAACACGAGAGCGAATACTGGGTTCTCGCGCAAGATACCGTTCAATACGGTGTTTAATGCTTTATTTTTCATTGTTGGCCTCCTTCCTGAACATTATTGTTTTTACAACGACCACGTTCTTTGCAGTTTTTTCTACCAGTAGTATCTTCTTCAACTACCACGTTTTCCTCATGTAATTGTGTTGCACTACTCAATGAATCGATTGGCATTGGTTGTTGTGCAATACCGTTATATGCTTTTACTACTACTTCAAGGAACGCGCGCGAGGTGATGGTTGATGCAGTGATAGCATCCACATCGCCGCCGTCTTTGCTAACGCTGAAGTTGGTAGTAGCAGGGTTCTTACCAAGGATGTTGGATTTTGGTTTGTCAGGGTTGCAGAACCATGTGCTCATCAGTGCACCCAGACCTGGGGTCTCGGCTTGCTCCAATACCACATAGCGAACCACATCGCCTACATTATTGAAACCTACCATCAAGCGGAAGGTGCCGCCGAATGGCATGTTTTGGTTGCCCTCGGTGCTTGCCTCTACGGCAGTACCGATCCACTCTTCGCCTACATATGCTTTGTAGAGAGTCACACCATTGCTCTGTTCTGCCTCAGCGATGCGGATGTCGCCTTCTACCTCTGGGAGCACTTGCATGATAGCGCTTTGTTGCTTCTCAGTCATTGCTGCAGCGATAGGGTCTTTGGTCAGCATATATACGCCAGCCAAAGCAGCCGCAGCCACCAACGCGATGAGCGTCAGCGATAGCAACATATTCTTAAATGAACTTTGTAATTTTGCCATAGTCTTGTCCTCCTTATGCTTTCTTTTTCTCGCCAAAGCGTTTTGGGCGAATGAGGTTCAACAATGGTGCACAGGCATTCATGATGAGGATAGCGAATGACATACCTTCTGGGTAAGCACCCCAAGTACGGATCACCATCACAATCACACCGATACCCACACCGAAGATCAGTTTACCGCAGTTGCTCATAGGTGAGGTCACATAGTCAGTTGCCATGAACCATGCACCCAGCATCATACCACCGGTGCAGAGGCTGAGCATTACATACTCACCTGTAGCCACGCTCTCAGGCAATAGACCAGCCCAGCCTGTTACCGCAGCAAAGAGTGCCACAGTAGCCATGATGCTCACAGGGATATGCCATGTAATCACGCGAGTAGCAATGAGGAAGATACCGCCTGCGAGCAAGAGCAATGCGCTCACCTCGCCAAGACTGCCACCCATCTTACCGATGAGAATATCCCACATCTCTGGCACTGCACTCATCATACTGTCGCTGCCCGTGAGAGCCACTTTCATGGCTGCAAGAGGAGTAGCACCAGTAGCGGCATCTACATAAGAAGTAGCAAAACCTTGTGGCACTGGCCATGTGGTCATCTGAGCAGGGAAAGAGATCAAGAGGAACACACGACCCACAAGAGCAGGGTTGAAGATGTTTTGTCCCAAGCCACCGAAACTCATTTTCGCTACGCCGATAGCCACCAAGGCACCGATAATAACAATCCACCAAGGCAAGTTGCTTGGCAAGTTGAATGCCAACAACAAACCGGTCAATACGGCAGAGAGGTCGCCGATAGTAGATTTTTGTTTCAAGATATATTTCGCAATCAGCCACTCAAACAGCACGCATGCCGCTACGCTGATAGCGGTGGTGATCAATGCACCCCAACCAAATTGCCATACGCTGACTGCGTAAGCTGGCAACAGGGCGATAATCACCAACAGCATATTTTTCCGCACGCTATCACCGCTATGGAAGTGTGGTGCGGGAGATACTATAAATTGTTTCATAATCGTTTTATTTTTGAGTCAGGAATCAGGAGTCAGGAATAAAGACTTATTACTTTCATCTGATCAGGCGTTGCTGATTTGTCTTGGCTCTTGGTTCCTTGTTCTTTATTCTATTTAGCAGCTCTGCTGCGGATGATTCCTCCTACTTTCGCTTTACCCATGCGTACATAGTCGAGCAATGGCAAGTGACTTGGGCAGGTGAATTGGCAGCAACCGCACTCGATACAGTCCATGATGTTGTGATCCTCCATCTCGTCCCACATGCTGTGCCATGCTTGTTTGCTGAGGAGCCATGGTTCGAGACCCATTGGACAAGCGCCTACGCACTTACCGCAGCGAACGCAGTTAGTAATCTCCTCACGCATACTCTCTGCCTCTGGCAAGAACAGCAGACCGCTCACACGCTTGTTGCTAGGCATATCAATATTGCTCATTGCGCGACCCATCATAGGGCCACCGCCAATGACTTTACCTGTATCTTCAGGCACGCCACCTGCCAATGCTACCACCTCAGTCAATGGGGTACCGAAGCGCACATCGTAGTTGCCTGGCTTAGCCAAACTCTTACCTGTGACGGTCATCACGCGAGAGATAAGTGGTTTGTTCTTTTGAACGGCCTCATATACGGCATAGATAGTTGCCACGTTATCCACCACAGCGCCTACCTCGATTGGCAGTGCACCACTTGGTACTTGGCGACGGATACATGCGTCAATGAGTTGTTTCTCACCACCTTGTGGGTACTTCAGCTTCAATGCTTTCACCTCGATGCCAAGCACCTTGCTTGCAAGGGCAGTCATGTGCTGGATAGCGTCAGGTTTGTTGGCCTCGATACCGATAATCGCTTTTGGGATATTGAGCGCACGCATCAGCAGTTGAATACCGATGATGATCTCCTCGCCCTTCTCCAGCATCAACTGGTGGTCGCAAGTGAGATATGGCTCGCACTCTACACCGTTCACGATCAGCACCTCTGCGGTCTTGCCTGGAGGAGGCATGAGTTTTACGTGGGTTGGGAAACATGCGCCACCTAAACCTACGATACCTGCCTCTTGCACCTTGTCAATGATGGCTTTTGGTTCGTAGTCTAATTTGCGAACGATGTCATTGCTGCGATCAATAGTCTCAAGCCACTCATCGCCCTCCACATCCATGAAGATGGCAGGCATTTTCATACCCCATGCATCGATGGTAGTGTCAATCTTGGTGATGGTACCGCTAAAAGGCGCGTGAATATTCGCACTTACAAAGCCACCTGCCTTGGCGATCAACTCACCTACTTTCACTTTCTGTCCTTTCTCTACAACTGCTTGTGCAGGCGCACCGATGTGTTGCACCAAAGGAATGATTGCCTTCGCTGGCAATGGGCACTCGGTGATAGGTTGATGAACAGAATATTGCTTATTATCATGTGGATGTACTCCACCTATACGGAATGTCGATTTCATGCCTTTGCCTCCTCTCCTTCAACCTTTGAAACTTTTAAAACTTCTGAAACCTTTTCAACTGGTTGCTCTGCAACCTTTGGTGCTGCTGGCGCTTCTGCCTTTGGTTTGCGTGGAGGGAAGTTCACAGCATGGATCGCTCCTGTTGGACACGCATCCTCGCACTTGCGGCACAGACGGCACTTGTTGTAGTCGATGTATGCCAAGTTGTTCTCAATGGTGATTGCATCAAACTCGCAAACTTTTTGGCACTTGCTACAACCGATACAAGCATTCGTACATGCCTTGCGTGCTACAGCGCCTTTGTCTTTGTTGACGCACATCACTACCATGCGACGGCTCTTAGGACCTTTCTTGCGCAGCTCAATGATGTTGCGTGGACATGCGCTAACGCACTTGCCGCAGCTAGTACATTTCTCGTCATCCACCTCTGGCAAACCTGTCTCAGGGTTCATGTGGATAGCGTCGAACTCGCAAGCTGCCACACAGTCGCCACAACCCAAACAACCGAACGGACAAGCCGACTCACCTACATAGCAGTTATGCAGGATTTGGCAGCTCTTAGCACCGTCGTAGATGCTTGTTTTTGGTCGTGCTTCACACGTACCGTTGCAGCGAACTACTGCTACTTTGGGGTCGATGTTTCCGACCGCCATTCCTAGGATCTCACCTACAGTCTTCATCGTAGGTGCACCGCCTACAGGGCAGAGAAGTCCATCGAGTGAGTCTGCTTTGACGCAGCCTTCGGCAAAAGCGCGACAACCAGCAAAACCGCAACCACCGCAGTTAGCGCCAGGCAATGCCTCTTGCACTTCATCGATGCGTGGATCTTCTTCTACCTTGAACTTTTGGGCAACCAGGTATAGTAGCACCGCTGCCACCAATCCCGTCACGCCCAAAACGGCTAAAGAAATCAGAATTAAATTCATTGTGTTTTTATAATTTAGTTTTTATTGATCGTTTCACTCTTAGATCACTGCGTTGTTAGACCATTTCATTGTTAGATCGTTCGCTTTGCTCCTGTTAGATTTCTTAGTCCAACAGCCGCCTCGCGGCGGTCTAACAGGCGAAGCCGGTCTAACTTCTAACAGCCCATAGGGCGGTCTCTTTACGCTCGCTTGCGAGCCGTAAAAGAAAACTCTTTTTGCAGCTTATCTTTGAACATGCCTAGCACGAGGTAGTAGAGTGCCATGGCGCAGAGTGCTACTGTACCGAGTATCTCCTCGCGTATAGCCCAGATTGCATTGCCTACCAGCATTACCGCCAGCATCACAAAGAATGGCAGCAAGTACGCGAGTACCACGGCTTTCCATCCCATCTTCTGCTGTACCATCACTTCCACTTCATTGCCCACAGCCCATTGCTCATCGTCTAAAAGAACAACGGTCATCTCTTTCTCCGCGCTTTCTGCGCTGGCGCACATGGCTTTGGCTTTGCATGCTGCACATGCACTTGTTTGCACGATGCGCACGAGTGCGGTGCCATCCTCATTCAACCCGATTATTATGCCGTCATGTTTGATCATTTTCCTTTTGCTCTGCAAAAAACGCGCAAAGGTAGTGATTTTTTTACATATGTGCAAATAAAATCAGAGATTTTTCTTAGGAGTTATATCAAACTTTGTAATTAGGGATAAGTTGGAGAGTATTAATAATCTGGTTATATGACAAAAAAAGCCATCTATGATGTAAATATAGATGGCAATTAGCTATTTAGCGAGATAGGTAATTATTTCTTATTTATAAGTTTGCAACCTAAAAAGCCAGCGATTAAACTAATGAGGCATAATGCGATGCAGGAAATCATAATCATTATAGCTGCGCCAGGAAAAAGCAATCCGCGGAATAAAAGTCCAATAGCAAATAGAATAACAAAAACCAATGCACTTATTTCTGTGTGTAGCAAGTGCTTAGCAACACAATTTCCATTACCTTTCAATGCTCCGTATTTAGGAACATAGCAGAGCATCAAAATGGACTGAATTACAAGTAGGATAGGAGTGACAATTGTACTCAACAAATCACCTACAGGCCAATGTAGTGCTTTAAACATAAATGCTATAAAACCAATAGCAACTACAATGCTCGCAGTAATGCAAAGCAATCTAAGAAATGATTCTTTTTTCATTGTTGTTTGTTATTAAATTGAATTCGCCTACTCTTTGTCGGATTTTCGGCTTACTCCGTTGGTTAATTATTTTGATTTTTATTTTGTTGTTTTAACTTCGTATATATGTATAAAAAGGTTTATAACGCTATATTAAATATGTCGAGCAACGGTATCGTTGCGGGTTAGTTACGCTTCTATCTGTTCGATTAAAAAAGCTTGTAGGTGTTTGTTTATTTCATGCTGCAAAGATACAACATTTTCTCAATATACGCAAGTAAATACGTACAAAACTTGCATATTCAAAAAAAATAAAGTACTTTTGTCCCGTCAAATTACCCATCTTTGATGAAATATCGTTTTGCTGACATAGTCATAGACACGTCTTCGCATTGTGTGATGCGTCGTGCGCAGGTTGTGCGGCTGACCAATATCGAGTTTCGTTTGCTCGAATACTTGGCGCAAAACGCCGACCATATCTGCTCGCGCGAGGATGTCTTGAATAGTGTTTGGGGACAGCAATTTCAGTACGACACGGGCACGATAGATGTGCATCTCCATTCCTTGCGTCGTAAGTTGGGTTTTGCTTTCTCTAGTTTCTGGTCTATCCTCGAATTATTCCAACAGGAGAAGCGTGTAGAGCGTGGTTGGTTTCCCAAAAATCCCAAACGGAAATAGGTTTTGATTGGTAATTTTTATACGGATGATCTCTCGGTGATTATGGCTTGAAGTATCGGTAATTATTCGACGAGGTTCCAATGAGGTTCCAATGAGGTTCCAATCAGGTTCCAATGAGGTTCCAATGCGAGAAAGAGGCATGTAAGGGGCGAACAATAGGCAAGTTTTGGGTAAAAATATACTCACCTGCTTGCGTATGTGCGGACTTCGTCCTAACGTAGAGTGGCAAGGTTGTACCTTCGAGGGCACCGACATTGCCTAGGGCAATCCCACCTCGAAGCTACTGCCACCCTACGCAGCCCAAATACAGAGAAAACGAGCCTAAAAATAAACTTTTGCTCGTTTTTTTTTGTATTTGTGCATTTTTTTTGTACCTTTGCAAACGGAATTACCATTAAACTTTCTTGATGGGCAAGCAAATGGCATCTACTCATACGCATATCAGCATTGTCATTCCGCAGCGGGGGATTAACGATGAAGGCAAAGGCAAGAAGCATGCCCTATATCGGCTCATCACGGCTGCCCAAACGGAATATGTGTGGATGCAAGATGATGATGTTGCGTTGCCTAGTTTAGAGGACGCCCTGAAGGGCTATAGTTTAGCGTTTAAAGGCGAGGATTTGGTGATATTGCCGCTGCGGATGGAGTCGGAGCGTGAGAAGCCATCGCTGTTGGAGCGGTTGCAAATAGCGGAGTATGCAGCGATTCAGCAACTGACTATTGAGACGGCGAAGCGGGGGCATGCGGTGATGTGCAGCGGGGCGAATCTGATAGCCAAGCGCGATAGGTGGCTGGAGTCTTATGCAGATTTGCACCCAGAGATACCGAGCGGAGATGATATGTTTCTGTTGGAATCGTTTAAGCGCCGTGGATTGAAAATAGGGGTGCTTGATGACCCTCGCTATGAGGCGATTGTTCGTCCGCATACCTCGTGGAGTGCCTTTGTGAAACAGCGTATGCGTTGGGCGGGAAAAGCGCCGAAATACACAGATCGCGATATACTCAAGTGTGGCGCTATTGTATTGTTGGTCAATTTGTTGCAGTTGGTATGCCCTGTGGTGGTATTGGTGAAATTTCCGATCGAATATGGTATGATTAAACGCCGCGATAAGCGTGTAGGTTGGTGGGATGCGCTGCTTTTGGAATTGTTGTACCCCTTCTATATTCTCCTGTCTCTTTTTGGAGGTCTTATTCGTCGAAAGTGGTAAGAAAAGGAATATCAAGGCAAAAAAAGAAGAAAAAACATGGTAAATGGGTGTTTTTTGTGCCAAATTCTTGCGCAATTCACAAAAAAGCACTACTTTTGCAGACGCAATCTGTTTTGTAAGGGGATATTTGGTTTTGACAGCAGGTAGAACAGGTATGTAAGCACGCCGAGCATGAACACCGCTCGTTAATCGGGTTCGCCATTATAACTGGCAACAATACTGTAGCTCTCGCTGCGTAATCGAAGTATAGTAGATTCGCCTAGTTTCGGCACAAGGTGCTGAACCGAGACATCGCTCCAAGCCAATGTCCAGAGGCTGAATGGGTTAAGCGGTGCGGAAATATCGGGACTGGTTGTTGCAGGCTGCGATGCAAGAATGAGATAAAAGCAGATAAGGCAATGGTTGGTGGCTTGGGTCTTGCCATTGCTCGAAAATTAAGGCCAAGATAAGCGTGTAGAAAGCATATTGGTTCCTTGTTTGGACGCGGGTTCGAATCCCGCTATCTCCACTTGAGGCGATAATGAAGGTGTTTCGTTATCGTTTCTTTTTTTAATGGATTTGCATGCTGCAACAAACCATCTTATTTATCCCAATAGATGTACTGGGTATTGCTCACTTTTTTGGCAGCAGGTTCGACCACGAAAGTAGGTGTTTCTTTGTTCCACCCCTGATAGTCGCCATTGACTGAGTCTTGCACGAAATGCTGCACATGTTCCGCCCATTGCAGCCAATGCCGCATATCGGAACATTGTGTGTCGATTGTCGTGAACTCATCATAGCGCGTTTGGCGACCAATGATATTGTTGTGCAAGTCCATATAGTGATCGCACGGCGCATTAGGGCTTTTCCATTCCCAAAAAATATCCATGATGGCGTGCGACAGCCATTCACCGACATATGTTCGCAATAGGACATTGACATAAATATGCTTGAAGGCATCGCCAGGACGGCCATTGTTGGTAGCTTCGCCATAGTAATAGCGCGCCAGTTTCTCGGCACGAGCTTTGCTTTGTAGCACACGATAGAACAACCTTGGACCGCGCCACAAAAGCAATGTCAGCAGCACCTCTTCCTCCTCGAAAAATGCGAGATTCAACGTGTCGAACGCCTCACGCGTAAGGGGCTGTTCGCTATGTACGAGGGATTGCAAGGCGTTCCAATCCGCCTGCTCTTCAGGCGTCAATTCGAGCACCTCTATCTCTTCTGTCAACGAAAGTGAGTCTAATGCCGCAGCAAAATCGGTACGCAGCGATGCGGCAGAAGAAAATTGGATCTCTTGTCTGCGTGGATTGAACAAAATCGGCTTTCGTTGGGAGGACACCAACAATCTGTCGGTCAATGCACATAATCGATTGATATATCCAGCATAGGCTTTCTCTGGGTAGAGGCGTATCAACTCCTGCTCGATGTACTCGGCTATCGTATGGTCTTGCAAAGCAGTATCAGCTTCCCATCGTGCGCCCAACACGTAAAATAGCTCTGCGGGGAAAGTGGGAATCACGGTGGTATCAGGTTGTGCTGTAATGGATAGCTGCGCCACTTGCTGAGTGCGGCAACTCGCAAACAGCAGACTGGTCAATCCTATCAAAAATACGAAAAACTTGCGCATAGATGTACCTAAATTTTGTGCAAAAGTACTACAAAAAATGCATATACACAAATAAAAGTCAAGAATTAAGGCTAATTCGCTAGAATTGTTGTATATCTCGCAAAAAAGTAGTACCTTTGTGGCATATTTGTAAAATCAGAGTCTTATGCGCAAAATCGTTTTATTGTTAGCTATCTTTTTCACCTCCTCGCTACTTGCCGTGGAGAAAGTGCAATTTCCAGCATCATTTGCCAATGGTTGGGAGCCATATATAGGCAAAATGGTGCAAATCACCACTCCACTTTATGTGTGTGGCAACTACTATGACTCGCTGATACTAGCCCCCGAGCGGTTGTATGTTCCAGAGGAGCGCGCCACGGGCTTGGCTGATGGAGACAGCACCGAATATTGGGCTATCAAACAGGCAAATAGGGCACAGATCATTAGTTTGACATGCAATATCCGCAACTATGAAGTGCGCACGGGTGCTGTATTGAAGAATCTGACCGCGCGTGTGGTTGCACCAGGAAAACTAGTGACTGGCGCTACGCCAAAGTTCCAAAATAACAAGCCCGAGCCAAAGCCCAAGATGCCCAAGGGTCTGCTGGTATGTGCAGCCAATATCCAAAACTATTTCTACGATTTGGGCGGCTATGCACATCGCAAGACCACCAAAGAGCAACAAGCTATTCAAACAGAGAAAATCAGCAAGGCGCTCACGCATATCAATGCCGATATCTACGCTATTTGCGAGATACAAAAAGGCGATAGTGCAGCTGAGATGCTCGTGCGAGCGATGAATGAAAGAGCCAAAAAAGCGCGCTATGCATATGTATCGCAGGGCTGGAGCAATGGTGACACCATCTCCTGCGGGTATATCTATCGCACCGACCGCGTGCGTCCATATGGCGACCTACAATATGGGTATCACGACCCAAGTAGCCACTACCACTATCGCATGGTGGCGTGCGGATTTGAGGAAATTAAGAGCGGTGAGCGCTTTGTACTGAATATCAACCATTTGCGTTCGAAGCGGGGTACGGGTGATGCGTCTAATAGCAAAAGAATGGTGAATGTGGACAGTCTGTTGGTGATGCTGGATAAGATTGAGAAAGAGCAGTTGTTTGGCGACAAGGATATCTTGCTCGTAGGTGACTATAACTGTTATAGCCAAGAGCAGCCTATTCAAACACTCGTACAAGCCGGTTATGAAGATGTACTCATGCAATATGATTCAACGGGGTATTCCTATGTGTATCATAGCGAGGCGGGGTATCTGGACCGTGCATTTGCTTCTCCAACAATGGCTGCACAAGTAAAGGCAGTGCACCCCTATCACCTGAATACTGACTATTTCTACTCGCGTGGTTACAAGCGTCGGCTTGACAATACGATGTTCCGCTATGCGGACCACGACCCTATACTGATTAGCATACAATTAGGCGATAAATAAACAAAAATACCGTTTTTTCTTGTATATATGCAAAAAAAACAGTAACTTTGCACGATAATTTGGATAATTTTGTGATTATGGTAGAGATTTTGAGATATTGTATTCCTGCCCTTTGCGTGCTTTTGGCGACATGGTTTGTGATGCATAAGTTTTATAAAAACGAGGAAGAAAAGCGTCTTTGGGAATTAAAAAGACTATCACAAAAAGAGATTTCTCCCATTCGTGTGCGCGCATATGAGCGCTTGTCATTGTTGCTGGAGCGTACTACGCCAGAGCATATGCTCATTGATCTCAATCTGGCGGAAATGACCTCCTTGCAAGTGCAAGCACATCTGATGCAGACCATCCGCCAAGAGTATGACCATAACCTCAGCCAACAGATTTATGTAAGTGACGAGGTGTGGGGCTTGATTGACAATGCCAAGCAACAGACAGTGGCTTTTGTGAATAGTATCGCACAACAGATGCCAGTTGGGAGCAGCGCTTTGGACTACGCTAAAACGCTCATCACAGCCTATCGCACTAATGGTGATACGCCCAATGATATTGCGCTGCAAGCACTCAAAAACGAGGCGAAGACATTATTGTGAGTTATGAACCAAGAGCAAAGAATCAAGATATATCAGTTCCTCTTACGACAGACGAAGCATATTCGTCTTTGCTCTTTATTCCTTATTCTTTGTTCCCTATTAACTGCTTGCGAACCTGACACCACTTGCCACCAAGAGTTGGACTCAGCGGTACAAATTACCTTGTCAGCAGATTCTATCACTTCGGCAGGCGATACCGCACACTATGCCCAATGGGATAGTATAACCGTGGTTGGCATCGGTAGCGACATTGGTATGCAAGGCAAGGGTGTCAAAGTCATGGGATTAGAGTTGCGACCTGATACCAGTCTGACTGCCTACCTGATGCTCTATCACAATCAAATAGATACACTCTATATTCAGCACACCCCTCGTCAGCAGTTTATCAGCATGGCTTGCGGTTGTGCGGTATATCACACCATTACCGCAGCGTGGTCAACCGACCCACGCGTGGATAGTGTTAGTATCCTCAACGCGAGTGTAGAAACTGTTGCACAAGACAATCTGTGTATTTACCTGCATGAATAGACTATTGCTCATAGTATCCCTCTGCTGTCTCGCATTATGCGCGAGCGCACGCGAGTATGCAGACACCGCTGTGTATCAGGGTATGAGCGTGAAGTTGGATATTGGAAACTCTGTTCTCGAGTTGGCACGTTCGGCAGGAAAGATACAAAGCTATGAAGCAGCCATCAATGTGCGCCTTGCAAAACGCTTCTACCCTACCCTTGAAGCAGGATATGCCATGGCGGAGCGTGGCGCAGATGGTGGAATGCACAAAGGACAAGGTGTTTTTGGTCGGTTGGGTATGGATCTAGCAGTAGTGAAGAAAGGTGCGTCGGAGAATAATATGCTGGTTGGTTTGCGGTTTGGTGGTGCATACCAAAACTACGACCTTACGAATGTCAAACTGCATAGTGATTATTGGGGAGAGCAACGACTGAACTTCTACGACCAGCAACGTTTTGACTGTTGGGGAGAGATAGTAGCGGGTTGTCAGGTGCAAGTATACAAGGGTTTTCAGATGGGATGGTATATTCGTATGAAACTCCTATTCACACGCAATGCCAAAGCGGGTGAAGTGATGCCATACTATATTCCCGGTTTGGGCTTCCGCAAGGATTTTAATTGGGGATTCAACTACTACCTCGCATATAAATTTTAACGATGCTAATAATAAACTAACGATACAATCATGAATTCAAAACAATTAATGACAAAAGCGGCAGATAACATCCGTATCCTTGCTGCCGCTATGGTAGAAAAAGCCAAGAGTGGACACCCAGGTGGCTCAATGAGTGGAGCAGACTTCGTACAAGTGCTTTATTCTGAGTTCCTTATCCACGATCCTGAGAACCCATGTTGGGAGGCGCGCGACCGCTTCTTCCTTGATCCTGGTCACATGTCACCCATGCTCTATGCACAACTCTGCATGACTGGTCACTTCACTATGGACGAACTCAAGCAACTTCGCCAATGGGGTAGCGTTACTCCGGGTCACCCTGAGCGCAATGTAGAGCGCGGCATTGAGAATACTTCTGGTCCTCTCGGCCAAGGTCACACTTTCGCAGTGGGTGCAGCTATCGCAGCTAAGTGGTTCAACGCTCGTTATGGCGAGATTCACAACCCAACTATATATGCTTTCATCTCTGACGGTGGTATCCAAGAGGAGATTAGCCAAGGTGCTGGCCGTATGGCAGGCCACCTCAAGCTCGACAACCTCATCATGTACTACGACTCCAACGAGATTCAGCTCTCCACTTCTTGCAACGAGGTATCTTCCGAGAACGTAGCCATGAAATACGAGGCGTGGGGTTGGTATGTACAAGACATCGATGGCCATGATCCTGACGCTATTCGCCAAGCCATCATCAACGCACAAAACGAAAAGAATCGTCCTTCGCTCATCATTGGTCATACTTCTATGGGTAAGGGTTGCGTGAATGCGGAAGGCGCAAGTTGGGAGGGCAAAACTTCTACCCACGGTCAGCCACTCAGCAAGTCTGGCGCAAGTTTCGAGGCAACCGTCAAGAACCTCGGCGGCGACCCTGAGAACCCATTCCAAATCTTCCCTGACGTACAAGCACTCTTCGATAAACGTGCTGAGGAGCTTCGCGAGATAACCAACCAACGCTATGCTGCTTACCATGAGTGGAAAGAGGCTAACCCATTGGCTGCAAACGAGTACGAGACCTTCATGAGTGGCGAGACCCCTTGCCTTGATTGGAGCCTTCTCCAACAAAAAGATAATGTGGCTACTCGTACTGCTTCTGCTTCTGCTCTCGCGTTCCTCTCTGAGCATGTAGGCAACATGATTGTATCTTCTGCTGACCTCTGCAACTCTGATAAAACTGATGGTTTCCTCAAACATACTCACGTCATCACAGCCGATGACTTCACAGGTCGCTTCCTCCAATCAGGTGTGAGCGAGCTCACTATGGCTTGCGTCTGCATCGGTATGGCATTGCATGGTGGTATTATACCTGCTTGCGGAACCTTCTTCGTATTCTCTGACTATATGAAACCAGCTATCCGTATGGCAGCACTGATGGAGATCCAGATGATGTTCGTTTGGAGCCACGATGCTTTCCGTGTAGGTGAGGATGGTCCTACCCACGAACCAGTAGAGCAAGAGGCACAAATCCGCCTTATGGAGAAGCTGCACAACCACTCTGGCCGTCCAAGCGTGATGGTACTCCGTCCTGCTGATGCAGAAGAGACTACCGCAGCATGGAAGATGGCAATGGAGAATATCTATACTCCTACCGCTCTTATCCTTTCTCGCCAAGATGTAACAAGTGTACCTAATACCTCTGAGGCTGGCGTGAAGAAGGGTGCATATATCGTTAGCAAAGATGAGAACCCACAAGTAGTGATGATCGCTTCTGGTAGTGAAGTTTCTACTCTTATGGCAGGTGCAGAGCTCCTTCGTGCTGAGGGCATTCGCCTTCAAATCGTAAGCGTTCCTTCTGAGGCAATCTTCCGTCAACAAGACAAGGCTTACCAAGCAGAGGTATTGCCACAAGGCGTTGCACGCTTTGGTCTTACCGCAGGTCTTCCTTGTAACCTCGAAGGTCTTGTAGGTGAGCATGGTACCGTATGGGGACTCAACTCCTTCGGCTTCTCCGCACCATACAAAGTGCTCGACGAGAAACTCGGCTTCACCGCAGAGAATGTATATAACCAGGTTAAGAATCTCCTTGCGTCTAACATTTAACAGCGTAAGCGGTCTAATATCTAACTTCTAATTATCGCCTATGGTAAAATAACACGCGAAACAGACATAATATAAATAAGCATTTGCTTTATTAAGGATTCTCTCAATCTTCGACAAATTGTAATATGTGTCCGAAATATAGCGAATGTTCGCATTACGGTGTGAACTTTCTGCGTATATTGGCACATATGGGAGTCGAAGCCCGAGAGAACTAATATAACCAAATGGAAGTTCGCACTTTTTGTATATTCATTCACAATATTAATCATAAAACCGATGAGGCGATGGGATATAACCGCTAATTAGAACAATGAGAAAAGTTATCTTTATTTTTGCTACTCTCTTTGCAGCCACATTTGCCAACGCGCAGATTATTAAGGAATGGTCAGGCTACATCGTTAATTTTGGAATGGGAATGCAAATGATAAGTTTTCATCCTATTATTCAACAAGGTAGTATTATCGGTAATTATTTTGTATCAGAACGACTGATAGGTAATGATAAGGTTTATTATGACATTATTGATGCTTCTTCTATGACAACTGTTAAATCCGTGCTTTTAGATGATTCAGGCTATCATATTGCAGGGCTAAATATGGGACACGAAGAAAGATTCATCATTTCCAAGAATATTTTCTCAATAGATGGAAAATGGGCATGCATAGTGGCATTCCCTTCATCACAAGTTACGGGTATTGAGGCTGGCGAATATCGCGACTATAACATCTATACAGAGTTTGAGATTAGAAATGAAGCTGGTACGATATTGGCAACAATACCTTATTATTACGATGAAAGAGATAGGTATTTAGATAATTATGTAAATTCTGAAATAAAACTTGTTAAAGCAGGAAATACACTCAAATTGTTTGTTCCTAAATACAGCAAGTATGATGATTGTGATCGTTGTGGTGGTTATTTTGGTGAATATGATATATATTCTCTTCCTGGTAGTGATGAACTGCTTGATATTCAGTCGATTTCTGCTCCGCATAATAATGCGCGCAAGTTTTTGCATAATAACCATGTGCTGATTGAGAGCAATAAAAATACCTATAACATGCAAGGTCAGCAAGTTCGCTAACCCCATACCAAAGGTATAGCAAGGGTATACGAAAAGCAAGTGGCAGAAATGTCACTTGCTTTCATTTGGTAGAGATAAAAACTAATAATCGGTAATGATTATGAGTTCGTAAAATAGCCACCATCGTCTGCCATTGCTCGGCTATTTCTTTCCCTCCACAGGTTTAGTGCTCGGCGTTTTCCCGCCGAGTAAATATTCTTCTTTTGTCCCGACTTTAGTCGGGTATTCTTGTCGATTGTGCATTTCGCGCTCACGGCGTGAGCCGCTACCGCAGCACCGCTGCCACCACTTCGCCTTTTGGCGACACTACACCAGAAAGCGCCCCCCCTGCACTTAGCGCAAAAAATACTTTTCTTACGCAAGAAATTAGTGGCAAATAGGTTAATTATTATTCAGTATAGTTTTGTGTCGAAATGACAAAATGGCAGTTTTGTGAGAGGTAAAATGCTTTGGCAAGGTTTTTGATAATTATGAATTAAGAATTATGAATTATGAAAATTTGCTTGCGAAGAATCGTTTGAGCGAATGCGAAATAAGAATTAACAAAATAAATATAGTATATGAGCAAAAAAGGTAATATTGGGGTAACGTCAGATAATATCTTCCCCGTCATTAAGAAGTTTCTCTACTCAGATCACGAGATTTTTCTCCGTGAGTTGATCAGTAATGCAGTAGATGCGACACAAAAATTGAAAACCCTCGCCAGTGTTGGCGAAGCCAAAGGCGAATTGGGAGACACCCGCGTACGTGTACTTATTGATAAACAGAAAAAAACTCTCACCGTGCAAGATCATGGTATCGGTATGACTGCAGAGGAGGTGGATAAATACATCAACCAAATCGCTTTCTCTGGTGCAGAAGAGTTCGTGAATAAGTACAAAGATAATGCTCAAGCGATTATTGGTCACTTTGGTCTAGGTTTCTACTCTGCGTTTATGGTAGCAGATAAAGTGGAGATTTTCTCCCTCAGTTACCAGGATGATGCGAAGGCTGTGCATTGGTCATGCGATGGTTCGCCAGAATACACGATGGAAGAAACAATCAAAGCCGAGCGCGGAACGGATATCGTGTTGCATATCAACGAGGAATATACACAGTATTTGGAGGATAGCACCGTGGAAGGTTTGCTGACCAAGTACTGCAAGTTCTTGCCTGTGGAGATTGCTTTTGGCATGAAAAAGGAGTGGAAGGACGGCAAGCAAGTGGAGACTGGCGAGGAGAATATCATTAACGATATCAACCCTGCTTGGACACGCAAACCTGCGGATTTGACCGAAGAGGACTACAAGAAGTTCTACCACCAACTCTATCCTCATCAGATGGATGAGCCACTCTTCCATATCCACCTGAACGTGGATTATCCATTCAATTTGACGGGTATCCTGTATTTCCCTCGCATTAAGAATAATATTGATATTCAGCGCAATAAGATTCAATTGTATTGTAACCAAGTGTTCGTGACTGACGAAGTGGAGAATATCGTGCCACAATACTTGACATTGCTTCATGGTGTGATTGACTCGCCAGATATTCCGTTGAACGTGAGCCGTTCGTACTTGCAGAGCGATAACAATGTGAAGAAGATCTCCAGCCATATCACCAAGAAAGTGGCTGACAAATTGGCAGAGATATTCAAGAATGACCGTGAGGATTTTGAGAAGAAATGGGATGATATCAAGCTCTTTATCCAATATGGTATGCTGAGCGATGAGAAGTTCTATGATCGTGCTGTGGGCTTCGCCCTCTTGAAGAACTTGGATAGCAAGTATTTCACTTTTGAGGAGTACAAGGAGCATGTTAAAGAAGCTCAAACGGATAAGAATGGTGATCTGATTATCCTGTACGCACAAGACGCGGATGCAAGTTATGCCTATATCCAACGCGCGAAGGAGAAGGGGTATGATGTGCTGTTGATGGACGGCGAGCTGGATGTACATGCGATGTCGCAATTCGAGCAAAAGAGCTACGGCGATGGTTCGGATGACAAGAAACAGATGATTCGTTTCGTGCGTGTGGACTCGGATGTGATTGAGAATATCATCCAAAAAGAAGACAAGGCGAAAGTGGAACTTACCGAGAATGAGGAGAATGCACTCCGCTATAGTTTCGAGACTCTGTTGCCAAAAACCGATAAAACCCGCTATGATGTAAGTTTGGAAGCCGTTTCTGCGGACGCTCTGCCTGTATTCTTGACCCAAAACGAGTTTATGCGCCGCATGAAGGAGATGTCGGTGCATCAGCAAGGTATGTCGTTCTACGGCAATATGCCAGATCAATACAACTTGGTAATCAATACTGCGAACGACAAGGTAAAGGCGTTGCTGGAGGAGATTACTACCGCTTGTAGCGAGCAAGTGAACCCAATCGTGGAGCAGCTGGCAGCTAAACAGGCGGAGGAGAAGGCGTTGCAAGAGGCGCAAAAGGGCAAGAAGGAGGCAGATTTGACCCAAGAGGAGAAGGATGCGGTGACCAATATCACCAAGGAATTGGCTGCATTGAAGCAACAATTGAAGGAGCAATATGGTGCGTATGCTGCTAGTAGTGATAAACTTCATCAACTCATTGACATCGCCATGTTGGCTGCAGGTCAGTTGAAGGGCGAGGCCTTGGCGAAGTTTGTTAATCGTTCGGTGGAATTGCTATAAGCATTTAACGAAAAAGAAAGAAATCCTCAATGACTGGTGCATTGGGGATTTTTTTTGTGCTAATTTTGCAACTTGGAAACTACAAAAGTGTTAAAGTTTCCTAAAATGTTTGGTTGTTTCGTAGAAAAGTAGTACCTTTGCACGGTTTTTGCGATAGAGGTGTTGCATTATACTAAGGTTGAACTTAGCATATCGACAGCTTTATCTTACGTGTATGTTACGTATATGTTACGTATATCCTACGTATATGGTACGTAATTGAAAGCGGAAAGACATAGAAAAACAATGAATGACGTAAGGGAAAATATATTGCAAGTGGCAATTGAACGAATGCAACAAGTGGGCATTCGTAGTGTGTCTGTGGATGACATATGTCATGAGTTGGGGATGTCGAAGAAGACGTTCTATGTTTATTTTGCTTCGAAAGATGACTTGGTACAGGCTATCCTGCATAAGCATGAGCAGAAAGTGGCACATGATCTGGACAATGCCCTATCTAAACGCACCATCACACAGGTGATTGTGGAATGGGCGAAGATAGCGCAATCCACTCAGAAGAAGGATCTGAAGACACCTGCGATGATGTATGATCTGGAGAAGTACTATCCGCAACTGTTCGCAGCACACAAAAAAGTGATGCGCCAAACGGCAGAGAAGATTTTGGTACGGTTTTTGGAGAAAGGCGTGAGCGAGGGAATCTTCCGAGCCGAGATTGATGTGGATGTGGTGGCGATGATGTTTTTGGACATGCAGTACCGATTGCTGGATTTGATAACAGGCGGGCAAATGACCAAAGAGGAAGTGCACCGCATAGGACATCAAAGAATGGACATTTTGATGCGGGGCATATTGAGTGAAAGCGGTTTGGTGCGGTTGAGAGAGAAAATGAAAAATAACATATAATATATAAGGTATAAAAGATGATGAAAAAAATTGTTTTAGCCATTGGCATGTTCGCATTTTTAGCGAACGGCATGCAGGCAGCAGATCATGTGATGGCAGCTACGAAGAAGGCTGAGGTGCGTGAGGTGCCTGCGACATTAAACCTAAGCCTCACCGAGGCGCAAGACTATGCGGTGGAGACCAACCGCAGTTTGAAGAATGCTAGTTTAGCGGTACAAAAAGTGTATGCACAACGTTGGCAGACGATAGCGAGTATGTTGCCATCGTTGGATGGAAGTGTTGGCAAGACGCTGATGTTAAATGAGGATTTTAAGGAGCACAAAATCAATTTCATGGGGCAAGAGGGCTCCATGTCGCCTTGGACATATTCTCTTACTGCTGCAGTTGGTATCAATGGTCAAGCAATCGTGGGTGCGCTATTGAATAACGTGGCGATTGACATGCAAAAGTTGAATCTTCAACAATCAGAGGATAACTTGCGTGCGAATGTGAAGACTAGTTATGCAAGTGTATTGGTCCTGCAAAATGTAGTAACATTGTTGGAAACATCATTGGCTAATATTGAGCAGATGGCGGAGATGACTCAGCGTAGCGTGGATGTGGGTGCCGCAGAGCAGACAACAGCCGACCTTATTAAGGTGCGTGTGAATACGTTGAAAAATAATATCAATGCAAATCTGCGTAGCACCCAATTGGCGTTGAATGCGTTGAAGGTGCTGCTGGATGTGCCAGCTAATACAGAATTGGTGTTGACTTCTACGTTGGAGGATTTTCTTTCTGCTGAGGCGGTGTTGAAATTGCTGGGTTATGATTTTGCTTTGGAGAATAATCTCAATTATCAATTGTTGGAGAAGAACGTGGAGTTGGCAAAGAAGAATGTGCATATGGCAGGTTGGGCGTATGGTCCAACGGTGTCATTAGCATTGCAATCTTCACGTAGAGATTATGGAGATAGCGAGGGATTTACAATGATGCAATCTCCTCATACTGTTGCATTTTCAGTTTCTATGCCATTGTGGTCATCGGGTAAGCGTGCTGCAGGTGTAGTAGAAAAGAAGATTGCACTGGAAGAAGCGCGCAATACATTTGCGGAGACAGCCAATAACCTCGGAATTCAAAACGAGCAATTGCGCTACAACCTGCAAAACGGTTATGAGACCTACATGAACGAGAAGGACAATATGGAGGTAACGCAACGCGTGTTTGAATCAACGACTAACAAGTTCAACCAAGGTGCGGCTTCGAATCTTGACCTCGTGAATGCGAGCAACGACCTCATCACCGCGCAAAGCAGCTACGTGCAAGCGGTATTGACATTGGTGAATGCACAAGTGGAGCTGGAGAAGTTCTTGAATTTGTAGACCCCTCCCAACCTCCCCTTCGAGGGGAGGAGTTTAAAACAGAGTATATAAGAAAATAAAAAAGATAATGAAAAAGATTGTATTAATGATGGCGGCAGCTGTATGTCTGATTGGCTGCGGCAAGAAAGATGCTCAGGCAAAGCAAGAGGCTGAGCGCGTGGAAGTGGTAGGTACCATGATCCTCGAAAATCATGAGATTGAGCGTGTACTCAATGTTAGTACCAACCTTCAAGGTTATTTGACACAAAACGTTGCACCTTCGTTGACAGGTAAGATTGAGCATATCTTCGTGGAGGTAGGCGATCGTGTGAAAGAGGGTGATATGCTGGTGCGTATGGATCAGAACCAATACCTCACCAGCAAGATTCAATTGGCGAACTTGGAGGTGGAGATGAGCCGTTTGGAGGCATTGCTCGCCACAGGTAGTGTAAGCCAACAGACCTATGACCAAACCAAGGTGAGTTATGACCAATTGAAGCAAAACCTCTCATTCTTGGAGAAGAATACCTATGTGAAAGCTCCTTTTGAAGGTGTTATTTCAGCAAAGACATACGAGGACGGCGAGTTGTATGGAGGTCAACCAATCGTTGTACTCACTCAAGTGAAGAAGTTAAAAGCACTGATTGCAGTGCCAGAGACATATTATCCTTTGATCAAGGAGGGTATGAAACTCACCGTGAAGAGCGATATTTATCCAGAGCAAACTTTCCCTGCTACTATCGAGGTGGTATATCCAACTATTGATGCTGCGAGCCACACTTTCCAATGCAAAGTGGTGATTCCTAATGCGAGCGAGAAATTGCGCCCAGGTATGTATGTAACTACTACTCTGGGACTTGGCAAGGAGAACACTATTGTAGTACCTTATCAATCTGTAGAGAAACTGATTGGTTCGAACGAGCGTTTTGTATTCATCAACGAGAACGGCTATGCCAAGCGTGTGAGCGTGAAATTGGGTCAACGCTTTGACGAGCAAATCGAGATCATCGCTCCAGAAATCCAACCAGGTGTAGAGTATATCCACAAAGGTCAAAGCAAATTGGTGGATGGTGTGAAGATTGAAGTGAAGTAAGACCGCGCTGAAGCGCTGAAAGAAGTCAGACCGTCTTCCAGACTGTTAGACCGCCACTTCGTGGCTGAGAGATTTCCAGGAATCTAACAGCGAAGCGATCTAACAACGCAGTGGTCTAATTTCTGACAGCGAAGCGCTCTAAATAAAAGAACTATGGCAATTTATAAAACCGCGATTAAAAACCCCGTAACGACCATGCTGGTGTTCGTTGCGGTGATGATCATAGGTCTGTTCTGCTTTGTGCAACTGCCTGTGGATCAGTTTCCAGAGATGGATCCTCCATACGTGATGGTGATGACCACCTATCCTGGAGCATCTGCCTCGGAGATAGAAACGAACGTCTCCAAGATTATGGAGAACAGTTTGACTTCGGTGGACAACCTGAAGTATATCAACTCGACCAGCAAGGATAACGTATCACTCGTTGTATTGGAATTAGAGTGGGGATGTGATATCACGGAAGCCGTCAACGACGTGCGGTCGTTCTGTGATATGGCGAAGAACCAGTTGCCAGACGGTTGTTCGTCGCCAATGGTGTTTAAGTTCTCCTCAAGCACCATGCCTATCTGCCAATACTCTATTACGGCAGACGAGTCGTATGCTGCGCTCGACAAAATCCTCAATGATGAGGTGATTCCACAGCTGAATAAGATCAACGGTATCGGTAACCTGTCTGTATCCGGTGCGCCTGACCGCTATGTGTATGTGGATATCGACCAACAGAAGTTGGATGCATACGGTATCTCCTTGGAGCAAGTGGGTCAAGTGATCTCCGCCAACAACCTCAACCTATCTTCGGGTACTGTCAAGATGGAGAAGGAGCAATACCAAATGCAGGTGCGCTCGGAGTTTATCGAGAGTAGCGAGATCAACGATCTGATGGTGACTATCACCCCACAAGGACAACAAGTGTTTGTGCGCGATATTGCTACAGTGCGCGATACTATTAAGGACCTCTCATTGGACGAAAAGACCAATGGTCGTGAGGCTGCACGTCTGATTGTAGCGAAGCAATCGGGTTCTAATACCGTACAAGTCTGCGAGGACGTGCAAGAGGAATTGGCAAAGATTCAAAAGCAATTGCCTACCGACGTAAAGATCCAAGAGATCTACAACTCGGCTGACAATATCCGCAATAGTATCAACTCATTGGAAGAGTCTGTGTTGTACGCGCTCTTGTTTGTAGTGTTGGTGGTGTTGTTCTTCCTGGGTAAATGGCGTGCGACGATTATCATCTCGCTCACTATTCCAATCTCGTTGATTGTAGCGTTTATCTACCTAAAGATGGCTGACTCAAGTATCAACATTATCTCGCTCTGTTCGCTGAGTATCGCGATTGGTATGGTGGTGGACGATGCGATTGTGGTGTTGGAGAATATCACCCGCCATATCGAGCGTGGTGAAGCCCCTCGTGAGGCAGCTATCTACGCCACTAACGAGGTGTGGGTCAGCGTTATTGCGACTACCCTTGTGCTCGTAGCTGTGTTCGTGCCACTGACCATGATGGATGGTATGGCAGGTATTATGTTCGAGTCGTTGGGATGGATCGTGACGGTGGTTTGCTGTACATCAACCGTGATCGCTATCACCTTGACCCCTATGCTTTGCTCGAAGCTGCTCAAAGCTCGCAAAGTACGTATTGAGAATGGTAAACTGATTGACGAAGAGGCTACTACCAAGACATGGTATGACCGTACTGTGGTAGCGTTCTTGGATAAGGTGGATGCTGCTTACGCTAAATCTCTGGGCTGGTGCTTGCGCCATAAGGCATTAACAATCATTGCTTTGTTCGTGTTCTTTGCCGCTTCGCTCTTACCATTTATCATGGGCAAAGTGGGTACCGACTTTATGGCACAACAAGATAATGCCCGCCTGAGCGTGACGGTAGAATTGCAACGTGGTACACGTATCGAAGAGACCGTTAAGACGGCTCGCCAATTGGAGGAGCGTTTCATGCTGCTAGTGCCAGAGATTCAGATGATCTCTACATCTGCGGGTAGCAACGACGACGATGGTACAGGTGCGATCTTCTCTAGTACGATGAATAACACGATCTCAATGACAATCCGTTTGAATAAGAAATGGGAGCGTGAGCGCACAATTTGGCAAATTGCCGAAGTATTGCGCAATGAGTTGGCTCAATATCCTGAAATCATCGAGTATCAAGCCGCATTGAGCAGCATGGGCCCAGGTGGTGGTAATACCGTGAATGTAGAAATCTATGGTTATGACTTTGATATCACCAACCAAATGGCGCAACAAATCATCGCCCTCACCAAAGAACTTCCTGGAGCACGCGACGTGTTCTCAGATCGTGATGACGACCGTCCTGAGATCAAGATCATCGTGGACAAAGAGAAAGCATCTCGCCACGGATTGACCTCTGCCACCATCTCTACTTATCTGCGCAACCGCGTCAATGGTATGGCTGTGGGCTTCCTGAAGGAGGACGGTGATGAGTACGATATTCTGGTGCGTCTCAAGGAGGAGAATCGCAATTCTATATCCGATGTGCTCGACTTCTCTATCCCAACACCAATGGGACAAACGATCAAACTCTCTGAGATTTGCTCGGTGGACGAGTACTGGGCACCACCAAAAATTGTGCGTAAGTCACGCCAACGTATTGTAACTGTGAAAGTTACTCCATACGAAACTTCACTTGGTGAGTTGGCAGAAGCTATCAACACGCAAGTGCTACCTCAGATCGACAAACCTGCTGGTTACTCCATCCGTTTGGCCGGTTCGTACGAAGACCAACAAGAGTCTTTTGGCAAGTTAGGTATGTTAGGTGCATTGATTCTTATCCTTGTTTACATCGTGATGGCTTCGCAGTTTGAGTCATTTAGTAACCCTGCTATCATCATGTTTACAGTGCCATTTGCGCTCTCGGGTGTGATTCTTGCGTTGTGGATAACAGGTGTATCATTGGATATGATTGGTGCATTAGGTATTGTCTTGTTAGTGGGTATCGTGGTGAAGAACGGTATTGTGCTTGTGGACTATATCAACCTCATGCGCGAGCGTGGATATGAGTTGAATGAGGCTATCCAAATGTCTGGTCAAAGCCGTATGCGTCCTGTCTTGATGACTGCGTTTACAACTATCCTCGGTATGGTGCCAATGGCTGTGAGCCAAGGTGAAGGTGCCGAGATGTGGCGTCCATTGGGTATTGTCGTAATCGGTGGTTTGACTGTGGCTACTTTCTTGACATTGTATATCGTCCCAGTTATCTATGGTGCCATGTCGAAGAAAGGTGAGCGCGACAAACTCAAGAAAGTGCGTGAGAACTTCATTTTCATGGACATTGATGTGAAGGACTGCGAAGAGAACGAGAAATAAGAATCAGGAATCAGGAGTCAATAGCCAAGACTAATTTGTCTTGATTCTGGTTCCTTGCTCCTTAATCCAAATGTAATTATGAAAAGTATAATGATCATATTCAATCAAGCCAACACCGAGCGTGTGGAGTATATGCTTGATATGTTAGAGATACGAGGCTTCACCTTCTTTGAAGATGTGCAAGGCCGTGGAAGCAAGAATGGCGAACCACGCCGTGGTACCCACGCATGGCCAGAAATGAACTCATGTGTTATTACCATTGTACCTGATGAGAAAGCTCCTATGCTACTCGAAGCCGTAAAGAAACTCGACAAACGAAACGAAGAAGTCGGTGTCCGTGCCTTTATGTGGAATGTTGAAGCGACGGTGTAAATAAGTATTTCTTGATATAACAATAAGGAAAGAGGGTGGGTTAGGCTCTAACACACCCTCTTTTATATATACAACGATAGTTATCTTTTTTCAAAAAGTGTTCGTTTTCTTGCGTATGTGCGTATTTTTCTGTACCTTTGCGCCATAAATGGGCAACGAATCTTTATATGATATTATTCTTCCTCTAGCTATTGCGGATGTGTATACCTATAGGACCCCCTCAATCCCCCTTCAAGGGGGAAGAGATGTGATTGGTTGTAGGGTATTGGTACCTCTGGGGAAGAAGAGTATCATTGGTATCATCTATCGCAAGCACGAAGGGGAGTTGCCTGCAAGCGTGAAAGTGAGGGACGTGTTGCAAATAGTGGACGAATCACCTATCATCACGGCAGAGCAACTGAAGTTATGGGAGTGGTTATCTAGTTATTACATGTGTACCTTGGGCGAGGTCATGGCGGCTGCCCTACCCTCAGAAATCATTGACGACAATTACTCCGCAGCCACTACCCAATACATACAACTATCTCCTGCTTACCTAGCCAAAGAAGCACAAGAGCAGTTGCTCGGGGAACTGAAGCGCGCCAAAAAACAAGAACAATTGGTTCGCGATTTCCTTCGATTGGCGCAGAATTATCAGGTGGAGAGGCGTATACTCTTAGAGCAAAGTGGCGTGAGCGGCGCTATTCTGCGGACATTGATTGACAAAGGAATTTTCATTGAAGAGGAGCGCTCTATCTCGCGCTTGCGACAATACATAGGCGAAATACAAATGCCACATGCGCTTGACAATCAGCAGAGTAGAGCAATTGCGGAGATTCGAGAGAGTTGGCAAGAAAAGAATGTCTCCCTGCTACACGGCGTGACCTCTAGCGGAAAAACAGAGGTATATATTCACCTCATAGAAGAAGTACTGCAACAAGGCAAACAGGTATTGTATCTAGTACCAGAGATTGCTTTGACTACCCAATTGACTGACCGACTACAGGCGGTATTTGGGGATAGATTGGTAGTGTATCATTCGAAGTTTAGCAACGCGGAGCGGGTGGAGATTTATAACAATATTCGAGCCAAGAACCAGGAACCAAGAACCAAGACAGGCAAAGTGATATTGGGTGCACGGTCAGCGATCTTCTTGCCATTCAGCGATTTGGGATTGATTATTGTGGACGAAGAGCACGAGCCAAGTTACAAGCAGCAAGACCCTGCACCACGTTATCATGCCCGAAGCGCAGCCATCATGATGGCACAGTGGTATGGTGCGAAAGTGCTGCTGGGTACGGCTACTCCATCCATTGAGAGTTATCACAACGCCTTGAACGGGAAATATGGTTTGGTGGAGATGACGGAACGTTTTCAGGGTTTGCAACTGCCACACATCACACTCATCGACCTGCAACGCCAATACCACCGCAAAGAAATGTACGGGCATTTTGCAGACCCATTGGTAGATAGAATACGCGAGGAACTCGCTAAGGGGAAGCAAGTGATATTATTCCAAAATCGCCGTGGCTATGCACCCTTCTTACAATGTCCAAGTTGCGGTGAAGTGCCCAAATGTCCGAACTGCGATGTGAGTATGACCTACCACAAAGCCAATCGCACATTGGTGTGCCACTGCTGTGGACATAGCACCAGCGCCCCTAAGCATTGCCCAAAATGCAAAACGGAATACCGCACGCAGGGATTTGGTACGGAGCGATTGGAGGAGGAGATACAAGGATTATTCCCCGAGGCACGCGTGCTGCGCATGGACTTGGATTCTACACGGAAGAAAGATGCCTATCAAACCATCATTGACCGTTTTGCCAAGCATGAAGTCGATATACTAATTGGTACTCAGATGGTTACTAAAGGATTGCATTTCAACGATGTGAGTTTGGTAGCGGTATTACAAGCAGACTCGCTATTGAATCAACCAGATTTTCGCAGCTATGAGCACGCTTTCCAGATGTTGGAGCAAGTGAGTGGCCGTGCCGGTAGAACGGGTAGTCAGGGCGAAGTGATGATTCAGACGTTTGACCCAAAGAATAGTTTGTATCAACACTTGATAGAGCACGATTATCAGGGACTTTACGCAGAGCAGATAGCAGAACGCAAGGCATTTGGTTTTCCGCCTTTCCATAGGATGATTATGTTGACACTGAAGCATCGCGACATAGGTCGCTTAGACATAGCAAGCAGTTTGTTGCAACAGCGATTGCAGCAGGCGTTCGGTAGCCGCGTATCAGGAGTCTTAGTGCCAAGTGTGGCTCGCACCCAGAATATGTATGTGCGTCAGATTCGTTTGACGATTGAGGTAACAGCTAACATCGCCCGTGCCAAAGAGGTGGTGCGTGAGCAGAGTAGGTGGGTGCAACAACAAACTCAATGCAAGGGAGTTGTCATTCTACCTGATGTGGATCCGATGTAGGGATTACCAAGAGCCATCTAGGCTTTGAGCAGGAGTTAGATAAAGATTGGTGCTATCACCATGCCAGGTAAAGCGATAGATATTGTAGATATGCCTTGGCAATGGGAATACTAGTGGAGCATCCAAAGCTGCCATACCCGTGTAATAAGTCACACCTTCTTGGAAATAAGTAGAAGAAGTTCCATCACCTACACCATCGTTATTGTGTGCATAGATACCATATAAAATACGCTCATAATCTTCGTAATACACATCCTTAAAGCGGCTAAAGAAATATTCTCCTGGTACGCGCCAACCACCTTCACGAATAGTAATGCTATCAATCGTCTCGCAAACCCAAGGAATCGTAGAGACGACTTCTCCAGTCGAATCAACGGGATAAATATAATCCCAATAGCCATCTACTCGATATTCAAATTGCAAAGGGATGGTACTTGTGCTATCGGTGGTAATTGTTTCTAAGAATAGTTTTCCTGCGGGTTTATTGGTGTTAGGGTCCACCACAAAGGCATAAATCCAATACTCGGTGCCAGGTTGTAGCAAGGTGAAGAAATGTTTAATATCACCATACTGCAACGAATGTGAAGAAAAGTCTGCCACGAAAGGAATATGCTGCTGCAACTGTTTGTTGCGCCAATACAGATAATCTGCATATGCGCTATCTAGCGACAATAGCATAAATGTTTTGGCTATTTTTTGTGGATCTACACCTTCTTGTGTGGGTTGGATGCTTATTAGATAAAACGCTTCCTTATTGGTAGAGAAACGTACCTGCGCAAAACCAGCCGATACTTGTTCCACATCAATTGTAATTTCTACGTCTTTGGTATGCGCTACTACTTCGGGATTACATGCGGAAAAACTAATAATCCACACACCCATAACTAATGCTAAGACACCAAGATTACCGCGATTGCGTAACCATGTCATGAAGCAAGACTTTATATTAGAAACTGAAATTGCCATTTTCTTCTTTTTCGTCGTTCTTTAATAGTGTTTGTACCGTATAAATAAATCGAACACATCCAAGCTGATGGTTGCCATAGTGACCAAAACTATATTGGATATTCGCATTTTTCCATTTACTTTTAGCACGCATTGCATTCTCAAATGGTACCACATCATCATCCATGGAGTGGAACATGAATACAGGAGCTTTTGGAGACCATGAATAAGTGAGAATAGAATTCTCGGTCATGGCTTTATAGAGTTCCGATACCTCTTTGCTTTGGCGATTCATACCTATAGGAGTTAGCAAGTCGCTTGTCACTTTTGTGCCAATCAATGCGTTAATTTGATTGGTAGTATAGAGTTTGCCATTTACCCAATGATCTAAGTTTTCGTAGATATTGCTTGCCATCATTTTGCTCATGTCCAAGTTGAGTTTGTTGCCCACCACCATACCTTGCATCATGATAGGCACTGCACAAGGGTAAGAAGCAAAATTGGTTTCTACGAACTGGTCATAGGTATATTTGATATCATATGGTCCTCCACCTGCGAATACGCGACGAATCTTGATGGGTTCATCATGATGCTCAATCATATGCTGTATAGCCATGGTGGTAGCACCTCCTTGCGAATAGCCCATTAGGTAAATATCTTCGTGCTCGGGTGCGCAACCTGCTTTTTCCATGAATGGCACCACCGCGTAGTACATATCTAATACATTGCGTGCTGTGAGTTCCATGACCAAATAGGGGTGCACTTTATCAGCGGTGACACCATATCCTATGTAATCAGGAATAATCAACGCATAACCCAATTTCACCAGTAGTCCTTCTAATGAAAATATATTACTTGGAGCTTCTCTGTTGCTAGCAATGGTATAGTGTGATACCAATATGTATCGCTTGATTGGTCCCTTGGCAGGCAGGATGACTTTTCCTGATAATAGAATAGGTTGGTCATTGATGTCCACCGATTTATACAAGCCACTCACCTCTACGGCGACAGCTGATTTGCTAAAATCCAACAACTCTTGCATGATGCCCGCTACGGATGTGGAAGTTGCTCGTTGCGGAGATGTTATCCCTGCCACATTCGCTTGAGGTGTGGTGGTAGTATCTATGATACCGACTAATTCCAACCATTCTGGATTGTTGCTCAAATCTTGCAGGTTGGTGGTCTTTTGCGCTGTTACACGGAAGGTAGTATTCTCCGCCATATTTAAATCGGAGAAATCTACATATCTCACTTCGCCTTTATAGCATCCTGTCAGCAAAAGAAGAGACAATTGTACAATAATAATATTACGCTTCATATTCTCTCTATTATCTAAAATCTACAACCTACCGATAGGGTAAACATCCGTGAGCCCGCCAAATAGACTTCGTGGATATTCATTAGCGAATATAATCCACCAAACTCAACTGCGCCGAACCACTTTTCGTTGCCTACACTCATTCCGAGAACAGTAAGATTCAATGCAGGAGCCAATGCTGTCTTGCGACCGCGGTAATCTATTTCAGACCCCGTATTGATATTCAATCCCACTCCTAATCCAGAATGCAGTGACACATATTTGGTGTGCATGTATGTGAACCGCGCAGTGGCCATGATGGCTATGTTGTGGAAATTGCAATTCTTATCGCGACTCACTTCTTTGCCTAATCCATTGCGGTTCACCTTATCCCATACTACGCCACTATAATCAATCATTCCGCCGACATTAAACCAATAGCGAACACGATATTGATATTCTGCGAACCAATGTTGCGCATAACGATATCGTTCTTCGTATTGTCCGATATAGGATTCAGGATAAAGTGTGGAGTGGGGTTGGTCATACCACGCCAATGTTTCAAATAATTGATCTCCCCAACCTATTCGAATCTCATGTGGGTTCTCTCTGCATTTTTGACCACGCACTACTCGTATCGAATCGCGATAATCACGTATCTCTTGTCGCACCGATTGGCGATACTCGCGCACTGCATAATGCATCGAATCAATGGCTGCACGTGACTGCTGAGCCTTTGCGAGCAAGGGCACTAAGACAAGAAAAGATACTATTAGATATTTTTTGATGGACATAAGGTAATGAAATATAATTTAGTGCAAAGGTACGATATTTTTTTAAATTCTGCAAGAAAAGCAATAAAAAATCACTTAAAAGACTTTAGAAGCAACAAGGAAGTGCCTATAAACACACAAAAAGTTGCAAATACATAGAAATAGCTTTTTATAAAGATTGCCTAACATCTCTACATTCTAAACCGTAACACCAAAGGAGTGTCCACTAAACTGAAAATATCGAAAAAGTCGCGATTCTCTTGCTCAATTCAAAAAAATGTTGTAACTTTGCAGTCGCAATTCCACGCCGGGGTGTCTGACATCATTGGCGGAGGGTAGCAGACATATTAAAAAGGCGTTTATTACGCTTCGTTCTGACGTATTGAAATGTCGCAACCTTCAATCCTGATAAGAACTTAGCAACGGTAGATGTCCTACGGGGTATAGAGTTATCCCTCTTGTGCCAATTGTGGTACGTTTTTTGCGTATAAGCCTATGCGCACACGCGTACCTTAACTAGTGATATAGCACGAGAGTATATTTTATATTCGGCGTGGGCTTCGCGTTGTCGTTTTATCAGGAAAGGCAATGCGACAGCCTCAATACGTGGAACGACAATAGTCGGAATCCACGCTTTTTTTGTGTACCTAATTGAATATAAAATAACTAATAACTTTATAAATTATGAAACTTAAAACTATTATTTTTACAGCGATTGGGCTGTGTTCTTTCTCAACTCTTTCTGTTAATGCTCAGAGTGCAAAACCAAAAGAGAGTACTGATTCTATCAAAATAGGTTACATTGATAAAGAACTGTTGGTCATGCAACTACCAGATATGCTTTGGGTTCAAGACTCATTGATAAAAGTTGAGAACAGTTATGCAAGTCTATATCAGCAAATGGAAGCAGAAAGAAGTCGTAAAATAGAAGAGTTAATCAAGACAAAGGATAATTTAACTGAGAATATGTTAATGCTTAAGCAAAAAGAAATCAATGATTTGTCTCAAAATATGCAATTCTTAGAAAAAATAGCCATGCAAGATTACCAAACAATACGCCAAAATTTAGAAGCACCTTTGCATCAAAAGGTAGATTCTGTATTGGAGTTAATAGGTAAGGAGTATAAATTTACTTACATTACAAAAGTTCGTTGGATTGATCCTATGACAAATAAACCTATTGAAATCATGGTTCCAGCGGGCGAGAATGTTATGCCCATTGCTCAAAAAAAGTTGGGATTGATAATTCGATAACTAGTTACTTTATCCGTATTATGAAGAAAATACTATTATTCATGTGTTTACTGCCTATTGTGGTATGTGCACGAACTTTAGAGGAGAAATGGCTTCTCTGTTCTAATGTAAACTGCCAAATCCTTGATTCTTATTACGAGGATGGTGTGTCCTTTACATGGGATGGCGAAGTGCTAAACAATAAAGCACACGGTCATGGTAAAGCAGTTCGTTACATTAACAACGAATTACATTCTACTTTCGTAGGTAACTATGAAAACGGTATTCGTGTTGGAAAAGGAAAACTATCATGGGTAGATGGTCGTGAATTGGAATGTGAGTTTATGAATAATCAAGCCACAGGACAAGGAAGACAAACATATCCTAATGGCGATATTTATACAGGACAATTTATCAACTATATTCCTCATGGCAATGGTAAGTTAGAGAAAGCCAATGGTGTGGTCATTGAAGGCTCATTTGTTTTGGGTAATATATATACAGGAAAAAGTACAAGCATAACAGGTGCCATAACTTATTACTATAAAGGGGGTATTAGCCAAACGCAACAATTTGACAAAACTTCTAATTATAGCCCAGTTATAGGTCAAACTATTACTGAGTTTTTCGATGCAAGTTGGCAACGCTGTGAAGCGAAAGATGCACTATATTATCGTCGTATAAAATATAAAGCACCAAATATTCCTGATGGAGAAGTAAAAGATTATTATATAGACGGTCAACTGCAATCTGTATTTACTCCTATTTATATTGATCATGGAGATAGCGAAAAGGATTTCTTTGAAGGTAAGTTTGTTTCATATTACAAAAATGGCAACAAACAGAAGGAACATGATTATTACAATAGTCATACCGACGGCAAAGCTATACAATATTACGAAAATGGACAAGTAGAAATTATTGCAGATTTTCTTAATGGAGTTTTACATGGTGAGTATTACGAATACTATAAAACAGGCAAACTACATAGATATTATCTATTTGAAAACGGAGAGATGGTGGACGGAAAATATGTTGAATTAGATGAAAATGGTATAGGCTATATTGTCTATAATGAATTTTTTGGAGATCATCCAGAATCTTGGGTAATTAATGGAGGAGATAACACATCTTCATTCGGTAGCTATGGAATGAGTGTTACTCTCAACCACCAATCACCAAAATCATGGGTTAAAAGATCTTGTTATATTCCTTTTGATCAATCTCAAGATTATATGATTTCTACTACTGTTAATGCTGCAGCCGGAAATAAAAATGCTCAATATGGTTTAATCTTTGGATTTAAAGATTGGGAAAATTACTATTGTTTTGTTATTTCGAATGAAGGAAAATTTGCGGTTTTCGGAAAATATGAAGGTGTTGGACAATGGTTGCGTAATTGGTCATATACGAATGCGATTAATACAACTAAAAACAATCTCTTGAAAGTATATAGAATTAATGACCGCTTTACATTCATGATTAATGGTTCGAATGTAGCACAGCTTCCTGCTAAAACATTGAGAGGGAATCACTATGGACTGATAGCTTGGACTCCTGGGACATATTCAATAAATTCGTTATCTGTTAATGAGTTCGCGCAATTGTCTCGTCCACAAGATGCTTATCCAACAGCAAATATTCCAACTGGAAAACAAACTACGCAACCTGCAAATCAAGCAACAGATTGGCTTTGGTCTGGAACTGGCTTCTTTATTAGCGAGAAGGGGTATATTGCAACAAACCATCATGTGGTAGATGGAGCAAAACAAATGCAAGTTACTTACAAACAAAATGGTCAAACTAAGACCTATAAAGCAGAAGTTGTTGTTACTGACCCCACTAATGATTTGGCTATTATTAAAATTGTAGATAATTCATTCGTTGAGTTGCCTAAGATTCCGTATGTATTTACAGCAAAGACAGAAGATGTCGGTACGAGCGTCTTTGCATTAGGTTATCCTAAAACTCAAAAATTAGGAGAGGAAATTAAATTTACAGACGGAACAATTAGTGCAAAAACTGGTGCGCAAGGAGATATTCGTTTATACCAAATATCTGTGCCTATCACACATGGTAATAGTGGAGGTCCGCTCTTTGATAAACAAGGTAATCTCGTTGGAATTACCTCTTCGGGTTGGGACAACGAAGATAATATTAATTATGCAATCAAGTCTATCTATTTGAAGAATCTAATTGAGGTACTGCCTGAGACGATTACCCTGCCCAATAACACCTCTATAAGAGACAAATCATTAGTTGATAAGATCAAGGTACTTTCTGACTATGTCCCATTTATCGAAGCAAAGTAAATCATTAACACACAATATAAAACCATTTATTAACTACTCAAACTTAAACAAAATGAAAACAATTAAATTTTTATTACTCATGTTGGTAGGTGTTACAATGACCTCATGTTGGACTTATCATTCGGTTACAGTTACTGATATTCCTGAGCAGTATCTTGGTAACAAGTATGATGCTTTAGTCGGGATGTCAAAATCACAAGTGTTAGCAGAGATGTCTGTTCCTGATCGAACAATGGATGATGGATTAGGCGGAGAAGTTCTTATCTACGAGAAAAAAGAACAAGTTTCTAAAACTACAGGTTATTCTGCTGCCTCTGCTACAACTAAGCCAGTAACAAACTATTGGACAGGGCAAACATCTTTGCAAAGTTCAGGATACAATAGCATGCACTCTTCTACAGTTACTCAAGAGAATAAAGAATATGTCAATGTTTTTATCAATGCAGATAACATCTGTTATAAAATTGATGCTAATATTGGAGATATTTACGAACCCGCAGTAACACATCAAGAATGTTATAAGGAACCTAATCCTATTTTATTAGCTATATCAATTCCTTATTCTCTAGTATTGGTAGGTTTACCCCATGCAATTTGGTATGGTGTTCAAAAAGCTAAAATAAAGAAAGAAGGAAGAATAGTCGTTGATTGTGAAAATCGAAAATAAAGAAGGAGAAATAGCAGTTGATTGTGACTAAGTATAACATATTAAATCAATAATTGTCACTCCGCTACCCTTGCGCTACTTTTGCGCAAGGGTAGCGTTTCATTTATGGAGACTTATCCTATACCAAAGGTATACTAAGGGTATAGAAAAGGTAGGTAAATCATCGGTACA
Organism: Paludibacteraceae bacterium; assembly: GCA_017546705.1. Taxonomy (GTDB): domain Bacteria; phylum Bacteroidota; class Bacteroidia; order Bacteroidales; family Paludibacteraceae; genus Colicola. Next base: position 41,816 of record JAFYSB010000003.1, read on the forward strand.
AAAACACTAAAACGCTGAGTATTCAGTACCACTATAATATGCAGAGGTGTAAAGAAAACGGAAAGGTGAAAACACAAAGCCACCGCTATGATACAACTAGGCAATAGATATGCTACAGTGGTCGCGAAGTGGTCACGTAGCCTACAGAGAACTTGAAAGCCACCGAAAGCCCAAGGGAAGTTCTAATTTAGTTCTATGTATTGCGCTTAATCTTAAGAGTGGGGACTCTTCGGGCGCAATACTCGGAGTGCGTTCCGTCGCACTCCTTCACCCAAAACATACCAGCAAAATATTAAAACCGCCCCTCTGCGATGCAGGGAGGCGGTTTTTGAATATCATCTTAGTGCGAGATTAGAATTCGTTGAGTTCCTCTTGGCGGAGTTGTGCTTCAGCAGCAGCTGCTGCACGTGCTGCTTGGATGGCAGCATACTCCTCAGCGTTGTGTACGCTGATGTGTTGGAAGTCACGAAGACCAGTACCAGCAGGAATCAAGTTACCGCAGATAACGTTCTCCTTCATACCATCGAGGTAGTCCACCTTGCCTTGGATAGCTGCTTCGTTGAGTACCTTGGTGGTCTCTTGGAAGGACGCTGCTGACATAAAGGACTTGGTAGCAAGCGCAGCACGAGTGATACCTTGGAGCACTTGGCTTGCAGTAGCACACATTGCATCACGAGCAACCACGAGCTTCTTATCCTTACGACGGAGAGAAGAGTTCTCATCGTGGAGGCGACGTGAGGTAACGATTTGACCTGCTTTCAAGGTCTCGCTGTCGCCAGCATCAGTTACCACTTTCTTACCCCATATACGATCGTTCTCCTCCAAGAAGTCGATCTTATCTACGATTTGTTTCTCGAGGTAGCGTGTATCACCACCATCTTGAATCTCAACCTTACGCATCATTTGGCGAACGATGATCTCGAAGTGCTTATCGTTGATCTCCACACCTTGCATACGGTAAACTGATTGTGCCTCGTTGACGATATAATCTTGTACCGCGGTAGGACCTTGGATAGCCAAGATATCGTCTGGAGTGATAGCACCGTCAGAGAGTGCTACACCAGCGCGTACATAATCGCCCTCCTGTACGAGGATTTGCTTACCAAGTGGTACGAGGTAAGACTTAACCTCACCCAACTTAGAGGTGATAGTAAGCTCACGGTTACCACGTTTGATACGTCCGAAGGTTACCTCACCATCGATCTCGGCAACGATAGCAGGGTTAGATGGGTTGCGTGCCTCGAAGAGCTCAGTAACACGTGGGAGACCACCGGTGATATCGCCTGCAGTACCGAAGGAACGTGTTTGAGTAAAGAGCGAATCACCCACTTTCACCTCAGCACCATCCTCGTGAACGAGCAATGCCTTCACTGGGAGGTTGTAGGTACGCAAGATATTACCCTCAGCATCCACGATGTGAGCAGATGGCATCTTGGTCTTATCCTTGGTCTCGGTAATAGTAACCTCTTTCTTACCTGTTTGGTCATCAATCTCGGTCTTAGCGGTAACATTTTCAATAACATCTTCGTATTGGAGGCGACCGGCTTGCTCGATAATCAATGCTGCCTTATATGGATCCCATTCGCAAACTTGTTGACCCTTCTCGTAAGACTCGCCTGGAGTGATGAAGAGTTTAGAAGCGTAAGGGATATTGAAGGTTGTCAATACAACGCCTGTGTTCTCGTCTACGAGGCGCATCTCGTTCAGACGGCTAACCACGATAACCTCACCCGCTTCGGTGGTGATAGTACGCAGGTCGTCGATCTCGATACGACCCTTAGCAGGGATAGCATAGGTATTTTGAGTAGCTGCGTTACCAGCGACACCACCAGAGTGGAAAGTACGAAGTGTAAGCTGTGTACCAGGCTCACCGATGGCTTGTGCAGCGATCACACCAACAGCCTCACCCTTTTGAACCATCTTACGGGTAGCAAGGTTGCGACCGTAGCACTTAGCGCAGACACCGTGCTTAGCCTCGCAAGTGAGCACTGAGCGGATCTCTACTGCCTCAATACCAGCAGCTTCGATAGCCTCGCAAGCTGCCTCGCGAATCTCCTCGCCAGAAGCTACGATGAGGTTACCCTCGAGGTCATAGATATCGTGAACGCTGACACGACCCAAGATACGTTGGGTGAGTGTAGCAACTACTACGTCGTTTTGTTTTACCGCACGAGCAGT
>JAFYSB010000027.1 GCA_017546705.1 Paludibacteraceae bacterium
CGTATCGTTGTTGTCATCAAAATTAATGCTACTCAACACCTCATATTCATTTTCAATACGGGCTTGAGTGATGATTGTCTGTGTCGTTGGACCACATTTCTCCACATCCACAAACTCCACCTCAAATTCGGCAATCAGCAACGGCTCCGAGTCTGCTGGTGCGGCTGTCAAACGATACCTATGCTTCACTTGCTGCTCGCCCATGGTGTAATTATCACTTCTAACTATTAGATAGTCCAGTTCAGCGGTATATGTAGGGGTATATTCCTGTGCAAGTAGATAGTCCTTAGTTTGATTATCCCACACCTCTCTTGTCCACGAGAATACTGAGGCTGGAATACGTTGCACTTGGTCACTACCATCGCGATAAAAATAGCACATCTCAGACAAATGCGAACGGTATTGGACATAGCGATGCTCAGTGGACAAAAGGATCTGTTTACCCGATGGAGCTTGATATTTATACGTTTCTAAATACTCGCCCCTTCCTGTACGCGCCTGCAATGTATCCGCCATCTCCTCTGCGGGTTTGAGATGGAAAATCTGGCGATAAGACAGTGTAGGCTCCGTAATAGAAGTTATCTGACCATTCTGCAAGGTATATTCATAATCGGTATATGCACTCACATCACAAGCAATGGTATGGTAGCCCGAAGCTGCTTTAGCCTCAGCAGTGCTTGCGCTCGCATTATACGTATAATCCCATCCCCTCAATATCGGCGCAGCATTATTCGTATTATTTTCGTTCAGCACACCGCCATAGTTAGCATCTGTACCTGCGGTCTGAACGCCATATCGGTCGTTATTTCTGTTGAAAGAATACAATCCATACGATATACCTTCATCTTGAACCGTTTCTGCACTCTGTGGCGTATTGATAGCAGCAAATGGTGTGCCGTCCGCCGAACGAGGCGAACGAATCCATGAAGTGGACAAATAGCCCTCTACATGGTTATAATAGGGATCACCCTTGGTCTCATAGTCATACCAACGCATATAACCCGAGTAGCCCGACTCTGCCAAACGGAGTTCTATCTCTTGGTTAGGCAAATAGTATATGGTACGCTCCGAGGTATGTGTCAACTGCTCTTGCCCTGCCGTCCATGCTCCTGTATGACCTGCACCTGCTTGCGTCTCGAATTGTATACCACCTGCTTCCACACGCTGAGCGATTGGAATACGGAACTCACCTGCGTGTTTATGCTCAGCATCAGTTTGATTAGAATATCTTCCTACCAATGTCGCAGTACGCTTACTATTGCTTTCATTCTCTGGTGTACTCACTCGAATCGTTTTACCATCGCTCAGCACTTCACTACTCAACCCTGCCCAACCATTCTCGAAGGTAAATGTCCAATGCGCATCATTCAAGGATATTATTTCTGCTTCGCCTTCTGCTTCGCGAACAATCTCTTGACCATCCACATTGTATATCACAGAGCCATGTTGATGCTGCACATTTACCACAAAGTCTTTTGCCTCATCCACCTCGCGGAAAGTATAAGTCACTGGGTTAATCGACACCGAGATTGGATTCAACTCCTCTTTGTGATACGACTTACGAACCACGCGCATCTTCTTGCTGAAGCTCTGGTTGCCGTATTTATACTCCACCACCACATTATCCGAATAGTCTATCCAAGTCAAGATACCCAACTGGTTGCCTTGACTATCCAATTCGGGATAGATAATACCCTTCAAATCCATCGGACTCGTACCTACTGGCGCCAAAGGGAACTGCCATTGCTTATGTCCGTCAGCCGCAGTAATCTCTTGCACCCCACCCAGCGTCATCATCACACGCGATGTCTCTGGGCATGTATATTGGAGGTTCGGATAATCAAACGAAAAGTTCGCTGGATCAAGCCTCGTCTCTTTGCTCTTATTCGCACCCGTTGACTCCCAATACACATTCACATCTTCCACTTGATTAGGATCTACCTCAATGGATGTGCGTCGAAGTAGCGGCTCTTCATTAGGACGTCTTACTATCTGGTAATATGCCTCTGTAGTATGTTCAATCACAAAGCGCACATCACGCTCCAACACATCATCGTAGGTAAACTCTATCTTCGCAGGGTTGAAGTGCGCCCACGCATCACCCGTACCTTTTTTCTCCCATTTCTCCACATGAATCGTATAAGGACTCCAGTTCGCCACCGTAAAATCCAATGTCAAATACAGCGGAAGCACTTGCCCCCAGTGCATTGTGGCCATGTAGTAAATCTCACCCATCCAATAAGAGCCCTTCTGCGAATCCACCATATTAGCAAAGCGAAAAGCCGCAGCAGCTGTACTATCAGCAACCAACGTCAAAGCACCTTGATTGATCGCACCTTGTGGACTTGAGTTATCCACGCTCAACCAATACCCCGTAGTCAAATCCTGAAAACTATAATAGTAAGACGAGCCATTCTGATCAATACGCATCCGCCACAAGCAGTCATCCGATATCACGCGTGGAGCGCGCACACCACCACTACTCGCCTCCAAATACAGGCGGAAATCATATTGCATCCAGGGGTCACTATCATAACTAAACGACACGATATCTCCGCTCACAAACACACCATCAGTCACCGCCTGCGCTTGCGCAATCAGACAACTCAGACAAATATATACTAAGAGAAAAAATCTTTTCATAAGGCTTGAGATTTCTTACGTTTAACCACTTTTACCAACACATATGCACACACCAGCACCAACATTGGCAACAGCATACCTCCTACTGGCATCTCCTGTCCTATTGGTGGTCTATCAGGACGACCAGCATATACCATTCCATTCACTTTAGCAGGACCACCAAACAAGTTTTCCTGCGTACAAACACTACCACCTACCTCAGCCGAAATAGCAGCAAAACTGCCAGTACCTGAAGCAGTAAACGAATTCCAACCCGTACATGGATCCTTAAACACATACCCGGCATGGTGCATCATGCCAGGTGTATCCATGATTTGGGCTGTATGAGAATACGAATTAGTCACTTTTATCCTTAAAAATCAAATATTACATTCCTTCTTTGACACAAAATATCGGGGCAATTATACGCACCACACACGCCTTCTTGTTTTATAAAAACAAATTAGCCTGCAAAGTTACTATTTTTTTTCGAATTCCCAAAGAAAAAAGCGTACTTTTTCTATATTTCCTACCAAACACCTCATTTTTCAAGCCGCTCATTCCCAATACGTTTCATCACTTTGTTTTAGGGTTACGTCAATTTGGTTTAGTCAGTCCCTTTTCTTTCACTATCTTTCCGCTATAAATCTTTAGTGATTCTTTAGTTATTCTTTAGTTATTCTTTAGTGATTCTTTGGTGATTCATAGGTTATTCTTAGGTGATTTATAGGTGATTTATAGGTGATTCAGCATACATCACCATAACAAAAAAAAAGGACATTCCTGTCCTTTTTTGTCGAGAAGAGGCGACTCGTAAATTGCTTCGGCTATGCCGAGATAAGCAATAATCGTTCGAGGCAAAAGCCGAGATAAGAACCCCGAGGGCGGAGAGGAGCCTCAACAAAAAAGGACATTCCTGTCCTTTTTTGTCGAGAAGAGGCGACTCGAACGCCCGACCCCCACGTCCCGAACGTGGTGCGCTACCAACTGCGCTACTTCTCGCCGCGCTATTTCTTCTTTGTAAAGCGTTTCTTGGCGGCTGCTGGCTCACTCGATGCGATGATCTCACGACACTTCACCTCCGTCAAAGCTTGCACATCCACCGACTTTGGTAAGCGATAATTGCCCTCTGGAGTCCTAAGATACGCACCATACCTACCATTCAACACCTGTATTTCTCCAAACACATGAATTGGCTCATCAGCCTGCTTTTTCTGCTCAAAAAGCACAATGGCATCATCCAACGTAATCGTGTATGGATCAACTGTTTTAGGCAAACTCGTAAACACACCTGCATGACGAACATACGGACCATATTTACCCTCGCCTACCACTACTTCTTCGCCTTGCCATTCGCCCAAAGTGCGAGGCAAAGCATTCGCAAACAAAGCCAACGCATCGTCCAACGTAATCGTGAAGATACTTTGTCCTTTTTGCATAGAAGCAAACTTAGGTTTCTCCGTGTCGCTATCTCCCAATTGCACGCAAGGGCCATTCTTCGTAATACGCGCTAAAATTGGCTCTCCCGTCTGAGGATGCTGACCTATCAATCGTGCAGCCATCTTGCCAGATGGTACTTGCTTAATCAGTGGATGGAAAGTTTGATAAAACTCATCCACCGTTTGCACCCAATTCGCTTCACCCGCAGCGATAGCATCGAAACTTTCCTCAGAATGAGCCGTAAAGTCATAACTCAATATGGTAGGGAATTGCTCCACCAAGAAGTCATTGGCAATACGTCCAAGATCAGTAGGAAGAAGCTTGCCAGAGTCTGCCCCCACTACTTCTGTTTTATGCTTATCCGTTATCTTGCCATTGCTGAGCGTCAACACATTGTAACTACGTTTTACGCCCTCCACAGCTCCACGCTCCACATACTTACGCGACTGTATCGTCTCTATCACAGTTGCATACGTGGACGGACGACCAATACCCAATTCATCCATCTTATCCACCAACGAACCCTCATGATAGCGCGTTGGAGCCTTAGTAAAGGTCTCTTGACCGTTTACGATTGACAACTGACAATTGACATTTTCCTTGAGCAAGGCGATAGCTGCTTGATTATTCGCAGTCAATTCCTCGTCCGCAGCTTGCGTATAAACACGCATAAAACCATCAAAAGTAATCACCTCATGCGTAGCAGTCCATAGGTAGGGCGAATTACTCATCGCCACCTCTACACGCGTAGTATCTACCTCCACATCAGCCATTTGCGTAGCCAAAGCACGCTTGCGAATCAAATCATACAAACGACGCTCGTCGTTGTTATTGCCCGCCACAGCCACATTCATATAGGTCGGACGAATAGCTTCGTGTGCTTCCTGAGCATTCTTCGATTTGGTCTGATATTGACGTGCCTTGTGGTATTGCTCTCCGTACTCCGCCAAGATAGTCGCCTTCGCTGTATTGATGGCTAACCCGCTAAGATTCACCGAGTCGGTACGCATATAAGTAATATGACCTGCTTCATAGAGCGACTGAGCCAAACGCATCGTCTTCGACACAGAGAAGTGCAACTTACGCACCGCCTCTTGTTGCAACGTAGAAGTGGTAAAAGGAGGCGCAGGAGAACGATGACCTGGCTTATGCGTCACAGATGTGAGCGTAAAAGTCGATACTTTACAACACTCTAAAAAAGCAAGTGCCTCTTCTTTGGTAGCAAAACGATGATTGAGTTCTGTCTTGAAAGAGGTAGTTTCTCCATTCAATGCTGCACCCACAAACTCCGCTGTCAAGCGATAACTCGCTGTTGGTACAAACTCCTCTATCTCACGCTCACGCTCTACAATCAAGCGCACAGCCACCGATTGCACACGGCCTGCGCTCAAACCAGTAATGACCTTTTTCCACAGCACAGGTGACAACTCAAAGCCCACAATACGGTCCATCACGCGACGTGCTTGCTGCGCATTGACCAAGTTATAATCAATATCACGGGGATGATTAATTGCCTCTAAAATAGACTCTTTGGTTGTATCATTGAATGTGATACGGCACACCTTATCCTTAGGCAATTGCAATATCTCTTGAATATGCCATGCTATCGCCTCTCCCTCGCGGTCAGGGTCGCTTGCTAGCCATACCTTGTCTGCTTTCAGTGCCTCTTTACGCAGCGCATCGACAAGTTGTATCTTATCTTTATCAATCACATAGTTAGGTGCATAGCCATTGTCAAAGTCAATACCCATGCTATTTTTACCCACTCCCTCTATGTCACGCACATGTCCTTGCGACGACATCAAACGAAAATCCTTGCCTAGATATTTGGCAATGGTCTTTCCCTTACTGGGAGACTCTACGATCATCAAATTCTTGCTCATTGTTCTAATTCATTATTTTTTAAGGACTTTAAGGTCGTTCCTGACGCTCAAGTCACAACAAAGCCTATATATAATAAGGTGTCTTTTTCGCAAAACGGCGGCAAAGGTAGTACTTTTATTTCATATGTGCAAATTTATTTTTCCGCTTTTTCTTATTACTTATATAAAGTAAAGTTTTTTGTTTTTTTGCTTTTTTGTTTGCATATATGTATTATTTTTTGTACCTTTGCGGCGTAAACACCGAACACCCTTAAAACTTTTAGAACCTTTCAAACTTTTTAAACATAAAACACAATGACCTATATTCTTCTAACCATCATTCTTGTCCTCTTTGGCATAGGACTGTTATTGGCAGAGATGTTTCTCTTGCCTGGTTTTGGTATTGCAGGTATCTTCGGACTTGCCAGTTTGATTGCAGCCGTAGCGATCGCCTATGTTAAGTTAGTTGCATTATGGGCGTGGGCAGGTCATGTCACATTGGCTGCATGCGTAGTGCTTTGCGGCATCGCCATTTGGGTATTCCTCAAGAGCAAAGCACTTAACAAGATGGCGCTTGACACCAAGATTGAAGGTGGTGTGGACATGCCATCCGCAGGTAAACACATGGAAGATTTACAGAAATAACCATCGCCTTTAAACTTTAAGCTATTAACTTTAAACTCAAATAATATGGAACTACTACAAATTGTACTAGTGGCTCTCCTTGCCATTTTCGTAATCATTTTCTTCTATTATGTACCTTTCATGCTGTGGATCAACGCAGTAGTAAGCGGTGTACATGTATCATTGGTGCAACTCTTCCTGATGCGTATCCGTAAGGTACCACCTACACGCATTGTTAACTGCCTTATTGAGGCGCATAAAGCTGGTCTCACCGACGTAAAGCGCGACGGACTGGAGGCGCACTTCCTCGCAGGTGGACATATTGAGCGCGTAGTACATGCCCTTGTTAGTGCAAGCAAAGCAAATATGGCACTCACCTTCCAAATGGCTACAGCTATTGACCTCGCTGGTCGTGATGTGTTTGAGGCAGTACAAATGTCTGTTAACCCTCGCGTGATTGATACTCCTCCTGTGACTGCTGTGGCAAAGGACGGCATTCAGCTCATCGCAAAGGCTCGTGTAACCGTGCGCGCCAATATCAAGCAATTGGTCGGTGGTGCAGGCGAGGACACTATTCTTGCTCGTGTAGGCGAAGGTATCGTATCATCTATCGGTTCATCAGATAGCCACAAGATGGTATTGGAAAACCCTGACAGCATATCTAAACTCGTGCTCAGCAAGGGACTCGATGCGGGTACTGCTTTTGAGATTCTCAGTATTGATATTGCAGATATCGATGTGGGTAAGAACATCGGTGCGCAATTGCAAATGGACCAAGCAGAGGCTGATAAGAACATCGCTCAAGCGAAGGCAGAGGAGCGCCGTGCTATGGCTATTGCTACCGAGCAAGAGATGAAAGCCAAAGCACAAGAGGCAAAAGCAAAAGTGATTGAAGCAGAAGCACTTGTGCCCCAAGCTATGGCTGAAGCCTTCCGCAATGGCAACCTCGGCATCATGGACTACTACCGCATGCAAAACATCCAAGCGGATACCACCATGCGCGAAGCCATTGGCAAACCTACTGGCGAACCTGCAAAGAAGAAATAATATCTTCGATTATAACGCATTCAAATAAAAAAGCGAATTTCTCAATGGAAATTCGCTTTTTTATTCGGGATTACATTAATCAATAAACACTAATTGTTCGTCGTAAACTCAAGATGTATATAGTTCCCTATTTCTTAACCACTTTTATCTTATCTTGCTCTCCACGCACGATGTACATACTGCTTGGCAGTGCAACAGATTGCTCCTCTACAACGTATTGATTGAAGATCAATTTACCTTCCACATCGTAGATCATCACTTGCTGTGGATACTTAGGCACCATCACAAGTCCAGTTTCGGTAGGCATTACTATGAGCGCAACATCTCCCATAATAGTTGGCAAATCCGTAGCAACACCTGGATTGTCGTCCAATATGGTTGTTGATTGCTCATAGACCACTTCACCCGTTTGCATATTGATAGATTTTGCTTTTCTCTGCTGTTGCATTATTTGTCCTGCTTCTGTGGTGATTGTCTCAATAGCACCATCTAGATCACCTATTGCAAAACCATCCATTGGAGCAAAGAATGCTTTTTCATCGGTTTTACGAACAAAATCAAGCACTCCTTTATCATTTAATGCAGTGTGGTATAGATTTTCATGTTGGAATGATTGAGAGTTAGCAAACGAAGCATTTCCATACAATTGCACAGCATTATCTGGGGTGTTAACGATCATAGGTAGTACATTATTAATAACGCTGCTACCATCGATAGTTTGTGGTCCATAACCTTCCAACAGAATATACTTGCCAGTCCAATAATCCCAACCATTGCTATAGTTAGACGGGAACTGTAGCGAATAGAAACCACCCTTGTGCATGATAGTATTAGGTGTTCCCGTAGAGCGTGGTACAGATTGCTCCGTCACTTCAATCCAATCTGTTTCTACGGCGCCAATCTCTGCATTGAATTCCCAAAGACCACTTGATTGATACAAGTAATAATTCGCCTCATACCATTTCATCGCATTAGGGTACGTGCCTGTAGTACCTGTGAAGTGATACAATTGTTCGATGGTAGGAGTATAATCACCATCTACTTCCACTCCGCCTTTCATCTCCTTATTGGCAGCCTCATAGTTCATCCATGTTTCAACAAAGTTGCCATATCCACCTGCCACTCCAAAGAAATCTACATCCAAGTCTTCTACAGACATCCAATAGACAAGCAAATCGAACAAACGTTTCGCTTGCGCATTACGTGCGCCATCTATATCCGTAATGTAGTAGCGTCCTGTACCAGCCCTTTTCTCCTCGCCATATACCTTCTTCAAAAGACTTTCTGGATAGGCTTCAATAGCATACACGTTGTGCACATCAAATGGCGCTACAAACATATTCCACTGACCAGCGACTACAGGCAGAAGCATATAGACTTTGTCATTGATTGTATATTCATCAGCATTTGTAATATGATGACCTAATGTCACGGTTGCATCCTCTCCAGACAAATCAAGGTCTTTAATCACATTCTTGGTTGTCTCATCAATCTTAGCATACAGCAATCGATTGGTTAATTTCAAGCTTGATTCTGCAACAGGCACTTTGGTTGTAGGTACAACTTCCGTAGTACCACCAGCAGACACCTCTTGCATCCCCCCACCAATATTTTGATTAACGTTTTGCACTTCTGGTACGCACAAAGCCCAACCAGTATAAGAGGAGATTGCACCATCTTGAGGCAACATGAGATAGAGTTTTGTTCCAACAGGAGCAAGACTCTCATGTCCATATTTCGAAGAAGGCTTGTAATAGTCCGCCAAAGAAGCATATACCTCTTGCGCATCAATTGTCGTTCGATAGTTTGCGCTTGGAAATAAATTATCCATCAACACTTGGAAACCATCTTTGCCATCCGCAGTTGGGGTTGTCTCAAATACCACCAAGCCATTTTCGATTGTTCCTACAGACTCTACAACATCCACTGCAATTTTATGCAATTTATGTTGTTTACCTGTATCGTATGAACTATACAAATCCGTACTAGTACCAGCTTTTACATCACACAGATACGCACCACCATCAATGGTAGTATTGGTAGGACATACAAGTGGAGATACTGCAGCACGAATGGTTCCATCACAGAACTTCACAGATTGGTTGGCAGTGCCCTTCAAACCATATCCACTTTGTAATCCATTGTTTTCGGTGTTATTGTTTGTAATCGAGTATTCTGAACAACCATATACGTACGTATCCAATGCATTACTCGAGATTTTATCCCGTCTATACATATATTGGTAGGATTCCGTGACACAAATACCTGATTGATTACCAAAGTTTACCTGACCACCTGCTATATTAAAGCTACTACCGGCATGACCCAAATTAATGAGAGGATGATTTGTTAAACCCTTTTGCAATGTAATCAAACCATTGGTTCTACAACCATTCATATTGGTCGCATCGTCCAAATCATGCCAAGCATCTGTTATTGTGATTGCAAAAGCATCATCCGTACCATCCACCATTGCCTGAATTACAGATGATTCTTGTTTGCATTGCATCTGAAATTTTACTGTGGTTGATGTAAATCCTGATTTAATAGTAGTATCTGCATTAACCGCTAAATCCATACTTTGCGTAGATTGGAGAATATTCTCATTGCAGACGTGCAAAGTTGGATTAAAGCCTCCACTTCTGCCATCAAATACGAATATCGCGCCACTTCCCTCCATGGGGTAAGATTTACCTACGAAATTATTCATCACTTCTGATGCAGATGTAGTAGAATATGTCGTAGATGATTTCGCTTTGGCGTACAATTGTAATCCATCCAAATATAAATCCATCGTGTTTTTACTGCCCTTTTTTATATGTAGCACACCATTCTCAGTCCAAGTATTACCTGTAGTTGCCTTACCACAATAGCCTGCAAGATAAATGCTACCAATATCTGTTGTCAATTCGAAATAGGTTTTATCCTTCTTGTTATCAGTCATTTCCACTTGACCATGATAGATATATCGTTCTGCGGAATTTTTACGATAGATGTAACATGGATACTTACCCTGAGCGGTTTCTGCCACAAATAGATATACCCACTCGAACTGTGTCTCTTTGCCAGAGAATGCAGCCGATATATTCAACTCATGGGTATTACCCACAGCACCCGTGTATAATCCGGTATGAGCAGCTGAGACTGCCACTGTACCATCACCATAGGTAGTTTGTTCTTTGGCAATATATAGCGGATAATATTGCGGAACAACAACTACTGTATTGGATGTCTTTTGATCTTTGTCGTTGCAATATGCAGTTAGTGTGTACGTATAAGGTATGTTGTTGGTTAATCCAGTATGTTGATAAGACGTTTGATTAGGGTCAGATATGGTAATCGTTCCACTGTTTCCATTTCCAGACCATTTGATTTCATATTTGGTTGCACCAGGTATTTTATCCCATAACAGATTAACTTGCTCGTTAGCAGGAGTACCTCGCAGTACTGGAGTTTGCAAAACCACATTTACCGTCACTACCAAAACCGCTTCTATCGGATCCCCATTTTCTTTCTTGCCAAGCGCAGTTAATGTCGCAGTATGTGATCCCACAGGTAGTGCACTGCCTAGGGTGACAGTGACAATTGCCTCCTTATTGGTAAAATCACTTCTAGTGAATGTAATATTCGGATTGCCAGATATTGTTACAGTTGGATCCATTGCTAAATTATGGAGCAGTGATATATTTCCACTAGTCACTTCTGTACCACATTCAATCGTGTTAAAATCATAAGCAGAAGGAGTCCATACGATTGTAGGTTCAAAAGAAGCCGTTAGTACAATGGTCTTGACATGCACAATCTCCGCTCCATCTTTCAATTCATTTCCCTGATTGTCAATGATATTAGACGGAATACCTTTATAACTACAAGAGATAGTCAATGTAGCCGAATAACTTTCTTCTGGCGATGCAGGTTTGGTAAACGTAATTTCAGGAGCAGAAGAAGTTCCTCCGTTAGTAATTTGAAACTCATCGTCTCCTACGAGATTCACTGTCCATGTTGTATTGCTATGTTTGGCAACAGCATTCAGCCACTCCATGGAGAATGCCTTAGTCTCCGTACCACGCACAAACTCGTACGTATCTACTGAAGAACCAAATCGAGGCGTATAATCCTCAATAACTTTGATTGTTGCAGTACCTGAAGAAGCTGTAGGCTTATCTCCCTTGTACTTACTTGTTAAGGTTAATGTGTGTATAGTAGGATCCAAATGATGTTCTCCGCTTATTGGAATAGTCACATACACACTGTACTGCTTATTGTAGGATGTAGTATAGGTATCTATATTCGACGGTGTAAGCGTAAAGTTATCGGCACTCAAAGCCTCTGCCGTAACAAAATTAATCGTTCGTTGAATTGCTGGGCTATTAGGATCTGTGATAGTAACCGTTTCTTCAGACTTAGGGTTAGTCGTAACTCCTACTATCTCTGTATTCGTGATTTGTGGACGCCACCAACGTGCGATCATATTAACTTCCGTTGGCGCTTCTTGTTTATCACTTTCTGCAGTAACACTTTGAGTTGTTTTGTAATAATTATTGGACAAACTTGCATTTTGTGTACCCTCTATAAACACATTATCTTTTTCCCAACCAGCCCACAACCAATTAGCTTGGTTGAGAGTATAGAAGTTGTACGTGTGAGAATCCTTAGTTTCATTCTGTCCACAATTCTGATTTTCTGAAGCAGTTACATCTTTCCAACTTCCATTACCAGGAACTTGTGCATTTATACTCACATAGACTTTTCCCAAACCATTGCTTGTAGTAATAGTTGCCTTAGAATAGTGAGTAGAGTGAGAATTTAAAGCATATATTACATTACTGATCGCTATTAACACCACCAGCAAAACCAAACGTTTGGCAATTTGAAAACATATTTTACTACAATGTATCATAGGTTGGATTTTTTGTTTATTCATATTTTAAGTCTTTTCAAAAGATATTATCCGATTTTACGCATCAATAATGTACGTGCCCAAGGAGATTGCTTCAGTACTACCAGTGACCATGCAAGCACCAATAAGATATGTGACCAATCCACCAGCACATGTCCCCAAAGCAAGTTTGCAGCCATTGCCGCACACCACATCATCATCGCAGCCACATAAGGTAGCGCCCAATCCTTACGCCAATACCAGAAAATTGCTGGCAGGGGATTGAAAGGTATCAAGAGCCAGTTCCAAGAAGTACAACACAAATTGGAGAAGCAAATCAAATACATCATAGCCGCTCCAACCACAGTTTGCGCCAACAACATCAACCAATCACAATAAGGTTTATTCCAAAAGATGTTGGCAATGGATAAGCATAGGATAAACCAAGCTAATAACATAGGCGTAAACCAACTATCATCCCATTGCGGCGCACCTTCTACTAAAACAACAGGTTCTTGTGAGATGATTAGATTACCATCAATCGTAGCACTCTGCCATGCCTTTACCAATTCCGCTGGAAATAACAACTGTTGCGCTTCTGGAAGAAGAACATCTCCTTCTCTACCACAAATAAAATTCCAAGTGAACCATGTCCATGGGTAATTCTTCATGTAGGCGCGTGCATAGTCGCGCGTGGTGATGTCAGTTGTCAATCCACTATAAGTAACTTTCTTGTTTCCTAAAGCCTCATGCAAAAAGTTGACACAAGTAATAGTACATCCACGTTTGAAGTAATCATATGGGAGTTCATGCCCCTCTGCTACCCGTTCGTCTAATATACGCCACAATTCTTGTTCCACTTGTGGAGGAAGATTCAAGATATACTCATATACTCCGCGACCTTCTTCACGATAGCCATCACAATAATCTCTTACAGGCACCGCAAACAGTCCCATCTTCAGATTTCCCGCCAAATAGTCGCCGATACGATTTTTGACACTCTCACTTTCATATGAGAAGCAATAATCCATGTCAAATGCAGGACACTGCATCCGCAAGCAAGCATGCCCGAACACTGAATAAGAAGCAGCACCAGGATCTGCCACCAATAGCGAAACCGTCACAAAATCCTCGGCTGTACGGTCAATCGTATCACCAAATACGGGATCCACATATTGCTCTTCCGCAAACGCAGGCAATATGCTTGCTATCAAAACAGCAAACAAAAAAAGCAATATTTTGTGCATGGAACGCATGATTCAATGATAATGTCTATTAAGCAACTTTCTTACTGCGTAATTTTAAATAAATTACAAATGCATACAGCAATGCCAACACCATCAACACTCCCAAACCATCAGAGATAGGGAAACGGAAATTATGATCAGTATCCAATAGATTGCCATCCGAGTCTTTAGGAGCGAACCACTCCAAGAACAAGAGCCAAGCCTCCTCCTCAGTCATACCTTGGAAACTTGAAGAGTTAGAACTGAACCAAGCAGCAAATGCCTCGCGCAACTTAGAACTATTGTAGTAGTAGTTATCACCGCTATCGTACATCCACGCACCAGTGCCATCACCATCATCATGCAGTCCCCAAAGCCAATCCGACCAAATATCATCAAATCCCACACCTGCATTTCGACGACCATTTATTCCTCGAGGCGCAATTCCATCCAGAGAAGGAGCAGAATAAGAATAAGCGCCACCACTCATCTGCGCATACGAATAGACACGCGAACTTGCAGCAGGCGCATAACTCAAATTCGGCATGACAGACATGCCCACAGGCGAAGATTTTGCCATTTTGAATTGGTTGAAAACAAATGTATTATTTGCTCCACCAGCGTATCCGCCACCACCGAAACTGCGGTACGAAGCTGATGACATTGTGCGGAGAGGCGCACCCGCATAGGAAGACGACACCGAAGAGGATATCACCTTAGAAGATGGCAATGCTGATATTTGATTCGAGCGTATGCTATTGGTAGCAACACTTGGCACGGAGGTAGTCACACGACTGGTATTACCAACAAATGGTCGATCAACCATACTAATTCCATACACATTAGTATCCTTGGCAATAACTCCATTATACATACTATTCGGATTCCAACCCGACAGGCCTTTGTCCTGCAAATCAAACACGCCCAACAAATGCAACATACCCGTACACAGAGCTGCACATATGGCGATAACTATTAACTGCGAATTACCTTTCATTTTCTAACAGATTTTAGTCCATTCGCGCGCACGATTTTTTAAAACGCGCGAAAAATCGGGCAAATATACTGCTTTTTTTTGACATAACCAAATAATTCCTCTGATTTTTGAAAATTGTCACCCAATTCGCCTCATTTTCTTCCTTTATAAGCAAAAAAAATATACTATTCTGTAAATAATTTGCTTGGCTTTATTTTTTTTTGTAACTTTGCAGCGTTATTGATTTCATAGCAAATTTTTATGCGCGTTGCACTACTACAATACCCCATCGCATGGGCAGACAAAGAAGCCAATCTTCGCTTGGCAGAAGAACGTATCGCAGCCTTGGCCGGAAAAGCCGATGTAGCGGTATTGCCCGAGATGTTTGCCACTGGTTTTTGCACTGACCACCCCGAACTGGCAGAGACAATGGATGGCGACATCATCCGCCGCCTGCAAGCCGCAGCCGACCAAAGCGGTGTAGCCATCGTCAGTTCGTTTATCTGCTTGCCCACAACGGGACAACGTTTGGTTAATCGTGGCTTCATGATTACCCCTCATTCTGTCTATCCAAATAGGGAGGAATTAGAGGGTGGCTCTAATCCCCCTTCCCTTCTGGGATGGGACGAGGGTAGGCTGTTTGTACAGGACAAACGCCACCTCTACGCCCACGGCGGAGAGGACCTATTCTTTCAACCTGCACAAGAAAGGCATATATTTGAATACAAGGGAGTTAAGATCCTCTTGCTCGTTTGCTATGACTTGCGTTTTCCTGTTTGGGCACGCAACCGCAGCGGACACGATTACGACATCATTCTCGTAGTAGCCAACTGGCCTGATATCCGCATCCAATATTGGGACGCGCTCATAGCAGCCCGTGCTACAGAAAATCAGTGCTACATTGCTGCCGTCAACTGCGTAGGTGACGACGGAATGGGCTTACATTACAACGGTCACTCTGTAGCGTATGACACTCGTTTACAGCCGATTGCGCACTTCGAAGAAAACGAAGAAGGCACCAAGATTGCCGAGTTCGATATTGCTAAGCTCCACCACTTCCGCGAAGTGCTACCACTTTGGCAAGATGTGGACAATTTTGAGTTGCAATAATCGGAGTGCCACCGCTATGATACAGATAGGCGACAGATGTGCTACAGTGGTCGCGAAGTGGTCGCGTAATCTACAGAAAATTTCACAAAAACTCTTGCACATATACTTTTTTTTTTGTACCTTTGCAGCCCAATTTACATTGGGGTAGTTTGCGATATCTTAGAAGTTCGACATTAGACCACCGAAAAAAGCTGTTAGAAGTTAGACATTAGACACATTGTACAGCATTAACCACATATCACGTATCATCTGCACCTGCATATTGATTTTATGCAGCATGATAGATGTGTATGCTCAAGATAAGAAATCGGTGCCTACCATCATACGAGCATGGCAACTTGATGAATGGACGGGCGTAGCAGACACATTGGCAGGTATCGACTCCTCATATATGCATTTACCCATGCGCGACCCACTCAATGATTACTCCATCTCCAACGTCAGCAACTCCAACCTCATATCCCCCAGTCAGTCACGCATCTATTTCGCACGAAAGAAGACCACGGACTTTATCTTTGCAGATGCATACACCCCATACATTATCACACCGCAACAGGTGAAATACTATCACACCACTACCCCCTACTCCACCATTGCGTACAAGAAAGGGTTTGTTACCAACCTCGACCAAAACGACATCAGTTTCTCCTTCACGGGTAACGTCACTCGTCGTACCAATCTGGGCATGACCATCGACTACCTCAACTCGTATGGTCGTTTTGCCAATCAAGAAGGTAAAACGGTGTTCGGCTCGGTGTTCGGAAGCTACAACGGCGACCACTATTCGCTGCAATCATCCTTCACATGGAACACGCTGAGCAACTTTGAGAACGGCGGTTTGCAGAATCCAGCTGATTTACAAGGCGTACTCAAACCGGAGGACATGCCAGTAAGAATGCAGGGTATGTCGGCGTTGCGCTATTTGTCGGGGTATCTGAATCATTACTATAGTATCTGCGTAGAACGTGAACGCAAAGTAAACTACCGCGAGCGCGATGAAGAAGGCAAATGGGTAAAGAAAGACTCCATCAAGATTGAGTATGTGCCCGTGACTACCTTCCGCCATATATTCGAAGTAACCGATGGTACGAAGCGGTATGTGGAGAAATCTGCCACACAAAGCATTCTGCCCAACCAGTATCACAACCCCGTGGCAACCAACGACTCCGCAGCATGCCTAACCATCAAGAACACCTTGGCGGTCACCTTCGAAGAAGAATTTAATACCGTACTCAAATTCGGCGCCATGGTATATGCCATGAATGAATGTCAGCGTCACACTACCGCTATCGGACAAGAGGAAAACATTGTCAATCTCAATCCCTTCCCACAAAGCAATTCATATAACAACGTTATTACCAACACATTACACTTGATGCCAGACACCCTCTTTGGACAACGCTGGACCAACAATACTTATGTGGGCGGTGCGCTATACAAGCATCGCGGGCAATACGTACATTATGGATTTGATGGAAACATATGCGTACTGGGATACAAGTTGGGCGAATTTCAGGTGAACGGACATGTAGATGCAGGCTTCCGTTTGGGCAAAGACTCAATGACAATCACCGCCAAAGCATTCTTCCGAAACGAAGTTCCCGACTACTATCTGACACACTACCGCAGCAATCACTACCGTTGGGATAATGATTTTCAGCGACCTCTACGATTACAAGTGAGTGGAGAGATTGCTTATCCTACCCAGTGGGTAAAGCCAAAGCTCAATGTGTCATTTGAGAACATCACCAATCATATTTATTTTTCCACCGATGGCACCCCTAAGCAAGTGGATGGTAATATACAAGTATTGGCAGCAGATTTGCAACTAAACATCACCACTCCATGGGTAAATCTAGACAATCATGTGGTATATCAACACTCATCCTCTGACAAACTACCATTGCCAGCCATCACCCTATACCACAACCTCTACTACCACGGATGTTGGTTCAAGGCATTGGATACGCAGATTGGTGTAGATATGCGATTCTTTACGAAATATTACGCCCCTATACTAAACCCGGCATTGGGACAATTCTGCGTGCAAGACCAAGAGCAAGTGGGCAATTACCCCGTGATGAATGTATATGCCAATTTCTATGTAAAGAGTTTGCGACTGAAGTTGTTTGCGCAATACCAACACTTCAACGCATCATTTATGAACAAACAATACTTCGAGATGCCTGGTTATCCGATGGCACCAGACATGTTCAGAGCGGGATTGGCATGGCATTTTTACAAATAAGAAGTTAGACAATCATGCTACAAACAAATAATTTAAATACTATTCTCCTTTATGCTCAGCAAGAGGCACAGCGATTGGGCAATAGCGAGGTACTGCCTGACCACTTGATGTTGGGTATTCTGCGATTGGCCAATGGCAAAGCATTCGAACTGCTGATGCAAGCGGGACTAAATCCAGTGGAACTCAAACGTGCGATTGATGAACGATTGATGCAAGCAAGCACCAACGAAACACAAAAGATGTCGCGCGCTAGCCTACGCATATTGCGATTAATGCAAATCGAAGCTAAGATCTATCACGCAGAAGAATGCGGTTCGGTACACTTGCTACTAGGTTTACTACGCGAGCGCGTGAACTACCCTGCTATGTTTATCGAGCAGCAGTTTGGTATTGATTATGAGCGCATAGAGGGGCTATATCCTAAGCCACAACCATTGCCTCAAGATGGCAGCAACCTTGACTCTGAGTTTGCTGGAGAACAACCGCTTGAATGGGGAGCCAAGAGCCAAGAACAAAGAACCAAGACTAGCAAAACAGGCACACCTGCTTTGGATAAATATGGTCGCGACTTGACCGCTCAAGCGCGCAATGGCGAACTTGACCCTGTAGTAGGACGTCAAGCAGAGATAGAGCGGGTAGTACAGATTCTCTCGCGCAGGAAGAAGAACAACCCTATCCTCATCGGCGAACCAGGTGTAGGCAAATCGGCCATTGTAGAGGGATTGGCATTGCGCATTGAGAGTGGCGAAGCAGCCACATTGGCAGGCAAACGCATCGTATCATTGGATATCGCATCTATGGTGGCAGGTACTACCTATCGCGGACAGTTTGAAGAGCGCATGAAGTCCGTTATCAACGAACTGCACAAGCACCCTGAGATCATCCTTTTTGTTGATGAAATCCACACTATTATGGGAGCGGGCAATGCACAAGGCTCATTGGATGCAGCGAATATCCTCAAGCCCGCCTTGGCTCGTGGCGAAGTACAATGCATTGGCGCTACCACTATCACTGAATACCGCAAATCAATAGAAAAAGATGGGGCTTTGGAACGTCGTTTCCAAAAAGTGATGGTACAACCTACCTCAGCAGAAGAAACCTATGCCGTACTGACACGTATTAGCGAGGTATATGGTGCATTCCATCATGTACAATACACCGAAGAAGCGTTGCACGCATGTGTCAAATTGACCGATAGGTATATCACCGACCGCTTCTTCCCAGACAAGGCAATTGATGCCATGGATGAGGCTGGAGCGTGGAAAGGTAGTCAGGCGAAAAAGCAAGAGGGCGACGAGACAATGGTCAAAGTGACCGAAGCGGATGTAGCATTCGTGGTGAGCAGAATGTCAGGCGTACCCGTACAGCGCGTAGCGCAGGCTGAAGGCGAACAATTGCGTCAAATGAGTGAGGTAATCAAGCAACGCGTAATTGGGCAAGACAAAGCCATTGACACCATTGTGAAAGCCATACAACGTTCGCGTATGGGATTGCGCAATCCAAACAAACCGATTGGCACCTTCTTCTTGCTCGGTCCTACAGGCGTAGGTAAGACACACTTGGCACAATGTTTAGCAGAAGAGATGTTTGGCAATCGCGATGCTATCGTGCGCTTTGACATGTCAGAATATATTGAGAAGCACACTGTAAGTTTGCTTGTGGGTGCTCCTCCTGGATATGTTGCTCATGAAGAGGGAGGTAAACTGACAGAAGCCGTACGCCGCAAACCATATTCGATTGTGCTATTCGATGAGATCGAGAAGGCACATGCTGACATATTTAACATCCTGCTACAAGTCATGGACGAAGGGAGACTGACAGATCGTCAGGGGCGTGTGGTAGATTTTCGCAACACCATCATCATCATGACAAGCAATGTGGGCACACGTCAGCTGAATGAATTTGGCGCTGGTATAGGCTTCAATGCCGATGAAATCGACGAGAAACAGTCGGAATATATGCTCACGAAAGCATTGAATCGCACTTTCCCACCCGAGTTTATCAACCGATTGGACAATGTAGTCGTTTTCCACCCGCTAAACGACGAGGCTTTGGCACAGATTTTGACGCTTGAATTACACCCATTGAAACTACGTTTGGAGGCAATGGGCTACAAATTGCAACTGACAAAAAAGACCACAGAACAGTTGCTTGAGCGTTCGCGCGACCGCAAGTATGGTGCGCGTCCGCTGAAACGCGCTATTCAAACTTTGGTAGAAGATCCTATCACAGACATCTTGCTATCAGGTATGACAGAAAATAAAACAATAAAAATATAACAACTATGGCAAAAGAGATTACAGATGCTAACTTTCAAGAATTGTTAGCAGAGGGCAAACCCCTCGTAGTAGATTTTTGGGCACCTTGGTGTGGTCCTTGCAAAATGATGTTGCCTATCGTAGAAGAATTGGCCGCTGAGTATGAAGGCAAGATCACCGTAGGTAAACTCAATGTAGATGACAATGATGAGACATGCTCTGCATACGGCATCATGAACATCCCAACTATCCTATTCTTTAAGAATGGTGAGTTGGTAAATCGCAGTGTAGGTGCCATGCGCAAACCTGATCTGCAAAAGCTTTTTGAAGAACTTTTGTAAGAAATTTGCAAAATTATTTGCATAATTCAAAAAAAAGCAGTAATTTTGCGCCCAAATTGCCTTTGTAGGCACTATTTTGTGTGCCTACATAGGTGATTTTGTGCGTAAGCACAGTTTATTTTCGCGCTAACGCGCGAGGGTCTGGTAGCTCAGCTGGATAGAGCAACAGCCTTCTAAGCTGTGGGTCTCGGGTTCGAATCCCGACCGGATCACAAAGCAAGGATAATTATTAATTTTGAATTAAGAATTATGATTGCTTTTCAAATATTAACTATTAATTATTAATTGTTAACTGTACTACATGCGTCAGTTAAAAATCACAAAATCCATTACCAACCGCGAGTCCGCTTCGCTCGACAAGTATCTCCAAGAGATTGGTCGCGAGCCATTGATTTCGGTTGATCGTGAGGTGGAGTTGGCTGGTCGTATCCGCAATGGCGATAGAGCTGCCCTTGAGGAATTAACACGCGCCAATCTACGCTTCGTTGTCTCTGTAGCAAAACAG
>JAFYSB010000040.1 GCA_017546705.1 Paludibacteraceae bacterium
CTCCGC
Organism: Paludibacteraceae bacterium; assembly: GCA_017546705.1. Lineage (GTDB taxonomy): Bacteria > Bacteroidota > Bacteroidia > Bacteroidales > Paludibacteraceae > Colicola. Next base: position 7 of record JAFYSB010000040.1, read on the forward strand.
TATTAGTATCGCACCATAATCGGAGGATAATCGGAAGATAATCGCTGGATAATGATAGTATTAGTATAGGAACTCCGAAGGGATAGTTGAACCCATATCGAAGGAAAAAAGTATCTTTTCCTGCGTAAATATTTGCATAACACAAAATAAATTTGTAACTTTGCAGCCGTAATGAGTCCACGCCTTGGGATTATGTCTTTAAGGGTGGGCAATTACAGACATAATAAAGGCGTCATAACGCGCTTTGTGCTTGGCTACTTGGAATCTGGTAAATTCTCATACATCCAACGCATTGCAGCATTTTGATGTCCTCGGGATATGTATATTCGTATCCGCGTACGCTATAGTTGGGCGTGTGCGTTATTGTACATATCGGCGTGGGCTTCGGTGTTGCTTGTTCGGATGTAAAGGCAATACCAGAGCCTCAAGTAGCGGAACAGCAATAGTGCAGTCCCGCTTTTTTGTGTCTATAATGTATTAACAATTTACTATCATAAAACATAGTTGCCTATGAAAAATAACTTCCATTCGAATCCCCTATAGCGTAGATATTCCGCTCCAAATTGATTATCAACGGCTATGCTTGACACCGAATTGAAAAGCACAATTTAAAAATCTAAGAAAAATGAACAGAAAATCTATTACAGTTATTTTATTTCTTTTAGTTTTCTTGATGCCAATTTTTGCACAAGATAGAACAATCAAGCGTATTGTGGCTATTGGTCGTTTTACCAATGAAACACAATATGGGAAAGGGCTCTTTTATGATAGAGAAAATGATCCAATGCGTAAGCAAGCCATGGATATTCTCTCTGCAAAATTAGCTGCAAGTGGTAAGTTTATTTTGTTAGAAAAAGACGATTTAGACGTGTTGTTATCTGAGAGTGATGATAATTTAAGTTCTATAAAAGCAGATTATGTGATTTTAGGTTCTATAACGCAATATGGACGAAAGACAGAAGGACAACAAAAAGTTTTTTCATCTACAAAGACACAGACTGTAGAAGCGGGGGTTAGCATTAGATTAGTTGAAGTCGCTACACGACTAACAGTATATGCTGATGAAGCTATGGGATACGCAGAAACAAGTAGTAAGACTACAATGGGATTGGGTGGAACTGCTGGTTTTGATGCTACATTATCTGACAAAGCGCTTTCTGCTGCTATGAGTCAATTGGTAGAAAATATCATCAATAAATGTATGGATAAACCATGGCAAGGCTATATCTTAGCCAAAGAGGACGATAGCTACATTATTTCTGGCGGAGCATCACAGGGAATAAATACTGGCGATATTTTCAATGTATACACAAGAGGTAAGAAAATTAAAAATCCTCAATCAGGCATGATGGTTGAATTACCAGGCAAGAAGATAGGAACTATGACAATTTTAATGTCAATTGGTGACGTCCCTGAAAATGAGCTATCGTTTTGTACATATGAAGGCGAAGATATAGATATTGAAAATCTAGGAAATTATTACATCTCAGATAAATAACTAAACATATGAAAAAGCTAATAATTATTGCATCTTTAGGTTTATTATTGTGTCTAAATAGTTGCGGAGGAGTATATTCTATTGCTAGCGGTAAAGCCGACGTGGCAGAAATTTCATTTGTTGACGATAAAAGTTATAGTGTTTCTGTATTAGTCGATGACAATACTTACTTAGTAAATACCGTAAAAGAAAAAGTATATAGACGAGATAAGAAAATCAAGAAAACAGCAGAAAATACTATTTCAGTAAAGCCAGGTAAACATAAAGTTGTAGTTAAGAACTCAATTGGTGAGAAAATTTATGAATACAACATTTTTGTTAGTGCCAATGAACATAAAGTAATAAGATTATGAAACAATTTAAAATTTATCTGACTCTGTCAGTTTTACTCGTAATAACTAGTAGTTGTAGTGTTACAACAACTTTATATTACTGGGGTGGAAAAACAAGTATGGATAGTTACACCTCTAAATACGAGCAACTATCATATGATATGTATAAAAAACAAACTCCAGAAGTATTATGTTCGATGCTATGTGTGTACGAAGATATGGTGAAATATCCAGCAGGTCAAAGACAAGTTCCACCACCAGGAATTTGTGCAGAGTATGCATATTATCTGTCTTTGCCTGAGACAGCAGAGACATTTGCTAACCACGCAACAGATAGACAAAAACGCACATACAAGGAATCCGACTACGCAACTTTCTTCCCTCAATATGCAAAACAGTTATTTGAGAAAGAAATGAGTTTATATCCAGAGTCGATTCATTTTATAAAACCATTACTTGAAAGATTATTACAATGATGAAAAGAATTTTCAATATTTTATCACTTGTTAGTTGTGTTTTTCTAGCAAGTTGTTCAATGACTCAACCAGTTACGAGAGGAGAACAGTATGCTAAAATGTATGAGGAAAAACCAATTACATTTTTGGTTATGCCACCTATAAATAATTCAACTAATGTTGATGCAAAAGATTTGCTCTATACCAGCATATCCTATCCGTTGATAGAAAAAGGCTATTATGTTCTATCACCTATGCTTACTATGGAGGTGCTTAAAAATGAAAGTGCATATGATGCAGAATTATTTATAAATGGTTCATTATCGATGTTCCAAAAATATTTTGGAGCAGATGCTATTATTTTCTCAGAAATCAACAGTTGGACTAAAAAAGGCTTTGGAATAGAAACTGATATTCATTTTATCATTAAATCAGCTCATACCAACGAAATTCTATTTGAACGCAGTTGTGATTTGTATCTTGATTTAAGTGTTCAAAGCTCAGGAGGAGGCATATTTGGTGCGGCTGCAGCATTAATTGCTTCTGCTGTTAATACGGCAGTGACTCAGCACATTCAGGCTGCACGAATGGCAAACCGTTATATTGTCCGTGATATCCCTCGCGGAAAATATAGTCCAGAGTATATGACAGATCAACAAACTCTTGCTGAGAAAAAAGATGTTAAGATAGCTGTTAAAGCTTTTTATTAATTAATTATACCTCTCTCACATCGCTTGTATTCTAACTTGCGGAGTGATTTTGATAATTAACAACTTTCGACACTCTCAAACTATTTTCTTAAAAACACCACAAGCGGGAAGCGATTGACATTCAACACTTCCCGCTTACTTATATTTCTTCTATAACACCTTTGCACTCGACAAAACCGTAAAAATACGCAAAAAAAGCTAATAGAATAGGCTAAATTTTGATATTTCTTCTTTAAATATTTGGTCAAGTCATAAAAAAGCACTGCATTTGCAGCGAAAATCAGTGAAAAATCACCAAAAAACTCTGTAATTCTATTTTTCATCGCAAAAATGGCATAGATAAGGCAAAATGTTTAATAGATTAAGCAAAAAGTTGTAACTCTGCAGCGGATGATATTGAGTATGCATTGGGAAATAAGATTCCGCTTTGGCTCTTTGGGTTTTTGTATTAAACCAATCACCAGATTATAAACGCACCAAACATACGAATTGTTGCAAAGACATGCGTATATATTAATTCTTCGGCACAACTTTCGCGCGAAAGAACTTTTTTCCAAAAAATACCACAAGCGGGAAGTGATTGATATTCAACCCTTCCCGCTTACTTTATAAATCCACTTCACCACTAAAATCTCCTATCTTCTTATCTCGCCAATGGGCTCGAACGATTAATCGAAAGCGATTTTTCGGCGCAAAAACACTATAATGCCGAAGATTTTTGCAGCATTATTATAGAGCGTGTCATCAAAGCCCACCGATGTGATAGTGATGTCCCCTAGATGTCTTCTAGTGGTCGCCTAACAAACAGGTAGCCTATCCTATACCAAGGGTATACTAAAGGTATACGATGGGGTAGGTATGATTTTGAATTAAGAATTACTGAAGCCACAAAGATGTGTGAAAGTGTGAATTTATGAATGGCATGTGCGCAAGCGCACTGGACGCCTGTGGGCTATTGGTTATAGGCGAGTGATTTTTTGCAAAAATGTAAAAAAATGCACAAAAAAATTGCAAAAGATAAATGTTTAACGTACCTTTGCAGCATCAATCGCAAAAAAACAACAACTCGCAATATATGACCCTACAAGAATACATCGAACAGGAGATTCTGCCACGCTACGCCGATTTTGACAAAGGACATCAGCGTGATCATGCAGAGAGTGTGATACAAGAAAGCCTCATCTTAGCCCAGGAACATGGGGCAGACAAAGATATGGCATATACCATTGCTGCTTTTCATGATTTGGGATTAGCCATTGATCGCGCACTACATCATATTCATTCAGGCGAAATACTGATGGCCGACCCTGTATTACCACAGTTCTTTACCATGGAGCAATTGCACATCATGCGTGATGCGGTGGAGGATCATCGCGCTAGTAGCAAAAATGCTCCACGCACCATCTATGGAGCCATCGTGGCAGAAGCAGACCGACATATTGATCCTGAAACCATTCTAAGGCGTGCATTGCAGTTTGGCATGAAGCAACATCCCGAAGCGGATTTCGAATGGCACTTTGAGCGAGCATACCAACATATGCTAGAGAAATACGCCGAAGGCGGATATATGCGACTATGGCTACACTCAAAACGAAACGTAGAAGGACTAACAGCCTTGCGAGCAATCATTGGCGACAAGGAGCACATGAGAAACATCTGTGCAACGATCTTTAGAACGCTTCAATGAATAGCTCTCTCAAATATCATTCATTTAATTTGCATATTTCAAAAAAAAGTTGTACTTTTGCACGTTTTTTATTTATTCTCAAATAAATAAGGTAAGATATGAAATCTATTCGCGAAATATTCCGCATTGGCTATGGACCTAGTTCGAGCCATACGATGGGCCCACGCAAGGCTGCTGAGATCTTTCTTGCAGCGCACCCTAATGCTGTACGCTATCAAGCACATCTCTATGGTAGTCTCTCTGCTACGGGCAAAGGCCACTTGACCGATGCCGCTATTATTGATGTGATTCCTACGGTCGAAATCGTATGGCATGAGGAGTTTTTGCCTTTCCACCCTAATGGCATGCGTTTTTGCGCATGGGATAACCAAAATCATCTCCTCGACGACTGGACCGTCTATTCCGTTGGCGGTGGCGCACTCGCCGAAGATCCTGACGGAGTAAGGCTATTAGGCGATAGAGCACCCCAAAAATCAACAGATTTTTCGGGGACCCCGCAGGCGAAAGGCGATGAGGCAAAGGGAGTCTATCCATTGACTCGCCTTACCGACATCAAAGACTACTGCGATAGCCAAGGTTGGGACTATTGGGAGTATGTAGAGCATTATGAGGGCAAAGAGATTTGGGATTATCTTCGCGAAGTTTGGCAAGTGATGCGCGAAGCGGTAGAGCGAGGCCTAGATAATGAAGGAGTATTACCTGGTCCATTACATCTTCGTCGTAAAGCAGCTAGTTATTATATTAAGGTGGCAGCATACAAGGACAACCTCCGTACTCGTGGATTGGTATTCTCCTATGCCCTCGCAGTAAGCGAGGAGAATGCCTCTGGTGGCAAGATTGTTACTGCTCCTACCTGTGGTTCTTGTGGCGTTTTGCCTGCTGTGTTGTACCACACTTGGCGTTCGCGTGATTTCTCAGAGACCCGTATCCTTCACGCCCTTGCTACAGCTGGTTTGATAGGTAATGTCGTGAAAGAGAATGCCTCTATCTCTGGTGCCGAAGTGGGTTGCCAAGGTGAGGTTGGAGTAGCATGCGCTATGGCATCTGCCGCTGTCAATCAGCTCTTTGGCGGCACATTGGCACAGATTGAATATGCTGCAGAGATGGGCTTGGAGCACCACTTGGGCATGACCTGCGATCCTGTATGCGGATTGGTACAGATACCATGTATTGAGCGCAATGCGTTTGCAGCAGCACGTGCGCTGGATAGTAACATGTATTCCGCTTTCTCGGATGGCTCCCACCGTGTGTCCTTTGATAGGGTAGTGGATGTGATGAAAGAGACAGGTCATGACCTACCATCCCTCTATAAAGAAACCGCACAAGGCGGATTAGCGAAGGATTATAAATAGAACCAAGAACCAGGAACCAAGAATCAAGACATATCAGTAACGACTAATCAGACGACCCATTTTAGTCTTTACTCCTGGCTCCTTGTTCCATAATCAAAAAGAATATGCTCCCACGTACTCCTTTTTACTACTACGATACTCGATTGCTTCAAGCTACACTTGATGCTATAAAGCATGAGATTGCCCCATATCCTAATTACCATGTGCATTATGCGCTGAAGGCGAACGCCAATCCTAAATTGCTGCATATTATTCAGCAAGCAGGATTAGGTGCTGACTGCGTGAGCGGAGGAGAAGTACAAGTCGCTATTGATGCAGGTTTTCCTGCGGATAAGATTGTGTATGCTGGGGTAGGGAAGAGCGACCGCGAGATATTGACGGCATTGCGCCATGATATATTCTGCTTCAATGTTGAGAGCATTCCCGAATTAGAGGTTATCAATGAGTTGGCTCAACAGGTGGGCAAAGTAGCTAATGTCTGCTTGCGTATCAATCCTGATGTTGAAGCGCATACCCATACCCATATCATCACTGGTATGGCAGAGAATAAGTTTGGCATTGCGCTAAAGGATATGTTGCAGGTAGTTGAGTTAGCAAACGAATTACCCAATATTCATTTTGAGGGTCTGCATTTCCATATTGGTAGCCAAATTACCAATATGCAAGATTATGTGGCATTATGCCAGCGCATCAATGAGATACAGCACCAATTACATAAGCATGGGATTTATCCTTCTGTAATCAATGTAGGTGGTGGATTAGGTATTGATTATCATGAGCCAGAGGCGCATACCATACCCAACTTCAAGGCCTATTTCCAAGTGTTTGAGCAATATTTGCACCTACGTCCAGAGCAATCGTTGCATTTTGAGTTAGGTCGCTCGGTGGTGGGGCAGTGTGGTTCGCTGATTACGCAAGTATTATATGTAAAGCAAACATCTACAAAGCAATTTGCTATCGTGGATGCAGGTATGACAGAATTGATTCGACCTGCGTTGTATCAAGCCAAGCATAAGATTGTGAATCTGACGGCTCAGACGGACAAACATGAGAAATATGATGTGGTAGGACCCATCTGCGAGTCAAGCGATGTGTTTGATAAAGATGTACTGCTACCAACTACTCAACGAGGCGACCTATTGGCTATACGTAGCGCTGGTGCCTATGGAGAATCCATGGCATCGACATACAACTGCCGTCCATTACCAATCTCGGTAACAAGTGATGAAATAGGGGAAAACTGCTATCAATTAGCTTGAGAAACAACCTCTAAAGCTCGTTTCACCTCTTTGTCGTAACGCAACAGATATTCGTAGTAACCACGATGGTAGTGGTAGCGTTTGACAATCTCTCCGCCCAACAATTTCTCAACTTCTTCACGATTACGCTGAATAGCAGCACGGTAATCCTCAGTCAGACGTGGTTTGAATGCCTCTAAATCAGCTAGTAGGGTAGAATCAATATCTTCTTGTTTAGCCATGTCGATCAGTTCACCCAAGTGGCGACCAGTTTCTGTCTCGTAGGAGAATTGCTTCTCATCTAAGAATTGGCAGAAAGCATCTAAGTCGCTATCATTCAGTTGAAAATCTTTGGCAGGAGCAATCATATCGTGTTGATGATAGTATCGATTGGCGTAATCAAAGAAGAGGTGATCGCGATAAAGGTTGTACGTGATATCCAACTTTTGCGAGTCAGTAAGCACGACATCTGGCAAAATACCTCCAGCAGTGTCGCGATGCAACTGATGTCCGCGTTGACGCTCGGCATAATCAATAGCTTGTATACAACGTCCAGAAGGCAAATAATATTTGGATGTAGTCACTTTGAGATGACCGCCATAGGCAATCGGACGGATATTTTGTACGAGACCTTTTCCAAATGTTCGTTCGCCAATGATAGTGGCTCGTTTGAGATCTTGCAAAGCTCCAGCGACAATTTCAGAGGCAGATGCCGATTGGTTGTTGACCAACACTGCTAGTGGCATATTGGGGAAGATTGGTGAGGTTTTAGTCTTGTACGAATGATTGCTTCGCTCGACCTTGCCTTTGGTGGAAACCACTTCTGTATCTTTAGGCACGAAGAATCCCACTAGCTGTATCGCCTCGTCAATCAATCCACCACCATTGCCGCGCAAGTCAATGATAAGGCGCTTGATGTGGTTGGTTTGCACCATCTGATCCAAGGCTACTAAAAGTTCTTGTGCGGAGTTTGTGGTAAATTCATTGAAGAAGATATATCCAATCGAATCTTGCAATACCGTAGCACATCCTACGGCAGGCAAGTGGATATCACGACGTGTTACCTCTTTGGTTATCAATTGGCTATTACGTTCCATAGTAATGGAGATGGTGGTGCCTGGTTTACCGCGTAGGCGATCGGATACTTCTTTGGTATTCTTGCCTGTGCAGTCCATACCATCTACTGTGACAAAGCGGTCTCCAGGCAACAATCCTGCCAAATGGGCAGGCATACCTTCGTATAGCTCATTGACATACACATTGCTATCGCGGTACATGATTAATGCTCCCACACCACCATACTTGCCTTGTGTTATGCGTCGAAGTTCGTCATCTTCGCTCTTAGGAATATACATGGTATATGGATCCACTTTGCGAAGCATTTGGTTGATACTGCTCTCAATCAGATCATCGTAGTTGAGGGTATCTACGTAGTTGATATCCAATTGACGCATAACATCGGTGTAAATCGTTAGGTTCTTATCGATACGAGATGTTTGCGACTCAGCTGATAGGTTGATTGTGAGCAGCAGAAAAGGTATGATGAGTAGTTTTTTCATTGTTCTTGTAGGGACTTGAAGGTCATATTAAGGTAAATACTGCGAAATGTCTTTTCCGTGTGCGTGCAAGTCGCGCACAAGGGTAGAGGAAATATGGGCATATTCAGGACGAGTGTAGAGTAGTACAGTCTCTATACCACTCAGTTGTTTATTCGCCTCTGCCATGCTGCGTTCGTATTCAAAGTCCTGGACCGAGCGTACGCCCCTCAAAATAAATTGTGCTCCGCATTCTGCTGCGAAATCTACAGTTAAACCGCTATATAGTATGGTACGCACGCGAGGCTCATGCTCAAACACACGTTGAATTGCTGCTAAACGTTCCTCGAGTGAGAAAGTCGCTTGTTTGGTACTATTGCGCCCAATTCCAATGATAATCTCATCAAAGATATCTAAACCGCGCATCACAATATCATGATGTCCTATAGTGAAGGGATCAAAACTGCCTGGAAATATAGCTATTTTCATATCTCTAACATTAATATCTATACTCTCTCTGCCTCCTTCAGTGCCTCTTTGGTAGCCTCTCGATAGGCGACCATTAGTCCGCCTGTGCCTAGCAGTGTACCACCGAAATAACGAACAACCACTACGAGTATATTGTCTAATTTTTGCGCATCAATGCTGCGAAGTATAGGCATTCCAGCCGTACCATGTGGTTCGCCATCATCTTTGGTTCGCCAAAGATTCTCACCTAATCGATAGGCATAGCATACATGACGTGCATCGTGGTATTTCTTTTTGTACCACGAGATACGTTGTTTGGCATGTTCCTCGTCGGTAATAGGCTCAGCAAAAGCAAGGAACTTGCTGCCACGATCCTTAAAAACGCCTTTGGCTAATCCCGCTATGCTGGACTTGGCTTCTGACACTGTTCAACTACTTTTGGAGTTTTACAATGATTGTAGAGAGTGGCTCTACTACAATATCTGTTTGACTGAGATCGTAGGTTTTGCCAGTGATTACATCTACACCAACAGGATTGTATTGACTAAGAATCTCTGCATAGTTAGCGGTAGGGATAGTGCGAGTATCTGCGCTTGCATTGGCGAATACGAATACTGCTTCGCTATCGTTGTAGCGGAAGAAACCATAGGTATTGTCACGACTCATGAAGTGCATGGTACGACCTGTATGAATGACAGGTTCACCTTTACGCCATTGGAACAACTTGCTTTGGAAGTCAAACATATCTTGTTGCTCTGCTGTGACTTGCTCGCCAAGTGGCAATGGCATACGCAGGGTAGAGTGACCCAAACTGCGGTCGGATGACTTCATGGCATACTCATCGCCATAGAATACTTGTGGAATACCACGCATCGTTGCCAAGAGGGTGTATGCCAATTTCACACGACGTGGGTCTTGGTCTTTCACCACATCGGTGATACGATCCATATCGTGGTTGCCGAGCATAATGAGGACATCATTGACATCCGCGTACATATAATCCATTGTCAGCACGTCGTAAACGCGTGTGAGACCACCGCCCCAACCTTGATTATCACTCTCCAATGCTTGACGGATTGCTTCTTCCAATGGGAAGTCCATTACACTTGGCATGTGGCTATCAAAGCCGTTATGGTTCTTCACGCCTGTTTGCCAATATGCAACGGCTGGAGTAGGGCGTGTCCAACATTCGCCTACAATATTGAAGTTAGGATACTCATCCATAATAGCTTTCACCCATTCGCTACCAGGAATCATCTCAATATATGGATAGGTATCCACACGTAAACCGTCAAGATTGGCGTACTCAATCCACCAAATTGCCCATTGTTGGAAGTACTTGAGCAGGTCAGGATTCTCTAAGTTCATATCTGGCATTGGACGATCAAACCAACCGCGATTAGAGAGTTGGCGGTCGTATTGCGATGCATTGATGTCGTAGTTAGCTGAGAACACATTATGCGTATTGGTAAATGTGTCAAATTGGTTAATCCAATCTTGGTAAGGAAGATCCTTCATCCACCAATGGGTACCGCCACAATGGTTTGGCACCATGTCCATGATAAATTTAATGCCTTTCTCATGTGCTTTCTCCACCATCTCGCAATAGAGTTGATTACTGCCATAGCGAGGGTCGATATGATAATAGTCAGAGCATGCATAACCATGGTACGACCATGCAGCCTCGTTGTCTTCCAAGAGTGGGGTAGGCCAGATGGCAGTAGCACCAAGTGAAGCGATATGGTCAAGGCTGTTGATAATACCTTGGATATCACCACCAAAACGTCCGTGTACATTCGCTTTATTTGCTGCTTCAGCCATTTGAGGAAGGGTATTATTGCTCTCATCACCATCCACAAAGCGGTCTGACATGATGAGGTAGATCATATCTGATGAATTGAAGCCTTGACGCTCGCGACTACCTTCACGGCGGGTATGAATGGTATAATCTACACTAGTGGTGCGTTTGCCTTTTTTGAGAGTAATGCGATAAGTACCAGGCTCGTTTACTGCCAAATCTATAAAGAGGTAGTTAGGGCTCTCTGCATTATGTTGGCCCTTTACTTGCAAACCAGTACATACACCTTTCATGATGCGACCGTTGTGCAACTGATTGATAGTTACTTGTGCATCGGCAAGGTCCTCACCATGTAGCAACAATGTGAGTGGGCAATTCATTTCTGTCCACCAGCATAGTGGCTCAGCACGATCAATACGAGGTTTAGCTTGCAAAGATAATGCACTAAAGAGTGCAATAAAAAGGAAAAGTTTTTTTGTCATAGTATTGTTATCTTTAGAGTCCTTAAGGGCGTTAAGGTCCTTAAGGATGATTTTATTGTCTTAAAAAAAATAGCGCATCTATAAGCCGGGTTCTGTACCCACGAGGGGTGTCTATCATTAATCTTGAGCAACGTATTACTACGCACTTCTATTGCTTCCTACCCTCCAGCTTGCGCGAGCAGCGCTCCTACACTGGTATACTTGGAATTGCAGCCCATCGTATGCTCGTATCACTTCCTCTTTGCAGATTACTCGTCTCTTTTGCAGGGACCAAACATTGCTGCCTGACGGCCGTTAACCGCGATGGTGCTCTATGCTGCCCGGACTTTCCTCGTGATAGGGGATTAAAGCCATACGCTTTTCTTCCCTTATCCCGCGATAGACCGATACACTATTTTTTTGTTCGCTTCGCTCACGTTGTGTGCGCTCTGCTCAGGTTGTGTCGCTTCGCGAGATAGCCTCCCCTCTTTAATGGGGTCCCCGAAAATTTTTAAATTTTGGGGAGAGCGGAGGCACAAGTCGCTTAATGCCGCAAGCGGCAGTCATTGCGACCTTGTTGCCGAACGCGAAGAGCGGCATACGGGAATCGAACCCGCCTCCTCGGCTTGGGAAGCCGATGCACTACCGATGTGCTAATGCCGCAAATGCGGTGCAAAGGTACAGAAAAATATGCACAAATGCAAATAAATCGAATAAAAGTTCACTTTTAAGTGCGATTTATTGCATTTTTGGCTCTGTATAGATAGACAGTAGCCTGGGGTTAATAGGTTGTATAGAAGCTTCTGCAAGTTCTCTTCGGGCTACGCGACCACTTCGCGACCACTGTAGCACATCTGTGGCCTATTTGTGCCCTATCTGTAGGCGAAAATTAGCTTCAAACAACACAATAACCTATAATCTGTAAATCCCTAATCTTATTTCTCGTTGCAGTTTGATGGTTGTCGTAAGTCTTACAAGCCAACGAGTGAGTATGTTTAATCAGCCCAAAGAGAGGTTTGACAGAAAGTAATACCATCAAATAGGTATTTATCCGTCAGTTTTAAGTCTGGAATTACAGGCAACGCCATGAAAGCAAGTGTCATAAATGGTGCATTGATGGTGCAACCCATGCTAGCAGCCAAGTTCTTCAGTTCGGTATGTTTCTCTGAAACTTGATCTGGCAGGAGTGTGGTCATCAGTCCTGCAATAGGCAGTGGTAGACATTTGGTCACTTGACCATCGCATACGGCAACGCCACCTTTTTCCTCTATGAGAAGGTTGATTAGATGAACTATGTCTTCGTCGTTGCAGCCCAAGGCAATGATATTGTGCGAATCGTGGGCGATTGTGGAAGCCAAAGCACCTTTTTGCAAGTCAAATCCCTTGATGTATGCCACTTGAGGTACAATTTCGTCTGCTATGGCGTATCGGTTGTACACCACCAGTTTGGCAATACCATTCTCCACATCCGTAATCACATTGCCTGTGGCATCGCTCTTTGGCTCAACGATCTCTACGCCTGTGATAAGCGAACCCTCGGTGGCGGTGATTACTTTCATTTTCTTTCCTTCACACTTAACTTGCAGCGCATCAGTTGTAATCTTTTTTGCCTCAAACTTATTTAGATTGAATGTAGTAGAAGATTCATATTTGGTTTGCAGAGCATCCGTTACGCCGTTTTTGGCGTTATATACTTCATAACCATTGATGTAGGTGGATAGAATCTGGAAATCTTGTAGATTATTTACCACGATAAAGTCGGCAGGATCGCCTTCTTGCAGGAGTCCGCTTTTGAGGTTATAGTGCTTCACTGGTGTGGTGCATGCTGTTTGGAGCACATTCCATAGAGGTAGGTTCTTAGCCACTGACCTTCTAACCAATCCGTTGATATATCCTATTTCTGTTATATCGTCAGGATACATGTCATCAGAGCAAAAGAGTGTCATTTCTGGGTATTCGCCTATGATAGGATAGAGCGATTCGAAGTTGCATGCCGCACTGCCTTCACGTATGATGATTTTCATACCTAAATCCAATTTTTCTTTGGCTTCTTCGACAGAGGAACATTCGTGATCAGTGGAGATACCTGCAGCCACATATTTACGCAGGTCTTCGCCTGTTACCTTCGGAGCGTGTCCGTCAATAGGTTTACCAACATTATGCGTGGCTTGTATCTTAGCCATCACCTCCGCGTCCTCATAAATAACACCAGGTGCGTTCATCATCTCTGCCAGTCCTATGATATCCTCACGCGCGATTAGTTGTGCCGTTTGTTGCGCATCAATGGTAGCACCTGCTGTTTCGTGGTTGGTAGAGGGGACACAAGAAGGGAGCATAAAATTGAAGTGGAAGCGTGCTTTCTTGCTATTGTCAATCATATAATCAATACCCTCAATGCCCAACACGTTGGTTATTTCGTGAGGGTCACATATGGCTGCCACCACACCATTCTCAACTGCCATACGAGCATAGTTCTCGGGGGTCATGAGTGTACTCTCGATGTGTATGTGTGCATCTACGAAGCCAGGCAGAATATAGGTGTCATACTCTCCGTCAATACGCTTTATAGAAGTAATCTTGCCGTCTTTGATGGTGACCTCACCAGGATAAATGTCTTTAGCAAGTACATCAACTACATTTCCTGTTAGCACTTTTTCAGAAGTGCAATTCGTGTTTTCGCAAGACATCAAGGTGAATGTCATTGCCAATAGGCACAATGCCAAACATAGGAACTTTTTCATGATAATACGTGTTTAGGATGTCGCTATAATAATGCTATAGAAACCTTCTGTTTTGAAAGGATTTGTGCGGAAGATATGCAGAAAATATTTAGCATATTTTTCTTCTCTCAGGAGAAAAAAGCAACCACTTCAATTAGTTTGAATAATTGAGATGATTGCTTTTTTGAATGATTTTAATATATTTTTGTATTAGAGTGATACTATTTCTTTGGATATGCCCATTCTCCAATTACAACCAAGTTTCCAGCTTTGTCATAGCGTCTTGCGGAATATACGAATGTATAGTTTTCGGATACGACTTTAGCAAGTTCTTCGTAAGAAAGTTTTGCAGCAGCTTCATTAAATAGTTGTGCTGCTTTAGCATCACAATCTTTTTCGTTACTTCCTTCTGTAACTACTGCTCCATAAGGAACTTTTTTCTCTACCTTTAGATAATTTTCGACGGCTGCTAAATCCGATAGGGTTCCAGAATTTTCGCTGATTCCAAAGGAATAAGCTTGTTGCATTGTAATAGTTTCCTCGCAGGATGTTAATCCTAATGCCATTGATACGCAGCAGCACACAACTGCCAAATTGAAAATTTTTTTCATTTGTTTTTAATAATTTGATGAGTTATAAACAACACTATTGTTGTTTTGATTAAATTTATGAATTCGTAGTTGAATATTATCTCTTAGTTGTTCGCTGTAAAGCCAAGGCTCAATTCCGTGATAATCACCAACATTCAAGATATTTAAAATATTAGGAAGATAGCTACCATCAAAGCCATCCAGTTGTAAAACATTATACTCTGTCGAAAGAGTCACTATAATTGTATCATGCAAAGTTGCTGGTGTTGAATCTGTTCGCCAATTGACAGGATTGATACACATAACATTAGGGGAACTAACAATAGGTTTGATATGTTCTATATGAGAAACAGAATTGTAGCAAATTGTCACTCCTGTGTCAATAGAGTCTTTGGCTGCAACAATCCAAGGTGCGACTAATGTATCTGCGGGTGTTACTTTATAACCCAACACATATGCAGCTACCATTCGTTGGCGAATATCTTCGGAAAATGTTTTCATGAGTTCCACGACTGATTTGCCACCTTGACTAAACCCAGCAAGTACAAATGGACGCTGATTATTATAATGATTCAAATAATGTTGGAATGCATTTTGAATATCAACGAAAGATATGGCATGATATCGTCTGTTGATTGTGTCCTCATTCAGCGTAGCCCATGTATCAAGAGTAATATGACGATAGTATGGAGAATAGAAGTTATTGTTTTCTGCCATATAATCAGCTATTTTCAATATTTCTATTTTCATATTATTACGATGTACGATATTGTAAGGGTCAGCATAATGAGATACAACTCCATCTTCATTGTACCAATCATATTCCCACGTAGATGGAATATAGAACACATCAGCACCTGCACTATGGGCATTCTGTTCAATATACCACATCATCGTATCCTCGTAATTAGGAGTTTGCGGTATATATATTGCTTGAGGCAATCTTTCATTTCGGCATCCTATGAATAAACTAATCCATAAGAGAGCACCAACTAGTATTAAATTCCTCATTTCTTAGAAGTTATACGCAATTCCTATACCGTTGTTGCTTGTTTGCAAACTCCAATACGCATAAGCATCTTTTTTCTGCATCACATTATATGTATTGACGCTATTATGCATGCGACGATAACCCACACATAAAGATGGTATACCTACCAACCATGTAGCACATGTTCCTGAAACCAAAAATGATATTCCTGTAGCATGCATTATGGAACCATCACTATTCTTTGGATTAAGAACAAGTAAAATAGCACCAAATGTAGTTAATCCCATTCCACATCCAAACACAGCCCATCCAGTTTGAGAAAGTTTATATCCACTTAAAAATTCTTGATATGCTGGCAGACAATTACTGTGTAAGAAACTCATATACTCAGTTTGATTCAGTGTCACATCACCAAGCATGTAATGACAATGCTGACGATGCAACAGATTAGAATCTGCGTTGATATTTTGAGCATTAGTACCAACAAGCGTCAAAACACATAACATCAGAAATAAAAAAACTCTTTTCATAATATTATCACTAAATACGTGTCGGGCACAACTTTTAAAAATATTATTAATTTGATTTATACTATATCATGCACTTCATTGAATCCCTAAGAATATTGGCAATGGAGTCATTCTTATGTATCTAAAATTGTATTAGAATTTAAGTCCAAACGCTCCATTTTGGTATAAATATACAATAAAGCGTGGAACTCGTCCTTGCCAGTTCCACACTTTGAGGCTCTCGCATTGCCTTGTACATTAGAACCGACAACGCGAAGCCCACGCCGAATATAAATACTCTCTGTGCTATTTTACAATTAATTACATGGTACGCGTATGCGCATACGCACATGCGCGGGAAATGTACCACCACTAAATAAGCACATGAGGGATAGTTTTATACCCCGTAGGACATCTACCGTTGCTAAGTCCTGAATGTACTGAAATTTGCGAGATTTCAAAGTGTCAGAACAGAGCGCTAATAAACGCCTTTTATTTATGTCTGCTCCCCTCGCCGATGACGTGCAGACATCCCTCGGCGCAGGTTCACGGTGCAAAGGTACAATAAAATTTGCGGATTTGCAAATTTTGAGTGAAAAAAGTTTTAAAAGTTTCAATGGTAATAGGGTGGTTTCAGTTGATAGAACAACACAATGTAATCTACTATTTATAGTTTAGAGGAAGAGAAGTTGAGATATGCGAGATAGATTCTGCGCTATAGGATAGGGGTTTGGCACAGGATTTGACATTTGACAATTAACAGTTAACTACAACTCGCCTCCATTGTAAGGAGAGGGATAACAGATATTAAACCAAAAACGTAAAACTATGAAAGGAAAAATCGTAGTCATCGCTCTGATGACGTGGGCAATGGCGTTGCCCGAAGCAAACGCGTGTACAGGAATCACTCTGCACACACAAAGTAATCAACCTATTACAGCACGCACCATTGAATGGGCTGCCACTCCATTAAACACGATGCTTGTGGTCATGCCACGAGGGCAGAAACAAGTGTCCTTCCTGCCTGACGGCACCAAAGAAGGTAAACAATTCGTGGCGAACTACGGATATGTGGGTATAGCCGTGGAAGATAATGCCTTTGTGATGGAAGGTATCAACGAAGCAGGACTGGGAGCTGGCTTGTTCTATTTTCCTGATTATGGCGAATATATGCCATACAAGGAAGAAGATAAGTCGCTGACAGTGAGTGATATGCAGTTTGTGGCATGGGTGCTGAGCACATGTGCTACGATAGACGAGATGGTGGCGCTGTTGCCTACTATTCGAGTGGTGGGTACTGACCCTCGTGCCTCTACCGTACACTGGCGCGTGACCGAGCCATCGGGTAGGCAAGTGGTGGTGGAGATAGTGAATCAGGAGGTGAAGATTCACGAAAATCCGCTGGGTGTATTGACCAATTCGCCTGAATTGACGTGGCATATTACCAACCTAAACAATTACGTGAACTTGATGGCAGGTGCCGTGAAGGAACGTGAGATAGGTGCACTGACGTTGAAGGCCTTTAGTGGAGGCACTGGATTGCATGGAATGCCTGGCGATATGACCTCTCCGAGCAGGTTCGTGCGTGCTACTATCTTCCAAAGCACTGCACCACGATTGGAAACATCAGAAGAGACGGTGGTACAGGCGTTTCACATAATGAACAACTTTGATATCCCTGTTGGGGTGCAGTTTAGTGACCCTGATTTGGCGCCCGACATGCCAAGCGCTACGCAAGTGACGATAGTGAGTGATTTGCAGAATCAGCGTTTGTACTATCGCACGATGTATAATAGTAATATAAGGTGTGTGGATATAAAGAAGATTGATTTTAAGCGTGCGGACTTTGTATTGCTGGGGTTGGATGCTAGTCGGGAGCAGCCGATGGAGGAGGTGGACCCTACCTAGTCTCCCCTTCAATAGAAGAAATAGAAGAGTATAAAACATGAAAAAGAGTTGCCGAAGCAACTCTTTTTCTTATTCTTGTGAGTATCGTTAAAGACCTTAAGGTCCTTAAAGTCCTTAACGATTTTCGAGTAATTACTCCTCTACAGCAGCTTGAGCAGCAGCCAAACGTGCGATAGGCACACGGAATGGAGAGCAAGATGCGTAGTTCATACCTACCTTAGCGCAGAACTTAACAGATGAAGGCTCACCACCGTGCTCACCGCAGATACCAGTACGCAATCCTGGACGAACAGCGCGACCTTTCTCGACTGCCATTTGGATGAGTTGACCTACACCGTTTTGATCCAATACTTGGAATGGATCCACCTTCAAGATCTTTTGCTCGAGATATACTGGCAAGAAGCTAGCAATATCGTCACGGCTATAACCGAAGGTCATCTGTGTCAAGTCGTTGGTACCGAATGAGAAGTATTGAGCCTCAGTAGCAATGCGGTCAGCGGTGAGGGCAGCACGTGGAATCTCGATCATAGTACCGATCTCGAACTCTACCTCTACGCCGTACTCAGCAAACACCTCTTTAGATACTTTCTCGATAATCTCCTTTTGTTGGTGGAACTCATAGAGGATACCAATCAGTGGAACCATGATCTCTGGCATTGGGTTCTTACCCTCAAGCTTCAATTCGCAAGCAGCGCTCAAGATAGCGCGAGTTTGCATAGCGGTGATCTCAGGGAAGGTGATACCAAGACGGCAACCACGGTGACCGAGCATTGGGTTGTTCTCTGCCAATGAGTCAACACGTTGCTTGATCTCTTGTACGCTTACGCCCATCTCAGCAGCCATAGTCTCTTGACCAGCAGCATCATGTGGTACGAACTCGTGCAATGGAGGATCGAGGAGACGGATGTTCACTGGATAGCCGTCCATAGCCTCGAGGATACCCTTGAAGTCAGCCTTTTGGTAAGGGAGAAGCTTAGCAAGCGCTTTCTCACGACCCTCAGCATCCTTAGAAAGGATCATCTCGCGCATAGCCACGATCTTCTTATCCTCGAAGAACATGTGCTCTGTACGGGTCAAACCAATACCTTTAGCACCGAAGTCACGAGCTACTTGAGCATCGTGTGGAGTATCAGCATTGGTACGAACTTGCAAGTGTGTATATTTGTCGCAGAGATCCATGAGCTCTTTGAAGTCGCCGCTCAATTCAGCAGCCTTGGTTGGGATTTGACCAGCGTAAACTTGACCGGTAGAACCATTCAATGAGATGTAATCACCCTCTTTGTAGGTAACACCCTCAACGGTCAAGGTCTTAGCCTTGTAGTCAACCACGATAGCGCCTGCACCAGAAACGCAGCACTTACCCATACCACGAGCTACCACAGCAGCGTGAGAGGTCATACCACCACGAGCAGTCAAGATACCCTCAGCAGCTGACATACCTGCCAAGTCCTCAGGACTGGTCTCGATACGAACCATCACCACTTTGTGACCGTCCTTAGCCCACTCTTGAGCGTCGTCAGCGTGGAATACGATTTGACCGCAAGCAGCACCTGGGCTGGCTGGCAAACCTTGGGTAATCACCTTAGCAGCCTTCAATGCCTTAGAATCGAATACTGGGTGGAGAAGCTCGTCGAGCTTTTGTGGCTCGCAACGCTTGATAGCAGTCTTCTCGTCGATAAGACCCTCTTTAACGAGGTCCATAGCGATCTTCACCATCGCAGTACCTGTACGCTTACCGTTACGTGTTTGGAGGAACCAGAGTTTACCCTCTTGTACGGTGAACTCCATATCTTGCATATCGCGGTAGTGGTTCTCAAGTTTGGTTTGGATAGCGTCGAGCTCTTTGTAGATCTCTGGCATAGCCTCCTCCATAGAAGGATACTTGCTAGCACGCTCTTCCTCGCTGATACCTTGGAGCGCAGCCCAACGGCGGCTACCCTCAAGGGTAATTTGTTGTGGAGTACGGATACCAGCTACCACGTCCTCACCTTGTGCGTTAACGAGGTACTCGCCATTGAAGAGGTTCTCACCTGTAGCAGCGTCACGGCTGAAGCATACACCAGTAGCAGATGTCTCACCCATGTTACCGAACACCATTGATTGAACGGTTACGGCAGTTCCCCACTCATCTGGAATTCCTTCCATCTTACGATAGAGGATAGCACGCTCGTTCATCCAAGAGCGGAACACAGCGCAGATAGCGCCCCAGAGTTGCTCTACTGGGTTGGTTGGGAAGTCGTGACCAGTTTGATCCTTGATAGCTGTTTTGAAGCGAGCTACGAGGAGCTTCAACTCGTCAACGGTCAAGTCCTTATCCAACTTCACACCACGGATCTCCTTCACCTCTTCGATGATAGCCTCGAATGGATCCATATCCTCTTTGTTTACTGGCTTCATACCGAGAACTACGTCACCGTACATTTGTACGAAACGACGATAGCTATCATATACGAAGTGTGGGTTACCAGTCTTCTCTACGAGACCAGCAGCCACCTCATCGTTCAAACCAAGGTTCAAGATGGTATCCATCATACCTGGCATAGATGCGCGAGCACCAGAACGAACTGAAAGCAAAAGTGGATTCTTAGGATCGCCAAAAGTATTATTCATCAAGCTCTCTACGTGAGCTACAGCTGCTTTTACCTCTTTGTCAAGGATCTCAACGATCTTCTCTTGACCTACTTCGTAGTACTCGTTGCAAACATCTGTGATGATAGTAAAACCTGGAGGCACTGGAACGCCTACAAGGTTCATCTCAGACAAGTTTGCGCCCTTACCGCCCAATGTCTCTCGCATTGATGCGTTACCTTCAGCCTTACCGTTACCGAAGGTATAAACACGTTTTTTGTTGTCCATTGTCTTAAAAAATCTTTAATTGTTTATATTATTTTTATTTACACGCAATATTTTGGTCGGATTTCATAATTCTAAATTCTTAATTTCCATACCAGCCGACAAAGGTACTGCTTTTTTTTGACATATGCAAACTTTTGGGACTATATTCTGAAAATTCGTTCGTTTTTTAGATTAAGACAAAAAAAACGGCACTTGCGTGCCACGTTGAATGTTTACCCTTCGGATCAAAAACGTCTCTTTATTGGGTATATAATACGTTTACCCTTCATCCCGAAGATATCTCGAAGATATCCCGAAGATAGCACATCATAATCAATTTAGAAAAAACCAAAAACTGTCAACCAATTTTAGGAAAAGATAGGGCGTTTCACGCGATACATGGCTATCCAACATTCCTTGTCCGAAGCGGCATAGTGTTCTAGCCACTCGCGCAACTGTGCGCGGTGACTAAATTCAAGTAGGTTGGTGATTTCCATCTTTTATCTCCTCTTTGACCACGATCTGCCGCTGGAGGTGCTGTAGTAGAGGCCTTTGGAGGTTTGGGCAAGTAGTTCTCTGCCTCCGTCCATCAAGCATTGAAATTCACCGCAGGTGCTACTCGTGTATCTCGACGACCAACTACGTCCTTGCGAGGTGGAGTAGTACACACCTTTGCTCGTAACTGCCAGCAGTTCACTGCCGTATGGTAGGAGGTCGATAAACTCGCCGCAGGAACTACTACTATATCTCGTGGACCAACTGCGGCCTTGTGAAGTGGAATACTCAATAGTTTTCTTGGCAGGGTTGATGCGAATCATCTCACTGCCCAACATGATCATTTGTGGCATAATCGGATGTGTTGAAATAATGCTGCAAAGGTACAACAAAATTTACGTTTTTGCAAATTTTAGGTAAAAAAGTTTTCAGAGTGTTAAAGGTTCTAAGGGTAATTTAACATAATAGCAACCTTAAAAATTATATACTTTTTCTGAAAAAAATTGCATATATTAGAAATTTTCAGTAATTTTGCGGGGTGATATGATAAAACTGCATTTTAAGTATGACAGAGCAAGATGTAAAACACCACGAACATCCCTCCAATGAGCCTAATAATGAGAAGAAGAATGAGAAAAAAAATCGTTCCTCTTCGGATTGGTTGACTATGGTAATGAATGGTGAATATGTAAAGTATAACGAACCGATAGTAGATGAAGATGCTGTAAAGAATGAGGAGGCAGATGACGAATATGATGAGAAAGCGGTGGAGGTAGCACCACCAGACGAAAAAGATAATCCATTTGCCAAAATGAAGGATAAGTTGCAAGGCGTATTGTTATATATTCTCCTCATATTTACATTGGACTATTGCGATGTTTATCAGTTTAAAGGAGAGAGAGGACATATAGCTACGTTGCCAGTAGTGGAAATGAATGACTCTGCTTTTAACCCGCAGGCGGTAACTCTGGAAAAAATCCGTCCAATGCGATTTCAAGACAAAGTTAAAATTACTTTGCGCAATAATACGGACACAGTATTAGTAAGCTTTGATGCTCGTATTTATTATTATGGCGCCCGTAAGAATTATTATCAAACCTTCAATACTAGAAGTGGACGCTACATGTACACAATAATCCAACCTCACGAAACCAAGACATTTAAGATACCTAAAGTGAGAGGTATATCAGACAACCCTTTTTATAGAGTGGAGTTTGTGTTACAAGGGTATGCCAAATACGACGACTATAGCCGTATTTATCGCTAATCTAACCTTACTTTAAGAGGCGTTTTTATAGTTTTAGCATTTTAAAATCAACGCATATGAAAAGAAATGAGGAGTTTGAAATATATCGCAATCCGCATGAAGACGAACGATATGATGGGTACGATAACAATGAAACCTGCAACAACAAATCACGAAGGGGAATATGGTTGTTGATTATTGTCGTGGTAGGGGCAATGCTGATAGCCGTTTGGGAAAGTACGAGCAGTGATCAGACTTATACGGAAGAGGTGCCAGAGATAATTGCACAAAAGGGGAGTAATATCGGTATTCGTCAATATCATGCGGCGAATAGCGAGCAATCTTGCGATATCTGTTTGGATGGGGTAGGTGAGATACGAAGAAAATCGGTAGAACTGGTGGGATACACTCAACTAAAAAACAACAAAGGCAGATTGGTACTGAAGAATAATCGCAAAAGCAGAATCACTCATCTCTTTGTGAGCGTCTATTACTTTGATAAGCAGGGTAATAAGGTGAGTTTTAAGCAAATTAAAAGCCCCATTGAAATTCCAGCGCGCGGAGAAGTGTATATGGATATTAAAGAGCCCTACATTGCTCCTGAATATCAGGGTAATTTTGATGTAGCGCTCCGTTTGCGTTCCTACATGATTGATTAAAGTTCCACATACTATTTTTTTTAGAGGCGATTATCTCTCCGCTCTCATAGCAATTGTTGAAAAAGTTGAAAATACAGCAATAAAACAATAATTTCCAATTATTATTTGTGTATATCGAAAAAAAGTCGTACCTTTGTAGCGATTTTGGGCTTTTATGGGCGAACGCTCAGAAAAAAGCAAAAAAGAAGCGAATAATTAATAAAAAGATATACAAAATGAATCTATCAGAATTGACCAACAAGATCTACGCGGAAGGCGTGGAGAAAGGTAATGCCGAGGCAGCAGCCATTGTGGCAAAAGCACAAGAGCAAGCAGCTGCTATCGTGGCTAAAGCCGAGAAAGAGGCAGCAGAGAAATTGGCTGCTGCAGAAGCAAAATTGGCAGAGTTGGACAAAAACACTCGTGCCGAGTTGAAACTCTTTGCAGAGCAAAGCGTAAGCGCGCTCAAGACCGAAGTTACTAACTTGATTACAGAGAAAGTGGCTGCTGATAGCGTGAAAGCTGCTACTGCAGATGCTAAATTTATGCAAGGCGTAATCGCTAAATTGGCTGAGCAAATGGCGAAAGATGGCGATGTAACCATCGAGGCAAAAGACGCAGAGGCATTGAAGGCATACTTCGCTGCTAACGCGAAAGGTCTCCTTGAGAAAGGTGTGAAGATCAACGAAGTAAAAGGCATCAAGACCGACTTCGCTATCGTACCTGAGAAAGGTGGCTACAAGTTGAACTTCGGTGAGAAGGAGTTTGTAGAGTACTTCAAAGAGTTCTTGCGTCCACAACTCATCGATTTGTTATTCTAATAGTTTAGGAGTTCAGGAGTTTAGGAGTTTAGAAGTTTAGGAGTATCTTTGAACAAGCGCAATGCGCGACTGGACATCTGAACAATATTAAACAAAGTAAATATGGGATACGAATGTTTATTAGCTGGTTTGCCTGACTTGAAAGCGGGTGGAGAGGCTCCAATGTCGATGGAGGCTCTACTTGATCTTTTCTCTGAGACACTCTTAGAGAAAGATCTTGCGCTGCTCTCAATGTTGCGTATGCCATCTGATGCACCAGAAGTTCTTGAGGCAATCGAGCAATACGATGAGACCATCATCGGTCAACCTACTTGGTGGGAAGATGCTCGTGCTACATTGTCAGAGACTGACTTGCGCATGCAGGTGTTGTACGAAATCGGCCTGCAATCTAAAAACCAATTTGTTCGCAAGTGGTTTGCCTTCAATCAAGATATGAACAATGTCTTGGCTGCGACTATCTGCCGCCGTCATGGCTTTGATGTTCGTCGTGCGATTGTTGGTAACAGCCCTGTGGCTGAGATTCTCCGCAAGGACCTTCCACAAAAGGATTTTGGATTGGCAGGTGTGATGGATAACCTTTCAGAGGTAATGGCATTGGTTGATATCAACAACCTTATGGAGCGCGAAATGCAAATGGATGCTATTCGTTTTGCGTGGTTAGAGGAGAAAACACTCTTTGTTAACTTCTCTATTGAAAATGTATTGGCTTACTACTTGCAAGCTGAAATGCTCAATCGTTGGGCTCTCCTTACTGTAGAGCAAGGCGAGAAAGTGTTCCGCGAGTTGGTAGCAGATATGAAAAAAGGAATCAATCTCGCATAACGAGATTTGGAACCAAGAGACAAGAACTAGGAACCAAGACAAATCAGTAGTGACTATTTAGTTGATAGTAATCAGTCTTGACTCTTTGTCCTTGCTCCTTAATCGAAAATAAAGAATAAAAACAATATGACAACAGGAAAAGTAAAAGGTATCATCTCCAACCTTGTGACCGTGGTGGTTGATGGACCTGTATCACAAAACGAAATCTGCTACATCACTATCGGTAACACCCGATTGATGGCAGAGGTCATCAAGGTGATTGGCGACAACGTGTATGTTCAAGTGTTCGAGAGCACACGTGGTTTGAAAGTCGGCAATACCGTAGAGTTTACTGGACACATGTTAGAGGTAACATTGGGTCCTGGTCTTTTGAGCCGTAACTACGATGGTCTACAAAACGACCTCGATAAGTTGACTGGCGTGTTTCTCCAACGTGGTGAGTATAACTTCCCACTTGATGAGGAGAAACTTTGGAAGTTCGAACCAATCGCTAAAGTAGGCGACAAGGTTGAGGCTGCTGCATGGTTGGGTGAGGTAGATGAGAACTATCAACCACACAAGATCATGGTGCCTTTCGTGTTCGAAGGTCAATACACCGTTAAGAGCATCGTAGCTGCTGGCGAGTACAAGATCAACGACACTATCGCAGTTCTTACCGATACTGAGGGCAATGACCACAATGTAACTATGGTGCAAAAATGGCCAGTAAAGAAGCCTGTACTTGCATACAAGAGCAAACCACGTCCATTCAAACTCCTTGAAACAGGTGTGCGTACTATCGATACCGCTAACCCAATCTGCGAGGGCGGTACAGGATTTATCCCTGGTCCTTTCGGTACAGGTAAAACTGTGCTCCAACACGCTATCTCTAAGCAAGCTGAGGCTGACATCGTGATCATCGCTGCCTGCGGTGAGCGTGCAAACGAGGTTGTGGAGACCTTTACCGAGTTCCCAGAGCTTGAGGATCCACACACAGGTCGTAAATTGATGGAGCGTACTATCATTATCGCGAATACATCTAACATGCCAGTTGCTTCTCGTGAGGCATCAGTATATACTTCAATGGCTATTGCAGAGTACTACCGTTCAATGGGTCTTCGTGTACTCTTGATGGCGGACTCTACTTCTCGTTGGGCACAAGCTCTTCGTGAGATGTCTAACCGTTTGGAGGAGTTGCCTGGTCAAGATGCGTTCCCAATGGACTTGTCTGCGATCATCGGTGCGTTCTATGCGCGCGCGGGTTACGTGTACCTTAATAATGGTGCTACAGGTTCAGTTACTTTCTTGGGTACAGTATCTCCTGCCGGTGGTAACCTCAAGGAGCCAGTGACCGAGGGTACAAAGAAAGTAGCACGCTGCTTCTACGCTTTGGAGCAAGCTCGTGCTGACCGCAAGCGTTACCCTGCTGTTAACCCAATCGATTCTTACTCTAAGTATATCGAATATCCTGAGTTTGAGGAGTATATCACCAACCTCATCGATGGTGAGTGGCTTGGCAAGGTTAATGATATGAAGACTTACCTCCAACGTGGTAAAGAGATCCAAGAGCAAATCAACATCCTTGGTGATGATGGTGTACCTGTAGATTATCACGAGGAGTTCTGGAAAGCTGAGGTTATTGACTTCGTTGTTCTCCAACAAGATGCATTCGATAAGATCGATGCTGTCTGCCCAATGGAGCGTCAACAATACATCCTCAACCTCGTAATGGATATCTGCAAGCACGACTACGATTTCGCTGATTTCAACGATGTAAGTACTTACTTCAAGCGCGTGATCAACCTCTGCAAACAGATGAACTACGCTGAGTTTAAGAGCGAGGCATTTAATCAATATCAACAACAACTCAACGACCTTCTCGCTGAGAAACAAATCAAAGCATAACGACTATGGCAAAAGCATTTCAAAAGATTTATACACAAATCACAGCTATCACCAAGGCTACTTGCTCACTCAAAGCTGAAGGTGTAGGTAACGACGAGCTCGCTACCGTGAATGGCAAACTCGCACAGGTCGTTAAGATCATGGGCGATGATGTTACTCTCCAAGTGTTCGAGGGTACAGAGGGTATCCCTACCAACGCTGAGGTAGTATTCCTAGGCAAAGCTCCATCACTCAAAGTGAGCGAGCAATTGGCTGGTCGCTTCTTCAACGCATATGGTGATCCTATCGATGGTGGACCTGCTATCGAGGGTACAGAAGTAGAGATCGGTGGTCCTAGTGTGAACCCAGTTCGCCGTAAACAACCATCTGAGCTCATCGCTACTGGTATCGCAGGTATCGACCTCAACAATACACTAGTGTCAGGACAAAAGATTCCTTTCTTTGCAGATCCTGACCAACCTTACAACCAAGTGATGGCTAATGTGGCTCTCCGTGCAGAGGCTGATAAGATCATCCTTGGTGGTATGGGTCTTACCAACGATGACTACCTCTACTTTAAAAATGTGTTCTCTAATGCAGGTGTTTTGGACCGCATCGTGTCTTTCGTTAACACCACTGAGAACCCACCAGTAGAGCGTCTTCTTATTCCAGATATGGCACTATGCGCAGCTGAGTACTTCGCTGTACAAAAACATGAGAAAGTGCTTGTGCTTCTGACAGATATGACACTTTACGCCGATGCACTCGCTATCGTGTCTAACCGTATGGACCAAATTCCTTCTAAAGACTCTATGCCTGGTTCACTCTATTCTGACCTTGCTAAGATCTACGAGAAAGCGGTTCAATTCCCAGAGGAAGCAGGTGGTGGTTCTATCACTATCATCGCGGTGACAACACTTTCTGGTGGTGATATTACTCACGCTATTCCAGATAACACTGGTTACATCACCGAGGGTCAGCTCTACCTCCGTCGTGATAGCGATATCGGTAAGGTTATCGTGGATCCATTCCGTTCATTGTCTCGTTTGAAACAATTGGTGGCAGGTAAGAAAACCCGTGAGGATCATCCACAAGTGATGAACGCGGCCGTTCGTCTCTACGCCGATGCAGCTAACGCAAAAACAAAGCAAGAGAACGGTTTCGACCTCACCGACTACGATGAGCGTTGCCTCGAGTTTGCTAAGGCTTATTCTACACAGATCTTGGCTATTGACGTCAACATCAATACCACACAAATGTTGGACGTAGCTTGGACCTTGTTCGGCAAATACTTCAAACCAGAAGAGGCAAACATCAAACAAGAACTTGTAAATAAATATTGGCCAAAAGCATAATAGATCATGGCTATAAATTATCAATTTAATAAAACATCGTTGCAGGCTTTGGAGAAAGACCTCAAGATGCGCCAACGTACTTTGCCTACGCTGCAAAGCAAAGAGTCGGCTCTCCGACTCGAAGTGAAGCGTGCGAAGGACGAGATC
>JAFYSB010000041.1 GCA_017546705.1 Paludibacteraceae bacterium
GTGATAGCACAGCATCTGCGGCACATCCCTCCCATCTCCGAATGGGCAGTACGCCCAAGTACAGCCCATCCAAAGATGGTTCACGATGCACCACATATGCAGCACTCTGACGACAAATTTTGTTGAGAGTAGATAAAGAACTTAATGAATTTAATGAATTTAGCGATTGTCACTATCCTCCCTAATCTCCCTAAATTCCCTAAACTCACTATAAAAACCAAACCATAAGCATCCCAGGCTTGGGTAGGTTTGACCGCCTCCCAAGCCACTACAAAACAAATTAAAAACTCAAACAGTATGAAAATCGCTTTCAAAAATTTCTTGATGACCTTGCGAAGATACAAGGTCGCTTCATTGCTTAATGTGTTGGGCCTTACCCTCGCCTTTGTGGCGTTCTACATTATCGCATCGCAGGTGTGGTATTCAGTAACTTACAACAGTTCGCTAAAAGACTCTGACAGAACCTATCTTGTGCAGGCACGTTGGGATGCAGGAGGGTTGGATAAAGAGGTATGGTCAACGAACTGTCCTCAACCGGTAAGTTATGAGACTTTGGAGATGTGTCCTGAGGCAGAAGTTGGAGCCTCTTTAATGTCACAACCAAATATCGACCGTGTATGGAAATGTGTATCGGACTACAATTTCGAGAAATTCTCCATTGGGGTTTATTTTGGTAATGCTAATGTTGTTGATTTGTTTGGTTTTAATTGTCTAGCTGGTGATTTGAAGAAGATATCTGAGCCCAATACTGTTATTATGTCGCATTCGGCAGCCGAGCAGATTGGTGTAGGTATCGGAGATCAAATCTGGTATGAGGGAGGCGACTGGCATAATGACGGTAAGCCACAGTCTCCACAAACCATTGTTGCAATTTACGAAGACTTTCCTCGTAACACTTTCTTGCACAAGTGCCGTATTATTCGCAACGACAACCTTGAATTTGGCCAGCACAATGGTAACTGGAATTATTCATTCTTCGTCAGAATGAAAGAGGGAGCCGATACAGACAATTATGCCAAAACATGGCAAGAGCAATATAGCAAATGGTACAAAGGCATGGTTGCTGAGTATATGGAGAAATATCCTGAACAAGCGGCAGAAATGGCAGCAGATCTTGAAAAGGAGAAAAAACAACCTATCAGACTCGTTGCCTTGAACGATGTTTACTACAATATCCGAGATGCAGAGGGTACGATTTATGAGTCGGGTTCCCGTTCTGCTACAGCCATTCTCATTGCTATTGCAGTTGTTATTGTGCTGATTGCATTTATAAATTTCGTAAACTTCTTCCTTTCACTAGTTCCCGTTCGTATGCGAGCTGTGAACATATGCAAGGTTTTCGGAGCAAGCCAGGGCACGCTGCGCTGGAACTTCCTCTTTGAGGCTATTGGTCTTGTTCTCATCTCCATATCGTTGGCATTCTACCTAATGATTGTAATTCAAGATAGTTTTATAGCCAACTATGTGACCTGCTCACTTGCGTTAGGTGAAAATATTCCTGTTATTGCCTTAATGGTGGGACTGATGGTATTGCTTGCACTTGTCGCAGCACTCTATCCTGCATTCTACATTACACGATTCAATGCATCATTAGGAGTTAAGAGTGGCTTTGCCCAATCGGCTACAGGTCGTAGACTTCGCTCCATTATGGTGGGCGTACAATTTACCGTTGCAATGATTCTGATTATTGTAACTGCCGTATTTTTCTTGCAGTACCGCTATATGGCAAAGTTCGATATGGGCTTTGATAGAGAGAATGTGGTTACTTTTTATAGCGGCGACATAGGCGGTAAAGATGAAGCTCTAATTGAGCGACTTTTGCAGCACCCATCGGTAATAGATGCCACTTGTTCGCGTTTCAACATCTTCCACTCAAACCAGACTTGGGGTCGTAGTTATGAAGGCAGGGACTACCTTTTGCGCCCTAATAGCGTTCGTTGGAACTTCCTCGACTTCTTTGGTTTTGAGATTGTAGATGGTCAAGGTTTTACTCAATCATCCGCTGATCGCGACGAGATGATAATTATGCAATCATTAAACCGTGAGGTAGGTATGCCTATTGGATACCATTTCCATGATGGATTTGATGTTACGGGCGTAATGAAGGATGTAAAACTATCTGCCGCAGGTTATAAATCCACAGAATACTACTCTTTCTTCTGTTCAAATAATTGGGGCAGTAATTATAACTATTATGTTCGCATTGGAGCACACACAGATGTCGATGCTTTTGCTAAGTATGTAAGAAATTTGTGCAAGGAATTTAATCCTAATGGTGACGATGTGGAGCTCTTCTTCCTTGATGAGTATGTCGAAGGTATGTACAAAGACACTCGCCGTCAGACTATCATTATCGGTATGTTTGCCGTTCTGGCTATCGTTATCGCCCTGATGGGAGTATTCGGTATCGTGATGTTCGAGACGCAGCACCGCCGCTCAGAGATTGCCGTGCGTAAGGTCTATGGCGCAACAACCTCGCAGATGATTGGTATGCTCAACCTGCGCTATGTGTGGATTGTGCTGGGATGTTTCGTGGTGGCTGCACCTGTGGCGTGGTATATAACCTCACGCTGGTTGGAACAGTTTGCCAACCGCATCGCTTCGCCTTGGTGGTTCTATATCGTTGCCCTCGCCGTTGTCCTCGCCGTAACTGTCGGTCTTGTTACCCTCCGCTCGTGGAAAGCCGCAACAGAGAACCCTGCCGATGTTGTTAAATCAAACTAATAGAATATGGAGCCTGCGAATTGACAGGCTCCATTTCTTTTATGCTACCTCCAATCCCAAGCTGGATGTGCTGGATCTTCGGCGATGAGGGCTTCGGAGAGCGAGAGTCCGAGGGCTTTAGCGACACCCTCGCCGTAGGTCGGGTCGGCGCGGTGGCAGTTGCGGATATGTCGCTGTTTGATAAAGAGTTCCGCATCGCCCATTGCACGTGCTGTATTCTCGCAAGTTGCTCGCTGCTCCTCCGCAGACATCAGTCGCCATAGCTTGCCCGGCTGTGTGTAATAATCGCTGTCGAGTTCGCGCTCGTCGTAGTTATAGACCTCGCCATTGACCGCCAAAGGTGGCTCTTTGAGGTGCGGTTGGTCTTTCCACTCGCCATAGCTATTGGGCTCGTAACCAATCGTGCGTCCAGCGTTGTCATCAGTACGCATCTGGCCGTCGCGGTGGTAGGAGTGGAATGGGCAACGAGGGCGATTTACTGGTATTAGGTGATGGTTTACGCCCAAGCGGTAGCGTTGCGCATCGCCATACGAGAACAAGCGTCCCTGCAACATCTTGTCGGGCGAGAAGCCTATGCCGTCTATAATGTTCATCGGGTTGAATGCCGCCTGCTCGACCTCGGCAAAGAAGTTCTCGGGGTTGCGGTTGAGTTCCAGAATACCGACATCGTGCAGCGGGAAATCACCGTGATACCACACCTTCGTAAGGTCGAAGGGATTGATGTGATACTCCTTCGCCTGCTCCTCGGTCATCAGCTGCACCTGCATCTGCCAACGAGGATAATCGCCACGCTCAATAGCCTCAAAAAGGTCTCGTTGATGCGACTCTCTATCCTTTGCAATCACAGCCTCCGCCTCGGCATCGGTCATATTCTTAATGCCCTGCAAGGTGCGCAGGTGGAACTTCACCCAAGTGCGGCGATTGTTGGCATCGATGAAGCTATATGTGTGACTACCAAAGCCGTGCATATGGCGAAACGAAGCGGGGATACCGCGTGGCGACATCGTGATTGTTACCTGATGCAGAGCCTCGGGAAGGAGCGTCCAAAAGTCCCAGTTGCTGTTTGCCGAGCGCATACCCGTACGAGGGTCACGCTTAATGGCGTGGTTGAGGTCAGGGAACTTCAGTGGGTCACGCAGGAAGAATACGGGCGTGTTGTTGCCCACCAAATCCCAGTTGCCCGTATCTGTATAAAACTTCATCGCAAAGCCGCGAATATCGCGCTCGGCATCGGCAGCACCACGCTCACCAGCTACGGTTGAGAAGCGCACAAAGCACTCGGTCTTCTTGCCCACCTGAGAGAATATCGAGGCACGGGTGTATGCCGAAATGTCGTGCGTAACGGTGAATGTGCCATACGCACCCGAGCCCTTGGCGTGCATACGACGCTCGGGGATTACCTCGCGGTCAAAATGGGCAAGTTTCTCTGTGAGCCAAGGATCTTGCAATGTTACAGGGCCACGCACGCCTGCTGTCTGTGTGTTCTGATTGTCGGCAATGGGGCGACCATTCTCCGCCGTCAAATGTTTTTTATCATTCTGTTTCATATCGGATTATTATTGAATTATTTATCCTGCTAAACCCAAAATTGTGCCAATTGTTTCTCTGACGCTGTCGTTTTATTTGGTTGTCGCCTTAAGAGTAGGGAGATTGTTTGAAAAAGGTTTGAAGAGCTGGGGAAAGATGGTGATTTGCTGAAATGTACAATGAGTATAATAATATACTCTGTATATACCTTTATGTTCAGGTGATTAAACCATAAAATCATTTGGATAAAGCTCCTATATTCACTATCTTTGCACTCCAGATGTGGGATAAAACAGGAACTAAAATGCAGCAGAATAGAATGCACATATTGCTTACGACTATTGGTCGAGTTCAGGGCGTAAAACGCTTTGAGGGTGTTCTGTGTGCGCCTGTTTCAAGCGTTGAAACAGCAAATTCTATTGGGAATACTATCCAACTGAAACATACTCGAACACGGATATAATAGATGCAGATATCAGAGTTATGAGAATAGATAAGAATCGTTGGAAAGTTCCTCACTTTTCAACGATTTTTGTTTATGCCCAGCCTCACCATTTATCCTGAATAGTGTCGCAGTGTGGAAACTCGACATAAAAAAACTTGCATATTGCATAAAGTCATCGTTATCCGCTGAATATCAACGATGTATAATTAGAAAATATGCAAACATGACACAGATTTCGACTAATTTTGTCCTTGTTGAAAGGGGCTTATTCGTATTATATATATAGGGCACTTTGTAAAATCATCATCCAAAGCAGTGTGGATGGAGGTAGAAAAGTGCATAATGTTTAACCTATAAAATTCAACTATTATGAAGCAGTTTTCAGAGGACAAGGTCACAATCCGTATTCGTGTCAAGCGAGCAAGTGTAGAGTCTATCCGCTCACAACCACTACACCCATCACAGCACGAGGTAGAGGCAACGGACAAGTATGCAGATTTTGAGTATTGTGCAACTCTCACTCCGGAGCTATACGCCAAGCTATTGTCATATGGTAGCAGCGTGGAGGTATTAGCACCAAATGAAGCAAGGCTCGAAATGTATAATCGCATAATGAATATGTCGTTTATATATAGCGAGGAGATGGCACGTACCAAGATAGGTAAGGCTGTAATATATGCTACAAATA